>CALVHI010000001.1 GCA_944327365.1 uncultured Bacilli bacterium
CAACTAAATGCTGATCGAGTGCAAGTTTACGACTTTCACAACGGCGGTCATTATGCCAATGGAAGAAGTGCTTTAAAGACTAGTTGTTCTTATGAAGTGGTGCGTTCTGGCATTTCAAGAAAACAGAGTTTTTTACAATCAATACCTCTTAGCTGTTTATCAAGATTTGTAAGCACACTTATGAATGATGGATTTTTAGAGGTTAAAAACTTAGAAGATATGAAGGAAGAAATGCCATCGACCTATCAGTTAAAAAAAGATATGAAAATCAATTCGTTTTATGACGTTATTTTGAATAATGCCATGGGAGAGCCAGTTGGTTTTTTAGCAGTTCAATTCGTTAAAAATAAGTACAACATTTTAACTGAGCACGACAAGGATATTGTACTAAATTTAAAAGAATTGATTGAAGAACAATTAGAGAAGGTGAGGTGAGAATATGGAAATAACATATGTAATAGTAATAGCTATTATCGCTTATATAGCAGGTTCAATTACTAAATTGTTTGTAGATAGCATACCAAATAAATTTATACCATTACAGAACGTTCTAATTGGTATAATTTCAGGTTTACTTTGCTATTTTACAAAAATAGAGCCTAACTTATTACAATCACTAGTACTTTGTATTGTAGCAACTATGGGCGCTGGTGGTATTGCAGATTTAATCAATATAAAAAATAAATAAGGAGAGTGAATAACAATGGAAGAAAAAATTGAAGTAGAATACACAATACCAGAAAATTATGTGGAAGAATATGATGAGGTGGTAGAAGATGAGTAGAATTCTGCAAAAATATAACAACAAAATAAGCCAAAAATATAAGGCTGGCAAACATAATGGAATCGATATTATAGGTGATAATGGGAAGTCTAACAATAGCGGTTATTTAGACTATATCGTAGCTCATACGGAAGGTGAAGTAGTAGGAGTAGTATCCAATTATGAAAAGAACAATCCAGGCTCAAGAGACTATGGAAACTATGTAAAAATCAAACATCCAAACGGATATTATACCTTATACGCTCACATGAAATATGGCTCTGTTGCTGTTAAAAAAGGGGATAAAGTAGAAAAGGGACAAGTTATCGGTTATATGGGTAATACTGGTAATTCATACGGAGCTCACTTGCATTTTGAAGTGAGGGATACATCTGATACCAAAATAGACCCAACAAACTACATAGATGCCGATTTACCAAGCGTAGATGCTTATACTACTTTTGTACGTGATTTACAAACAGCAATTGGAGCTAATGTAGATGGCATCGCTGGACCCGAAACCTTATCCAAAACGCCAACCATATCAACAAGTACAGGATGGAATCACAAAGCAGTAAGACCACTACAAGTCTATTTACAAAGTTTGGGCTATGATTTAGGAAGCTGTGGAGTGGATGGCAAGTTTGGTAAAGACATGAAAGCTTGTATTAAAAAATACCAAAAAGATGTTGGCCTTGCCACTAAATATCAAGACGGAATTGTTACAGCGAAGATGTACACTTGGAAGAAATTATTGAAATTAGATTAAAATTAAGCTATAATGAATATGGCTTAGATGTATTTTCACATTTAAAAAGGTATGTTAGTGTAATGCTAGCATACCTCTTTTTTGTTGCCTCAAATAATATTTAGAAATATTTAAACGAACTAAAACGTATTTAAAAAGATTCAAAAACACCAAAAAACATTAAATTTATTAAAAAATCAATAAAATTTATTAAAAATTCAATTTTTTTATTGAAAAATTCAAAAAAGAATGCTATAGTAAGAATACAAAAAAGGAAGTGCTTTGATTTTACTCTCATTTTTTGTGTAATATTATGATTTTCTAACATAATATTAGTAAGAATAGGTTAGGGTGTAAATTTTCTTCTTGCACTAACGCCTCGAAAGGGGTTTGAGTAGGATTTATCCGAAAGAATACATGTAGGACTGGGAGACTACACCTATTCTAAAAGCCCATAACTTAATGTTGTGGGCTATTTTTATGAAAGTAGTGTGGGTTAAATTGGCAAAAAGAAGAATTAATAAAATAGTAGGAAGAATATCTGATGAAGTAGTAGAACGGTATGAATTATATGATTATCGCGGTCAAGAGATAGTACAATCACTTGATTTGTATTTGCATATTGCAAAACATATCCCTGAATTTGAAAGTGTCGATAGTTATAATAATACTATTTCAAATATATCAAATATAATTGCTAATCCCTATTTTGTCTATTATGACCCTCATAGAAATTCTTTGATGTATTTTAAAGAAATAGATGAAAATGTTTGTGTTGTTGTAAAATTGAATTTAAGAAAAAATAAAGATACTTATATTTCTACAATTTACCCAATTAGTAAAAATAAAATTGATAGATACATAGAAGCAAGTTATATTTTAAATAGGTAAATTAAAAATTACAAATAATTAATCTTAAATATCTCAATAAACTCATCAATAGATTTATGGTAATACTCCATAAATCTTTTTTGTGCTATGACATGCCAATATTCTTGCCATTCCTTGTTTCTATGCATTTCAATATGGTGTGAAGAACAGAGTGGAATCACGCAACCATACTTAATAGAATTAAGTCTATTTCTTCCAAAAAACACTTCATGTAAATGATCTTTCTTAGATCCACATATAACGCAATGGTCTAAATCGTTAGTTAATATACTAAATCTATCTCTTTCTAATTTAGCTTGCTTGCTTGTTCTATTTTTCAATTTGGTAGAATTCGATCTAATTAAATATTCTTTATATTTACAATTACTGCATTCTGATATCTTGATATCTCTTTTTAATTTTTTACAGTAAAGTTTTCTATTTAATTTTTGCTTTAAGTTTTTACAATTCATATATTTAAAACTCAAGTCGGAGTAATTTTGGGAGTAACAAAAGAAAAAAGCCCTTAAAATAAGAGCTTTTTAAACACTAAATGGTGCCTGTGGTGGGACTCGAACCCACACGATATTGCTACCACTGGATTTTGAGTCCAGCGCGTCTACCAATTCCGCCACACAGGCAAATAACAAAATAATTATAACACAAAAAGGCAAAATGCACTAGATAAAATACCTAATTTTAGTATATAATAATAAAGTGATGATATATGATATTAATGTCTATTTTGTTATTAATCTTATTTTTAATATGGTCTATCCTAATGAAAAAAGGATATTTAATTAAATTAGATCAGAGCTTTTATAATATTATTCATATAGCCCAATATAAAACGATACTATTGATATGTATAACATTTCTAGCCAGTGCTAAATTTATCGCTTTCCTCTGCCTATGTTCTTTCATTTTTTTACAAAACAAAGCAATGTCTTTAATAATAATCATAAATATACTAATCATGTGGGGATTAATTGGAATATTAAAAAACATATTCAAAAGAGAAAGGCCAAACATAAATCGCCTAGTAAAAGAAAAAGGATATAGCTATCCATCAGGGCACACCATGACAGCTTTAATATTTTATGGATTACTAATCTTCTTTTTAATCTTAAGTAGTTTATTTCTACCAATTAAGATCTTTTTAATTCTTGTCTTATGCATTCTGATTTTATTTGTAGCTTATTCTCGTATTTATTTAGGTGTTCATTATTTAAGTGATGTAATAGGAGCACTATTTTTTGGCAGTGGCTACATTTTATTATACATTTACTTTACTTATTTTGTCTTAAATGTTTTATAAATTTTTCTTATTTTCAATAATATGATATAATAAAAGCAGATTAAGGAGAGGCAATATGACCAAAAGAAAAGAAAAAATAATTCCATTTTTTAAATTTTTAACAATTGCTATGGCAATCATCACAATAATTACTTTAGGATTATTTAAATTTATTGATATTTTACCAGGAGAATATTTCTTAGTATTATGTATTTTATTAATTTTATTTGCAGCAATTTTTTCTTCTCTAATATTAGCAAAAAGAGGAGTTAAGAAAAGAGCGATAGGCACAGTTCTTTCTATTTTATATATTATTTTATTAGTTTTAATTATTATCTATGAATTAAATACAATTGGTTTTTTGAAAAAATTAGGCTTTCCTAATTACAAAACAGAAAACTACAGTGTTTTAGTATTAGAAAATAGTAATATTGAAGAATTAAAAAATTTAGATAAAAAAACCATAGGAAGTTTAGAATTTAATTCAGAAGGACTTAAAAAGGCCAAAAAACACATTGAAAAAGATATTTCACCTGAATTTATCACGAATGATAATATAACAGAGTTAAAAGAAACATTTTTGGCAAATGAAGTAGAAGGAATGTTAATTGAAAATTCTATACTTACCTTAATCAATGAAAGTGATCCAAAATTTAATAAAGAATACAAAGTAATTGATGAATTTTCTATCGATATCCAAACTGAAGATACAGCTGAAGAAGTTGATATAACCCAACAAGCTTTTAATGTCTATATCTCAGGAATAGATACTTATGGTTTGGTAAGTAGTGTATCTCGTAGTGATGTAAACATGGTAATAACAGTTAATCCCAAAACTCATAAAATTCTTATTACTTCAATTCCAAGAGATTACTACGTAACATTAGCAAGTAAAAATGCCAAAGATAAATTAACTCATGCTGGAATATATGGTATTGAAGAAAGTGTAGCGACCATAGAAAATTTATTAGACATTGAAATTAATTATAATGTAAAAGTAAATTTTAGCTCAGTTATAGATATTGTTGATGCATTAGGAGGTGTAAATGTTTATTCTAAATATAGTTTTACTTCTCAAGATGGCTATGCATTTACCAAAGGTTATAACTTTGTTGATGGAAAAAAAGCTTTATCGTTTGTAAGAGAGCGTAAAAGCTTTAATGGTGGTGATAGAGTAAGAGTAGAAAATCAAGCAGCAATGATTGAAGCGATAATTAATAAAGCGATAAGCCCATCAATTATTACCAAATACACAAGTTTATTAAATGCTTTATCAGGGTCATTCATGACAAACCTAGAAACTAATGATATAACAGAATTTATTAAGATGCAAATAGATAAAATGCCTAGTTGGGAAATAGAAAATATTAGTTTAAATGGTACAGATGCTCTAGATTATACATATTCTTATGGTGGAACAAAACTATATGTTATGTACCCAGATAATGAAACAGTAATAAATGCAACTACAAAAATAAATGAAGTTTTAAATTCCAACTAAAAAAGGATTACGAAAAGTAGTCCTTTATTTTTGCTTTATAGGAAAACACTTTCAATAGAATTTATGCGCATAAATACATATTCGTACATTCTACAGAAAATAAATACCGTTTGGCTATCCAGATTTTGCTTCATATAGAATACTTTGATATCTTTTGGCCAATTTATCAGGGATGATTATAATGAAAATGCATAGAGCTTATCAATTTCATTTATATTTAAATAAGGAAGTTAAGATAAAAGGATATTAAGGTCTGTGGTGTAAAAAATACAGCAAAACAACATAAGTTAATTCTTATGTTTTATAAGCGAAAAAAATTAATAGATGGTTGATTAAAAAGTCTAAATCCAAAATTTTGAGTCCCAATTCCATTAGAAATATAAAGCTTTTTTCCCTCTACTTCATAATATTCATTAATGTAAGTATTCGCTCCATCACGCTTAATGATCCCTCCTAAAAAAGGTATTTTAATTTGTCCACCCAAAGAATGGCCTGCTAAAACAAGGTTACTGTTAGGAATATTTTTGATTAAATCAGGCTTATGCATAATTGTAATCGTATAATAATTGGGATTATATAAGTCATCAATATCTTTAGAATGACTCAAGCCAACAAATTGTATAGGCTCACTACATTGATCATAAACTAGCTTTACTTCATTATCTAATAATATAAAATTACTATCTTCTAAAATAGTTTGATAAACGTCCAAATAGGCTTCATCATGATCACCAATAACAGCAAACTTAAATAGGCGAGCTTCTAACTGATCAAGATATTTTGTTAGTAAGCTCACATCCTCATCTGAAACATTTTTAGATTCAAATAGATCTCCAGTAAAGACAATAATATCAGGATTTATCAAATTAATTTCTTGAACTAGTTTTTTAATATCATCTATAAAAGTTGTCATCCCGTAATGTAAATCTGAAAAATGTACAATCTTAAGTCCTTGATAAGCTTGATTTAGCTCTTCATCATAAATGGCTATTTCATGAACTTTTAATCCATGAGTATTTATATATTTAGCATAAACAAAAAGAAGGGCAAAGAAAATAATTACAAAAACCAAAACCTTAATAAATCTTCTTGGCTTTACTTTAACCTTAACACTCTTATTCATAATATCACCCTAACGTATTCAAAATAAGAAGCAAGATAACACACACCCCATTATGAATCATGTGAACAAGATAAGAAGTATAAATGTTATCGGTTTCAAAAAAAGCCTTACCAAAGAAAAAACCTAAAGCACTATAAGGAAGCAGATAAAGAAGTTCTAAAAAATCACCGGTAGTAAAAAAAGACAAAATATGTGCAGAGCCAAAAATAAGTGCTGTTACAAGAGCAAATAAGTACCATTTATTAAATGCTTTCTTAAAACTAGCCCTAAAGGTGATCTCTTCTATTAATGGTCCTAAAAAAACCATAGTAATAAAACTACTAACTGGATAACTAGCTATTAGATTTCTATTAGCTTCTTCATTGCTAGCAATTCCTCCAACAACACTCGATATAATAAGATTACATATAAACATAACACCTATACCAATAATCCAATTCTTAAGTGCCACCCCAACATAATCTCCTTTAAAGCTTTTAAAATCATGAATTAATCTTTTATGATAAATAATTCCCAGTACACAAAGCAATACAACATAAAGACAAATCTGTGCTAAACTAGCAACAACAATATTATCATGATAATAAAACTTCCCAATAAGTCTACCCATAATAAGACTAATCACATAATAAAGAAGAACAGTTCCTAATCCCTTAAAAAATTCTAATATTTTTATTTCTTTACTATCCACCATCATCAACTCTTTCTCTATAAATATAACATAAAACAAGATAAAAATACAACATTTTAAATCATAAATATCAATATTTAAAATGAATTTGACAAAAATGTAAATGTCGATATTGATATTTTACGAAAAATTAGTTATAATAAATAATAGAAAGAAAAATAAAGGAGGAAATAATATATGAAAGAAGCGACTGGAGAATTAAACATGACAGTTGTTACAGTAGTAGCAATCGCAGCCGTAGCAGCATTCTTCTATGCGTTTGTATGGCCAGGCATTCAAAACTCTATTAAAGCTAGTACTTATTGTGCAATGGCAAATTGTGATGATGGACTAGATAAATGTACATACGTTGATGAAGAAGGAGATACTCAAACGGTAGATTGTACGAATTACTTTTCAGAGAATGGCGCTGGCGGAAGCGCTGGTGGAAACGCAGCTAGTTAATTAAAAACGGAGGATAAGTTAAATGAAAGAGGCAACAGGAGAACTTAATTTAACTGTAATTGTTGTAACGATAGTGGCTTTGTTGTCCTTTTTTTTCTTTTCGGTAATTTGGCCTACAATCCGAAGTAATTTTTCACAAAATACGAGATGTGATGAGGCAGTTTGCCCCAAAGCAGGAACAACTCCTCGAAATGGTGAGGCAATCTGTACTTATCGCGATGAAGATGGAACACAGCATGATATTACATGCGCTTGGAAAGGTTAATTAAAGGTGGTATAAATGAAAGAGGCAATAGGTGGAATATCATTATTTAATATTGTTATTGTCTTTGTTTTACTTTTTGCCGGTTATATCAGCATGTCAATTAACTATTCTAAGGCATATAATGTTAAAAATGAAATCTTAAATATTATTCGGAATCAAGGAGGAGTATGTACAGCGTCTCAACCCAATAACACCAATAATTGTTATAATTTTGCTTCTCAAATCACAGATTATTTTAGAGAAGCAAACTATCGGAGCACGGGTACATGTGACATAGATGAAGGATGGGTTGGATACAATCGTGAAGGGCAAATTGATTATAATAATTCTGCTTTTTGTGTGAAAGCAATAAAAGTTAATACAAACTCAGAACTTCCCAATGCCCTATATTATCAAATAAAAGTGTTTTATCAATTAGATCTCCCAATTATTAGAAGTGTCTTTGACTTAACCATATATGGAGAAACAGCGAGAATTTATGATCCGAATGAATGCAAAGACCAAATTGGAGACCCAAGTCGATACCCATGGTGTAGAGGAGTGAGATCATGAGGAATTCAATTGGAGGAACATGGATTATTCAGCTGATGATCTTATTTATACTTTTGTTTGTAGGATTTATGATTTTAACTCTAAATTATTCCCGCTCAGTGAAAATTAAAAATGAAATGATTGATATGTTCGAAAAATACGAAGGGTTAAATGATACATCTATAGAATTAGTAAACAATTATTTAACTTATTCCACATATAGTACAACAGGAATATGCGTAGAGGAAGGGGAAGATGCAACAGGGATCTACGGATCAAGAGATCTATCAAGCTTTTATTTGGAAGAAGCCAAGGAAGGATTAGATTATTATTATTGTGTTAAAAAATATGATGGAGCCAATACAACAAATTACTATCAAATTACTATTTTTTATCGTTTTAACTTACCAATTCTCGGTAATATATCAAGTTTTTCAATAAAGGGAAGTACTAGTAACTTTCAATCAAAAGATAATGATAATTATAAAAAAGCTATAGGAGATTAGAAAGAAGGAATAAATATGAACGTTATTGTCTCAAATAAATACCAAAACATGTTAGCAACACTAGATATAGATGTCATAAAAAGCATTAATGGCGAATTTGAAGCGGAAGAATTAGCAAGTATTTTTACTAACTTCTATTTTAATAAAATGATTATTGATATTACGGCGATTAAAGGATATCAAAATATTAAAAACATTCAAAAACTATCAGTAAACTTTGATCCAAGTAAATTAATTCTATTATTAGACGATTCGGCTATGGTAAACAGTGGTAGTTATTTATCCGGATTAGTATCAATGGGGATATATAATTTTACTAGAAATATTAACGCTGTAAAATTCTTAATAGATAATCCAAACTCATATAAAGATGTAGCTCAATATCATAATCTAAACAATAGTGATGATAAAGTAATAGAATACGATTCATTTACAGGAACAGGAAGTGGAGGGCTTAGAATTTTAGGTGTAAAAAATGTTACATCTCATGCAGGCTCAACTACT
Organism: uncultured Bacilli bacterium; assembly: GCA_944327365.1. Taxonomy (GTDB): domain Bacteria; phylum Bacillota_I; class Bacilli_A; order RF39; family UBA660; genus Caccenecus. The sequence goes on from CALVHI010000001.1 coordinate 9,244, forward strand.
TTAGTATACATGTTAAAGCGCCATCTAGAAGTAGCATATAATGTTGTAGCCTTAGAAGTAGATAAAGAAGATTTTAAATATTTAAACGATAAAAGCTTAAAATCAACAACATCACTTGATTTATCTTTTAATATTGCCAATAATCCTGATGCTGAAGTAATTCTTATAGATTTAAATGATTCAAATCAAGAAAATTTATGCAATGATATTATTTATTTAATTGAACCAGGTTTAATTAAGTTAAACAAAATAATTCGTCAAGATCGAGATATTTTTGAAAAGCTAAAAGATAAAAAAGTAGTTTTAAACAAAAGTGTTTTAACAAACAAAGATATCAATGATTTTGAGCATGAAGCTAACACGAAAGTATTTTTTAATATTCCATATTTAGATGATAAAAAAGAGCACGAACAAATCTTAGATGATTTTTTAGTAGCGCTAGGTTTTTCAAGATTAAACAGCAGTAGTTCTGGAAAAGCTAAATTATTTAACATATTTAAGTAGTTACTTAATAAAAGTAGCTATTTTTTGTTTTAAAAAGCCTTTGTAGCTGATATAATAATATATAAGTGAGGAATGCCTATGAAAATAATCAGTTCAATTCTATTAGTAATATCATCAATTGCTATCATCTTTATAACATCTTATACATTAATGCATCAAAAAATAAAAGACACTCAAACAGTAATTAAAATAAAAAGTATTGAGAAAGCTACAAGTAATATGACTACAAATGAATTAAGTGAAACATTCAATATTAATTTAAATGGAAAAAGGCATAGGTTAAAAAATGTTTATAGTTATAATGAAAACACTTTAACACTAACTTTATATTTAGATGGCTTTAAAATATTAAATAAAATATTAGAAGAAGAACTAAAGGAAAATAGTATAGAAGAAATATTTAATGAAAAAACATTAAGTTATCCAATAATTGATGAAGAAGATCTTGTTGTATTAAAAACTGATAAAAATTATTTATTAGTTAAAATTAGTTCAAATATCCAGAACTTAAAAGAAGAATATTTTGTTTGGAATGATGAAAGAAAAAAAATATTAGAAAATATATTAGTTTATGATCAAACTAAGCAATATAAAACAGAAGAAAACATCTTTTATGATAAAGAAAAACAAATATTATCTAAAGTAGAAGATAATAAAATATATGTTTTAGAAGAACAAGAAGAAAATGTTTTAGAAGAATATGTATATGAAGTAAAAAAAGATAAAGCAACGAAAGAACTAATCAATACTTATATTTTACAAGAAAAAAAGCCCCAAAAGGGCTAAATAGCAAATAAAAAAACATTTATTGTTTGAATTAGTAGAATTTGATATTAGTTAAGTAAAGGAAGTATATATCAAAGAATGGAAAAGAATATTCAAACAAATTAAATGTTCGAGAATGTATAGTACAATAAAAATAAGTATTTGTCAAGAAAAAAATTATGAAAATCTTAGATTTTTTTTAAATTTATTAAAATTCCTAAAAACATAAAATAAACAATAATATTAGTTCCACCATAACTAACAAATGGAAGAGGAATTCCAATAATTGGCAGAAGGCCTAAATTCATTCCAATATTCTCAATCTGAGCAAAAATAAACATCAAAAGAAAAGAGGCAATAAACATTCGATATTTTTTTGATTTAGTTTGAAATAATTTTACTAAAAAATAAAAATTTAACCAGAAGAAACTAATAAGAATAAAAATAAAACTAATAATTCCCAAATTACTAATAGATAGAGCAACAATAAAATCAGTAGGAGCCTCTGGTATATATACTCCCGAACTACCCGTAAAAAAATGAGCTGTTCCAATTGATATTAAAGCTCGATCTAATTGAAAAGAATCTTGATAAACAAAAGTTAAAATACGATCTACTCGATAAAAAAAGCTTGTCCCAATTAAATCAACTAATAAGTCTTGCTTAAAATAATATAAATAGCAAAAAACTCCCAAAAATAAAATTAATCCAATACCCAAAAATACATACCATCTAAAACGAATATGATAAACCAAAATAGTGCCAAGCATAATAAGAAAATAAATAATAATAGCCCCTGTATCTGGCTCTAAAAAGACGAATAAAGAAGGAATAAAGGTAAGAATAAAAACTTTTATAATGCCCTTAAATTCTTGCTTCATATTTCCTCGCTTTTCTTTCGATAAAACTTCACTTAAGTAAAGTGCTAAACTAAATTTCATGAGTTCACTAGGCTGAAAAGAGAAAAAAGGGAAAGTAAACCAAGCCCTAGAGCCATTAATCGTAGTTCCCCAAAATAAAACCAAGATTAATAAAAGGACGTTAATAAAATAGATATATTTAGCATAACTAAAAAAGAATTTAGGTTTTAACAATCCAAAAACAAATATCACAAAAAAGCCCAAACTAAACCATATAGTTTGCTTTAAAAAATAACTTTCATAAGCATCACTATCTTTAATTAACATCATATTAATTAAAGAAATACCAGCTAATAGGAAAATAGGAATAAATAATAATATTTTATCTTTAATTAATTTCTTTTTCATACTATTATTATGTTTCAAAATTTTTTCTTTATCATAAAATGTAATAGAGGTGTTCTATGAAAAAAGATTTACCAAGCGTATATGCCAATCCAATTAATAAGGAGATTAAAAACAATTCTTCTGTCTATTATGGAAAAAATGAAGAAATACGAGGAATGAGCAAAGAAAATATTATGGAAAAAATCAATCATATTTTTGCATCAATCCATCACGTGTATAAAAGCAATGTTTTAATTTACACAAAAAGTGGCCAAATTAAAACAACAATAGTAGGAAAATCAGGAAATTATCTGCTAACTTTAAATGGAGATAAAATTAATATATTAGACATCACAGATATTGAAAGAATTTAAGCTTCCAAGAAAATTTGACAAGCATTTAAATCTATGGTAAAATACTAATTACTTTTAATTAGGAGGAAGTATTTAAATGAAAAATATGTGGCTTAAAATGGCCCTAGTTACTTTAATAACAAGTAGTTTAATTATTACATACAAAGAAACAAATAAAGAAAAAATATTAGTAGAGAATATTATTATTGATACTGCTTCATATTATAGTGATACGCCTATATCACAATATGATGTTCCAAAAGAAGAAAAAGTAATTTATAAAGGATTAACTTTTAGTGAATTAGCAACCAAAATAGATGATGTGTTAAATTCTACATTGGAAGGATATGGCCAAAAAATCGTCTCACTTTCTTTAGAAAAAGAAGTTGACCCTGTTGTTGCCACTTCAATTATTTTAGTAGAAACTGGCTGTAAATGGACATGTAGTTCTTTGGTTAGAAATGCCAATAATGTTGGCGGAATGAAATCTAGCAATGGAAGATATGCTACTTTTACTACACTTGAAGATGGGTTAGAAGCTTTTATTACTAATTTATCTAATAACTACTATAAAAAAGGCTTAACAACACCAGAACAAATTAATACCAAATATGCGACTAATCCAAATTGGCACGATGATGTTTATTATTATATGGAAGCAATTATGTCTAGTTAATTGCTTTTTTCTTATTTTTATCATATAATTAAAACAGGTGATAAATATGATTAAAAATAAAAAAGTATTAATATTGGGGATGGCTAAAAGTGGTTATGAAGTAGCAAAATTAATAAGCAAAGGAAATAATGAAATTATAGTTGTAGATAGTAAAGAGCAAGAGCAAAGCAAAATAGAGGAGCTAATTAAATTAGGAATTGAATTTTTAAAGACTGATAAACCGGAGACAATACTAGATAAAACTTATGATGTATTAATAAAAAATCCTGCCGTATTTCCTAATCATCCTTGTGTATTAAAAGCCAAAGAATTAAATATACCTGTTGTAAATGAAATGGAAGTAGCATATCATTATATTAAATATCCTGTAAAAATAGTAGGAATAACGGGAAGTAATGGAAAAACAACAACAACAACTTTGATTTATGAAGTTCTAAAAAAAGCAGGGATACCGGTAAAATTAGGAGGAAATATTGGAACTCCTCTATCAAAGATAGTTAATGAACTGGAAGAAAATGATATTTTACTATTAGAAATATCTGATCATCAATTAATAGACATGAAAAACTTTAAAACAAATATCAGCATTCTTACCAATCTCTGTCCAACCCATTTAGATTATCACGGCACTTATGAATCTTATAAGAATGTTAAAAAGAAAATCTTTAATCATCATACCAACAAAGACATAGCAATCATCAATAAAGCAAATGAAGACTCTGTAAAATTAACTAAAGACATTTTATCGACCAAAATCTATTTTAATGATGATGTAAACTATTATACGAAAGAAGAAATATATATAGATAATATACCTGTTATAAGCACTAAAGACATATTAATAAAGGGAAATCATAACTATGAAAACATACTCATCACATATTTAGTTGCCAAAATCTTAAAGATTGACTTTAAATATGTTAGTGAAGTCTTAAAAGAATTTAAAGGTGTTGAACATCGCATAGAATATGTAGGTACTATAAAGGAAGTTGCTTATTATAACGATTCTAAATCAACCAATCCAACTGCAACAATAACAGCTCTAAAAAGTTTTGATGAAAATATTCATTTAATTTTAGGAGGAATGGATCGCAATCAAGATTTTCATGATCTTTATCCATACTTATCAAAAATAAAATGCATTTATGCGATAGGAGACGTAAGAAATCGAATTATGGATTATGCAAAAGAAGAAAATATTAAGGCTTATGCTTTTCAAACCTTAAAAGAAGCTATGGAAAAAATAAAAGGAGAAGTAGTAAGTGGAGATATCGTTTTATTAAGTCCCGGATCAGCCTCATGGGATCAATATCAAAAATTTGAAGATCGTGGTGATGAGTTTAAAAAGATAGTTAAAAGTTATGAGTAAAGTTGCAAAACCTTTACTTTTTCTTTGTTTTTTGTTATACTAACCCATAGGTGATAGCATGCTTGTTTGTGGTAAAAATGTTTTAAAAGAAATCCCTAACACGAAAATACATAAAGTTTACTTAAAAGAAGGGTTTAAAGATCAAAATATTCTTACATATTTAAAAGAAAATAAAATAAAATACGAATTTACCCCTGAATTTCGATTAAACAAAATGGTCAAAGAACACCATCAAGGAATTGTCATTGATATGGATGAATATCACTATTATCAGCTAGAAGAAGTATTAGAAGAACCGTTTTTAGTATGTCTTGATCATTTAGAAGATCCCCATAATTTAGGAGCAATTATTCGTACTTGTGAATGTGCCGGAGTAAAAGGAATTATTATTCCCAAGGATAGAAGTGTAAGAGTAAATGATACAGTCATGAAAATTAGTGCTGGAGCAATAAACAATGTGAAAATTGTTGAAGTAAATAATTTAAGAGAAACGCTAAAAAAACTCCAAAAAAACCTCTTTTTTATTTATACAGCAGACATGGATGGAAAAGATTATAGAAAGATTGATTATGCTCCAAAAAAAGTATTAGTAATTGGTGCCGAAGGAAAAGGTGTAAGTCAGATCGTAAGAAATATAAGTGATGAAATAATTGGGATTCCTATGTATGGAAAAATTAACAGTTTAAATGCCAGTGTTTGTGCAGCAATATTAATCTATGGTATGTTAAAGGAGTAATATAATGGAAGAAGAAAAATTAATTCATCTTGCTCTTAAAAACAATGAAGAAGCCAAAAATGAACTAGTAGCAAAATATAAATATATTATTGATATTTTAATAAAGAAGTATCGAAATTTAATTAATCAATTAGGAATTGACAAGCATGAATTAGAACAAGAAGCATTATATGCCTTTAGTGATGCTCTTCATTCTTTTAACGAAGAAAAAAAAGTAAAATTGTCTACTTTTATTACAGTATGTGTTGATCGAAGAATAAAAAAAGTAATAAAAAAATACAGCACAGAAAAGGCCAAACTTCTAAATTCATTTTATTCTTTAGATTATGACTATGAAGATGGAATGACTCTAAAAGACATAATTAGTGATGAAAAAACAGACCCTCTATATAGTTTAACTGCTAAAGAAGATTATGATGAACTAATAAAAAAGATAGAAGATAGTTTATCTAATAATGAACTAGAAATATTTAAATTATTAGAAAATGATTTTGATCGAAGTGCTATCGCTCTTATTACCAGAAAAACTGATAAACAAGTCGACAATGCTATTCAAAGACTAAAAAATAAAATAAGAGATATTATCAAGGACTAACTTTATCTCCCTGATAGATATCTCTTTTTTTCATTTCTTTATCAATATCATTTAAAACACAAAACTTTTTTAAAAGCCAAGTAGGGGCAATAACATCTTCTTTAATAGGATCTCCAGTAATTCTCATAATAACAATTTTAGGATCTAAATATTCTAATTGTTCACATACAATATCAATATATTCTTGTTTAGTTAAAAGATGAAAAGGCTTATCTTGATACATCTTTGCTAATTGAGTATTTTTATTAATATAAAGCATGTGAATTTTAATTCCCTGAATATCCAAGCGATTTAAGCACTTAACTGTATCAATCATCATTTTTTTATTTTCTAAAGGAAGACCATTTATAATATGAACAACAACAAAAATATTTCTTTCTCTTAACTTTTTAACAGCTTCTAAAAAATTATTAAAATCATGACCTCTTTTAATAAACCTAAGTGTTTCATCATGTATAGATTGCAATCCTAATTCTACCATCAAGAAAGTTCTTTTATTAAGCTCTTCTAAATAATCTAAAACTTCGTCATTTAAAGCATCACTACGAGTAGCAATATCAAGGCCAATAACCCCAGGAATAGTCAATACTTGTTCATATTTTTCTCTTAGAATATCTACAGGAGCATAAGTATTTGTATTAGCTTGAAAATAGGCAATATATTGAGAATTAGGCCATTTCTTTTCTACATGATTTTTAACTAAGTAAAATTGACTAATCAAATCCATATTTTCATAATGATTTCCACTTCCGTGATCACAATAAATACAGCCACCAATCTTATAATTAGGACAAGAAAACCCAGCATTCAAAGCAACTTTAAAAACCTTATGATGAAATTTATTTCTAAAAAAGTAATTAAGTGTATGATATCTTTTATTATCTAAAGTATAAGAAAACATAATATCACCAACACTATTTTAAATAAAATTAATTTCTTTGTAAAGCTTTAGTATCAAATAAAGTATTTTGGTAATAACATCTAGCCGCATAATTAACAATAGTATCTATAAATGGAATATGATATTGTTTAAAGAACTCAATAATTTGCATCATTTCTTCTTCTGTTAAAATTCGCCCAGTTCCCTTAATTGGAAATCCTTTTTCATCTTTTAAAGAATCAAACTCATATGTAGTATGAAGAACAACATTTTCTCCAATCGCATTACCTGCTTTAAAAGGAGCAAAAAACTTATTAAGTGTCTTTTTTTCTAAGCCATTTAATGCTGTTTTTTGTAAAGCTATTTCATGAACATGCAAATGAGCATAATCTTTAAAATAATCAACTAAAGTAAAATCGCGATGAATTCCATTAATATGAACACCATTTTGAATACAAGCAAAGATTTCTTTACAAGCCCAAATTTGACCATCTTTTTTATGTATAATATCTTGATCTAACTTATCATTTAATTGTCGAGCTAGAGGTTGTGTTTTAACTTGTCTAATTCTTTGCTTAAAACTATCAACATTTAATCCTCTTAAGGCACAAAATTTTTCATAGTGATCACTACTTTGTAAATATTCATATAAAAGAGTAGGATCTCCTAAATTAAGAGGCAAGTTTTTTTCCACATTTTCTTTTTGTATTTTTCTTAAGCATATAAGAAATTTTTTTTCAAGCCTTCTTTGCTCATCTTTTTCTAAATAACACAAGACTCCATAGCAATAATTATGAATATCATCTGTTTGAACATGATTATTTATTAAAACCTGTCTAATTATCTCTTCATCTTCTTCATTTTTAATTTGATCTAGCACTAAATAAATTCTTTTTGTAAAAGCAGTTCTTCTCTTAATAAAACGAATATCTTCTTCAATATGATCATTATGTAATACTTCTTTAGCATAACCTTTAACCAAACTCATATAATTTTCATATCTGATATTTTCTTGTCTTGCTAATCTAGTTATTTCGACTCTTTTAAACAAAACATCACTAGCTTGTTCATAATAGCTTTGAAAACGCTGTATAATATCAAGCTTAATCTGTTCATCTAAATCTGGCAAAAAGATGGTAAATAAATAAAGATCATAATTATTACACCCATAAATATTTAATACTTGTAAAGCACTATAATGATTTAAACAAACTTGCTCTAAAATGTTTTTTATGTGTAGACAAAATCTTTCTTTTTCATGAGGCAAAGCATAAGTTTGATAATAATAATAGGCTTCGTCTTTTACTTTTTTCGACACCTTTTCATTGTTAATAAAAGATAGAAAATTTTTATATGAACTGCGATACTTTTTAAAGTCCTCAGGTAATATTCCTAATTTTTCTTGAGCATAAAATTCAATAAGCCTTTTAGCCTGATAAAAAGAAATGCGATACTTATGAGCTAAACCATTTATTTTATTACTATCCCATAATTCATTTTTAGCTTCCCAAAAAAGTTGAGAAACAACTTTAATCCCACCTTTATTTACAGTAGCTAAATACTGTTTAACTAGCAAATCATCAGAATGAGCAAACAAATACATAGATAATGCTTGTTCAAAATAAATATCATAAATTCCATACTTTTGATAAATATCTCTAACATATCCAAAACTAACCTCATGACTTGAAATTAACTTTTCTAAACAAAGCGAAACAATAAAATTTAACTTTTTATAAAACTTTGTTTTATCTTCAAAATTAGCATCTTTAAAATATTTCACAGCAAGTAAAAAATCTCGACTGGAACAGCTATCTCCATAAATAAAAGAATTAAAAGCTTTATCATTCATCCAAAATCCCCCTAACAAACGAGGCTATTGTAACATAATTCTATAAATTAGTCAAAAAAAAGTGAAAAGTGCATATATTTAAACGAAGGAGGCTTATCTATGTGGCATGGTTTAAGTAATGAAGAAGTAGAAGTAAACCGAAAGAAATATGGGACAAACAGTATTACAAAAGTTAAATCTAAAGGCTTTTTTAAATTACTATTAGAATCCTTAGGAGACCCTATTATAAAGATATTATTAGTCGCTTTAGCTATTAAAGTAGTCTTTTTATTTGAAGATTCCAATTATTTTGAAACTCTAGGAATATTAATTGCAATATTTTTAGCATCATTTATATCAACAATATCAGAATATGGAAGCGAAACTGCTTTTCGTCGCCTTCAAGAAGAAAGTGCTAGAATTTTAGTAAAAGTACTAAGAAATAACCAAACACTTCAAATTCCTCTAGAAGAAATAGTAGTAAATGATATTGTAATTTTACAAAGTGGAGATCGTATACCGGCAGATGGATATTTATTAAAAGGAACACTTCGAGTAGATGAATCAAGTCTAAATGGAGAAACAAAGGAAGCTAAAAAATATCCTCCAATAAATCCTCATAATTTAGAAGATCAACACAAGTTATATCGTGGATCAGTAGTTTATAATGGAGATGCCTACATGCTTGTAACTAAAGTTGGGCAAAATACTCTATATGGAGCTTTAGCAAGTGAATTAGGAGAAAGTGCGCCAGTGTCTCCATTAAAATTAAGACTTCAAGGTTTAGCTAAATTGATTAGCCGTATTGGTTACTTTGGGGCAGCTTTAGTAACCATATCTTATTTATTTTCAGTAATTGTCATAGATAATAATTTTGAAAGTGAACTAATATGGAATACACTAACAGATTTTCGAGTAATGGCCGATCATTTAATTTATGCTTTAACTTTAAGTGTAACTATTATTGTTGTAGCAGTCCCTGAAGGCCTACCAATGATGATTACTCTTGTTTTATCTAGTAATATGAAGAGAATGCTTAAAAATAATGTACTAGTTCGCAAGCTAGTTGGAATTGAAACAGCAGGTAGCATTAATGTTTTACTAACAGATAAAACCGGCACACTAACTAAGGGTAAACTAGAAGTAAGTGAAATTATTACCGCGGACAACATTCATTACAAAACCATCCAATCCCTAAAAGCAAATCCCCAATACTATGAACAGTTATATTTAAGTCTATACTATAATAATGAAAGTAAATTCGATGATAAAAATGAAGTAATTGGTGGAAATGCTACAGATAAATCTTGTTTAAAATTTATAAAAGAAGATAAAAATATTAAACAAAAAGTATTAAATAAAACTCCATTCGATAGTAGTATAAAGTATAGTACAGCCACATTAGATAATAACTACACTTATATTAAAGGAGCTTTAGAAATATTACTTCCTAATATAACATATTATTTAAATAAACAAGGAGAAGAAAAAGTTTTATTAAATAAAAGAATGCTTACCAATATAAGAGATGATTTAACTAAAAAGAAAATACGAATAATTGCTTTGTGCAGAAATAAAACAAATTCATTAAATAATTTAACATTTATTGGTTTTGTTGCTATTAAAGATGAATTAAGAAAAGAAGCAAAAGAAGGGGTTAGTTTAATTAGAAGCGCTGGCATCAATATGATTATGATAACAGGAGACGCAAAGGATACGGCAACATCCATAGGAAAAGAAGTAGGCCTTTTAGATAAAGAAGACATAGTACTAACAAGTGAAGAACTATCCAAATTAAATGATGATCAGATAAAAAAAATAGCAGGGAAACTAAAAGTGGTAGCAAGAGCTCTACCAACAGATAAATCAAGATTAGTTCGTATATTAGAAGAAATGGATTTAGTTGTAGGAATGACTGGGGATGGCGTAAATGATGCACCGGCCCTAAAGAAAGCAAATGTTGGATTTGCTATGGGAAGTGGAACAGAAGTAGCGAAAGAAGCTGCCGATATTGTAATTCTTGATGACAATATTTTGTCAATTAGTAAAGCAATTCTTTATGGAAGAACTATTTTTAAAAGTATTCGTAAGTTTATTATCTATCAATTAACGGTAAATATGTGTGCCTTAATCCTTTCTATTATTGGCCCATTTATAGGTATTAATACGCCAATTACTATCATTCAAATGTTATGGTTAAACATGATTATGGATACTTTCTCTGGACTAGCTTTTTCTTTTGAACCAGCCCTAAAAAACTACATGCATGAACCACCAAAACCTAAAAGTGAACCCATAATTAATTCTTATATGATTGGTGAAGTCTTATTTACAGGTCTATATTCTGCAATAATTTGCATTTTATTCTTAAAACTACCTGTTGTAACAGAATTTATACGGGTTGGTGAAGATAGTAAATATTTAATGACTGCTTATTTTGCATTATTTATCTTTATTGGTATATTTAATGCCTTTAATGCGCGAAGTGAGCGAATTAATATTTTTGCTAACTTAAGAAAAAATAAAGTATTTATAGCAATCATAATCTTTATTATAAGTGTCCAAATTTATTTAATTTATCATGGCGGAGATTTATTTAGGACATATGGCTTGAAAGCAAGTGAATTCTTTATTGTTTTACTCTTAGCAGCAACAGTATTTCCAATTGATTTTCTAAGAAAATGTTTTTTGCGTAAACATCACTTAAAAACAGGTGTTTAAAAAAATTTAAAATTTTCCACCGTTCGACAAATTTTGCACACGTATTATGCTAAGATATAAAAGGTGAGAAAAATGAGAACATTTTACATATTTAATATTAATAAAAGTTTTTATAACTTAATGAAAAACAATCCATATCATTTATTTAAAACAATGGAAGACATTCATAATTTTAATAAAAATGATGTATCAGTAGCATATGATTTATTTATGCAAATTGTATCTCCATTTGATAAAGGGAAAATAAATAATTTAATTTTTAATGAATGTAAAGATAATGACTTTTATACTAAATTTCATAATATACACAGAATTCAAAACAAATATATACCTGAAGATTCTTGCTTAATAGTAAGTAGCGCTTTTCTATTATTAGAAAGTAATGTTTTAAAACCAAGTTTTTTAACAGAGCTAAAAGAATTAAATAATTTATTTATTTGTGATTTTAAAAATAAAGATTATTTTTGGTTAAATGAACTTGTTCGCTTGTAAAAAAGGAATGTTTATAGTAAAATATGAGTGAGGTGAAAATTTATGTGGGGACAAATATTATGGTGCGTTATAGGACTAATTGTAGGTCTTTTGATTGGCTTTTTTTTAGCTAGACATTTTATGCAAAAATATTTAAAGAAAAATCCACCAATTAATGAAAAAATGATTGAAGCAATGATGTCAAGTATGGGAAGAAAGCCTAGTAAGAAACAAGTAAATCAAGTAATGCGCGAAATGAATAAATTTATGTAATTAATAACCCAAGTTATTCAAAATACTTGGGATTATCTATTTTACCTAAAAGATAGTCAGCAGATATATGATATTTTTTACAAATAGTATAAAGAAAAGGGGTAGCAATAATGGCACGATTACTTTCATAATTGCCTATTGTTCCCTTAGAAACGTTTAATAATGTTGCTAATTTTTCCTGAGATAGTTTATTTTCTTTCCTAAATTCTTTTAATCTAGCTTTAACAATATTAAGATCAATATCCTGATCTACATTTTGATATTGTTTCGTATCTGTTAAACCAAAAATATAATCAAGAGAAACATGAAAATAACTACATAAAAGATTTAAATGCTTGATAGGAATTATAGTATATTCTTTCTCAAAGTGATTAAAAGTTTGTTTGGTTACCCCAATAATTTGGCCTAACTGCTCCTGCGTTAAGCCATTTCTTTCTCTTAATGATCTAAGCTGTTTTCCATACATCATTATATCACCTAAAACAATTTTCTCATACCCAATTTATTATTTTGCAATTAGTATCCTAATAATGAGAATTTTCTTGACTTTTTATCTAGCCCAATTTATAATTTAAATATAAGCTAGGAAACTCATCTATCATAGCTTATATTTACACCTAAATGAATGAAGGTGTACTTCACAGAAATGAGGTAAGTTATGAAGTTCGAAGTATTAAAAAGAAGTCATTTAAAAAGAAATATTATCATAGGATTATTTGCAGTTGCTATCATATCAGCCACTGTTCTTAATTTTACTCAAGCTAAATACAGAGTAACAGAAAGTATACCCCTCATAAATGGAACTATCCATTATACCCCCTATGATTTAAACTTAGTAGCTATGTATCAACAAGATGAGACAGGTGAATATATAAGCATAGATACAGTACCAACAAGTGGATACACACTAAATGAGAGTGAAAGTTATTGTGAAATAAATGATACAAAAGATAATACCATAACGATAGAATATCAAGATGGGAAAGTTAATTTTTTAGGTTTAATGAAAAAGGGAACGAAATGTTATTTATACTTTGATGAATATCAAGCTAAAGATATAATTCTAGCAGGAAAAGACATTAAAGAAAGAACTAGCTTTAATAGTGTACTTACAACCAATACAAATGGAATAATTTATCAAGAAGAAACAAGTGATGGAACAACTTATTACTTTGCCGGAGATACAGATGAAAACTGGGTATCTTTTGCTGGATATTATTGGCGAATCATAAGGGTAAATGAAGATGGATCAATAAGAATAATCTATAATGGAACAAGTACTAGTACAACCGGAAGTGGAACCCAACTACAGACAAGCGCATTCAATAGTTCGCGTGATAATAACGCCTATGTAGGATACATGTATACATTAAATAATGTCCATGGAACAGGAACAAGTAGTACAATCAAAGGAATACTAGATAATTTCTATAAAGATCATATCGCTGGAGAATATGAAGATTATATTAGTAAAGAAGCAGGATTCTGTGGAGATAGAACAAGAAGTACAAGTAGTAGTTCACTCAATAATTCAGGAGGAACGGGAACAACGGTAACCTATTATGGAGCATATATCAGATTAGCAAATAGTTCCAAAAATCCAACGTTTGAATGTAGTGATGAAGCATATGACTTGTATACCGTACAAGAAAGCAGTAAAGGGAATCATGCCTTAACGTATCCAATCGGCCTCATCACAGCCGATGAAGTAGCTTATGCCGGAGGAGTATGGGCCACTAGCAATAGTAGTTATTACCTCTATAATGGAGAGTATTACTGGACCATGTCTCCGAATTACTTTGTTGACAATAGCGCTTGGATGTTGTCTGTGGATTCGGATGGCAATCTCCGCATCAACTACGCGGATCGCTCGAATGGCGTCCGCCCAGTATTAAATCTGGATGCTGGTGTAACAATAAAATCAGGAAATGGCACAGCAGATTCTCCATTTGTAGTCTGACTAACTGACAGTTTTGATAAATCTAGGTGAAACCTAGGTTAAATGCTATAAAAAGTGCAACCTAAAGTGTATAATTTTAATTAAATGGTATAACAGTTGGTATAAATGTATATTATTGAAGAACTTATCTGCAAATTTATTCTAATATATAATATTTATTACACGTCAAAATGGCACAGAGTATTCTGTGCTTTTTAGATGAGTTAAATAATTATATGTCATAAAGAATAAAATTATAAGGTATTCTAATATATTTAGATGATTGATAAGCAAGATGAAATAAAGTTAAACCAGTGTTGAATAAAGACATGAATCTGATCTTCTTGCCTTTATCTATTTTATGAGTTTTAATTTTAATATTTTTATATATTCTTGTATTTTTACTATAATCAGCACCTAGAATAGTCATATGTGCAAAACAATAGCCATATATCTAATTATTTAGAAACAAAGTTTTTATAACTAAATTCCCAGCATATTTTAAACGGGAACTTAAATTTAAAATTAAAACTTTACATTTTTTTCTTGATTTTCACATATAGATATGTTAGACTTATAAATAGAATAAAAGGTGGTGTTAAGGATGGATTTCCTTGATAAGTTATATAGTAGTAATTATTTTGGTATTGGTTTATTTGCAGTCATTGCATTTTTAGTAGTAACGTTTTTAATTGTTCTCTTTTTTGGTAAAAAAGATGAAAAGAAAAGAAAATTAGAAGTAACACAAAATCTAGAAGCTACCGACACATTTAAAGAAACGACCAAAGAAGTACCGGTTGAAATACCAACTAATCCAGAACCTGTAGCGCCTATTGATTTAGACCCAGTATCTCCACTCCCAGTGGAAGAAAAAACTGAACCAGTTATTTCAGAAAATAAAGAGCCATTAGAAACGGTTATTCCAGTTGCTCCTGTTGCACCAATAAATGAAGAATACGTTGAAAATTTAACTGTAGAAGAGCCAGCAAAAGAAGAGGTAAAACCGGTAATTGATCCAATATCACCAATTATTAATGAAGAACCTGTAGCAGAACCAGTAAAATTAGAACCTACTAAAATAAATATTCCAATTGAACCAGTTAATCCAGTAATAAACGAAGGAGTAACACCGGTAATAAAAGAAGAAGAACCAAAACTTCAAATTAACGAAGAACCTATATTAAATACATATTATAAACCAATCGAAAAAACAACTTCAGATCCAATTAAAGTACCAAACATTGATTTTGATTCATTAGCTAAGTCAATATCTAAAGAATTAGATGAATTAGAAAATGATACTAAAAAATATGAAGAAATAAAAGTAACACCAATTTCCGAAGTAGCTAAAACAGAAACAAATACAGTAAAGCAACCAGAAACATTTAGTTCTGTTTATGTAAAAGAGGAACCAAAAACAGAAATTGAACTACCAAAAAGAATCGATTTACCTGTTAAAAAAAATGATTAAGAGCCTAAAATTAAGCTCTTTTTTTGTAAAAGTGCCGTAAAATACAAATAAAACGCCTAATTTATGCTTAAAATTACAAAAAAGTTCTTGATTTTAAAGGAGTTTTCTGATAAATTTATTATGTAAGGTAAAGACCTTATAAATTTTAGTTTTTGAGTTGGGAGGTATATGAAATGTCAAGAACTGAATTAGTAGAATTTGCTGCTGCTAAAACTGAAGTATCAAAAGCAGAGGTTGGACGTGTATTAGATGCACTATTAGAAGGAATCCAAACAGGACTAAAAAAAGAAGGAAAAGTAACTTTAGTTGGTTTTGGAACTTTTAGTGCTAAAAAACGTGCTGCTCG
The DNA here is from genome assembly GCA_944327365.1 of uncultured Bacilli bacterium. Taxonomy (GTDB): domain Bacteria; phylum Bacillota_I; class Bacilli_A; order RF39; family UBA660; genus Caccenecus. The sequence goes on from CALVHI010000001.1 coordinate 25,421, forward strand.
TGAAGGTATCAATCCTTTAACTAAAGAAGCTATTAAAATTCCTGCTAAAACAGTTGCTTCTTTCAAAGCTGGAAGCAAACTAAAAGACGCTTTAAATTAATTTAGCAGTTAAAAAATTCAGATTAATTTCTGAATTTTTTTATCTTATAGGAAAGTACAGAAAAACGTGTATTTTAAAATTTTACTCTTAAAGAACATATGTATTTATAGTATGATGCTATTATCAGGGGTGATAATGAATATGAAAATACATAAAGCTTATAAATTTCGTTTGTATCCAACAAAAGAACAAATAGTATTAATTCGTAAAACTTTTGGATTTGTAATAGATGTGGAAATAAAGATAAAGTTTTGAAAGATTTAAGAATAAGAGAATATCGCTGTAGCAAATGTGGTTTAGAAATAGAAAGAGATTATAATGCAAGTATCAATATATTAAATGAAGGATTAAGAGGTTACAATAATTAAATTAAAATAGAAAAAATAAAGAAGTACGGGAGCAACTCTCGGAAATGAGGTCTGTTATGTAAGAAATTACAGCAGAAAAAAACGAACCGTGAGGTTCGGCGGATTAACGTAAGTTAATTCTTATGTTCTGTAATGAAAAGAGAATGTAAAGAAAATAATTCATCTATTTTCTAACATCCCCATTTTTATTTTGATCATAAAGCTTATATAAATATTTTATTCTAGCTTCAAGTTTAAAGTAGTAAATAATATAAGGAATTAAAAAACAAATCATGAATAAAGCAAAAATAAAATATATTACAGAATCTTTAATATGACAAATAAATATAACAGTAAACGAAGCATAAAAAAGAGTAATAATTAAATGAATAAGCCTCTCTTTATTAAAAAAATCAATCTTAATAAGCATTTCCTTTTCTAAATTATTTTCTTTATTCTTAATTTTTTCTTCTACTTCCCTAATATAAAAATCGATATATTCTTTCATCTATCTCACCAATTTTATTTTATCAAGAATAAAGAAGAAAGTCTACGATTTAGCTCAATTTTTTGTTAACAAAATAAAAAATTAATGTTATAATTAAACATAAAGCCAATAAAATAAATAGGAGGGATTTTTTTGAAAAAAAACAATATATTTTTAACATTTATTATTCCTATTATCACAGTTATAGCTCTTTTAGTTATTCAAGCTCTATGTGATTTAGAACTTCCTAGCTATACATCAGACATTATTAATAATGGGATTCAACAAGGAGGAATTGATGAAGCACTACCAGAAGTATTAACGGTAGATATGTATGATGCTATTGTGCGCATTAGTGATGAAAATTCAGCAATTATGGCAAGCTATGATCTATTTATTGCTGATGATCTAAGCACTAGTGAGCGAAATGATCTTACAGAAAAATATCCATTATTAAAAGAAGAAGATCTTTATTTATTAAAACATTTAACAGAAGAGGAAACTAAAATTGTTGAGGAACAAATTAAACTTCCTCTTATTATAACAGCAATGCTTTATAGTAATAATGAATCAATAGTAAATTTTTTAAATATAAAAGTACCAGAGAATAGTACTTTATTAGATCTGGTTTTAGCAATGGATAAAGAAGCCTTTGATCGCATAACAAATACAATAGAAGATACATTAACAACGCTAGATACTTCCATCATTGATCAATATGCAGTATCTAGTGTAAATACGATTTATAGCGGTATTGGTCTAAATATGGAAGATTATCAAATCAACTATATCATTACTAAAGGATTAATGATGCTTACAATTGCTGGAATAGGTATGATAGTGGCAATTGTTGTCGGTTTTTTAATTGCCAAATTAGCAGCAAAAATTGGCTATGTTTTAAGAAGTAAAGTAGTGAGAAAAATCATGAGCTTTTCATCTTCTGAATTTAATGAATTTGGTGCATCTAGTCTTATTACAAGATCAACGAATGATATAGAGCAAATAAAAATGTTTTTCGTTATGTTGCTTCGAATCGTTGTATTTGCTCCCATCATGGGAATAGGAGCTTTTATCAAAGTTAGTGATAATCCTTTAAATTGGATTATTGGTCTAGCTTTAATTATCATTTTCGTTTTAATTGGTTTACTTTTTGGCTTTGCTATGCCAAAATTTAAAAAAATGCAAAAATTAATTGATCGCATGAACTTAGTATCAAGAGAAATTATCAGTGGAATGCCAGTTATAAGGACATTTGGAACAGAAAAATATGAAGAAGAACGTTTTGATAACGCCAATTTAAAACTTACCAAAACTAACCTTTTTGTCAATCGTTTAATGGGTATCATGATGCCAAGCATGATGTTAGTAATGAATATTATCAGTATTTTAATAGTATGGTATGGAGCCAAACAAATTGATTTTGGTACTCTACAAGTAGGAACGCTTCTAGCATTTATTTCTTATACAATGCAAATCATCTTGTCTTTCTTAATGATATCCTTAGTATCAGTAATGATGCCTAGAGCTTTAGTTTCTTTAAAGAGAGTAAAAGAAATTTTAAAGACAAAATCATCAATTACAGAACCAATTAATCCTGTATCATTCAAGAGCAAACAAAAAGGAGTAGTAGAGTTTAAAAATGTAAGTTTCCAATACCCTGATGCTGATGAAGCAATGCTTAAAAATATTAGTTTTAAAGCAACTCCAGGTACGACAACAGCCTTTATTGGCTCAACAGGATCAGGTAAATCAACATTAATTAATTTAATTCCTAGATTTTTTGATGCTACAAGTGGCGAAATCTATGTGGATGGTGTAAATATAAAAGAAGCATCACTAATTGAATTAAGAAACAAAATTGGTTATGTTCCTCAAAAAGGAATGCTTTTTAGTGGCACCATTAAGTCAAATTTAATGCTTGGAAATGACAATTTATCAGAAAAAGAAATGATTGCCTCAGCCCGTGTAAGTCAATCTTTAGAATTTATAAAACAAAAAGAAAACCAATTTGACAGCAGTATTTCTCAAGGGGGATCTAATGTATCAGGAGGGCAAAAACAAAGATTGTCTATAGCCAGAGCTATTGCTAAAAATCCTGAAATTTACATATTTGATGATTCATTCAGTGCTCTTGATTTTAAAACAGATGCATCTTTAAGAAAAGCTTTATTTAAATATGCCAAAGATGCTACAATCTTAATTGTTGCTCAAAGAATTAGTACGATCATGAATGCTGATAATATAATAGTCTTAAATGAAGGAGAAATAGTTGGCAGTGGTACACATAAACAATTGATGAAAAACTGTCAGATCTATAAAGAAATTGCTCTATCTCAATTAAAGGAGGAGGAACTATAATGGCAAGACGTATGGGTGGTCCTGGGGCAGTTGAGAAAGCTCGCGATTTTAAAGGGACATTAAAAAAATTTTTAAAAGTAATCTCAGAATACAAAATCTTACTCATCATAGCTTTTCTATTCGCTATAGGTAGTACAATTTTTGCAATTGTTTCTCCTAAAATATTAGGAAATGCAACAACTGAAATTTATAATGGTCTTATTGCTAAAATAAATGGTACAGGATCTATTGATTTTAATGCAATTAAAACAATTTTAATTTGTTTAGCAGTATTATATATTGTAAGTGCAATATTTAATTATATACAAAATTTAATTATGACCCATGTCTCACAAAGGGCTAGTTATAAATTAAGAAAAGAAATATCTCACAAACTACATCGTTTACCAATGAGTTATTTTGATCATCAAAACACTGGAGATATCATGTCTGTAATTACGAATGATATTGATACTTTGCAATTAAACTTAAATCAATCAGCGACTCAACTTGTATCATCCATTGTTACTTTAATAGGAATATTTATTATGATGTGTACGATTAGTGTACCCTTAGCAATAATAACAGCTTTAGTTTTACCAGTTGCTAGTTTGATTGTTATGTTGATTGTTAAAAAAAGTCAAAAGCACTTCTTTAATCAACAAAATTATTTAGGATATGTAGATGGCGAAGTAGAAGAAATGATTAGTGGGCATACAGTTATCAAAGCTTTTAATGCAGAAGAAAAATCAATGAAAAATTTTGATAGAGATAATGAATTATTATGCACAGCAAGCTATAAAGCTCAATTCTTATCTGGATTAATGCATCCAATCATGAATTTTGTTGCTAATCTAAATTACACGATCATAGCTATCATTGGAGCAATTTTTGCCATAAATGGTAAAATAACTATCGGTAACATTCAAAGTTTCATTCAATACTCTAGAAACTTCACTAATCCAATCGCTCAACTAGCCCAAATATCTAGTTTAATTCAAAGTATGATGGCAGCTAGTGAAAGAGTGTTTAATTTCTTAAGTTTAGAAGAATATATAGATGAAGGAACAAAAGATTGCAACAATGTTAAAGGAAATATTGAATTTAAACATGTAAGGTTTGGCTATAATAAAGATAAAATGATTATTAAGGATTTTAATGCTTCGATAAAAAGTGGACAAAAAATTGCTATTGTAGGTCCAACTGGAGCCGGAAAAACAACAATAGTTAAATTACTAATGCGCTTTTATGAATTAAATGGCGGAGAAATCTTATTAGATGGCTTAAATATTAAAGATTATAAACGGGAATATTATGAAACCGTATTTGCTATGGTTCTACAAGATACATGGCTATTTAATGGAACAATTTTAGATAATTTACGTTATGGTAATTTAAATGCTTCAGATAAAGAAATAATAGATGCAGCGAAAACTGCTAATGCAGATTTCTTCATTAGAACTTTACCTGAAGGCTATAATTCACTGATTAATGAAGAGACAAATAATATTAGTGGTGGTCAAAAACAATTATTAACCATAGCCAGAGCTATTGTTAAAAACCCTAAAGTTTTAATTTTAGATGAAGCAACGAGCAATGTTGATACTCGTACAGAAGAATTAATTGGTAAAGCAATGGATAAAGTAATGGAAGGAAGAACATCGTTTATTATAGCGCATCGCTTATCAACAATAAAAAATGCTGATTTAATATTAGTAATGGATGAAGGCGATATTGTAGAAATAGGCCGTCATGAAGAATTATTAGAAAAAAATGGCTTCTATGCTAAAATATATAATTCTCAATTCGAAAAAGTTTCATAAGATACTAGAAATAGTATCTTTTTTAGTGTGATAGGAAAGTACACGTTTTTGCGCGCCTGCATGTGTAGAAGAAGTATATCTCAAACTAAAAAAATCTCGAAAAAAGGGCAGTGGAGGGAGTAGTAAAAGCAATCATATCATCACAAAAATGTAGCAAATGCGGGTTAGAAATAAAGAATGATTATAAATGCAAATATAAATATATCAAAAGAGGGGTTGCAATATTTAAGTAATTAGATTAAAATAAAAATATAGAACAAAAAGAAGTACGAAAGCAAGACTTCAAAGAACCGTAAGATTCGGGGAATGTTCATTATATTTTATGTTATAATGATAATTGAAAGAAGTGAGTATATGAAGAAAAAAGAAATAATTGACTTAATAGCAGGATTATCATTAATGTTACTAGCGGGAGTAATATTGCTTTTCCCATCATTTAAAGTAAATAATTTAAGCTTTATATTAAAAGTAGTATTTGGTTTTTATACTCTAATAAAGCTAACACAGTTTCTATTTATTTTTAAAGAAAAAGATTATGAAAGTCTACTAACATGTCTTATTTCTGCTCTAGCCCTATTAAGTTTATTTATAATTAATTTAACAATCCAAAATCTAGTGCTTATCTTAATGATTTGGATGGCGTTAATGTGTTTAATTAAGCTAAAAAAAGCAGACTTTTATCATGATAGAAAAAATAAAATGTGGCTCTTGCGTTTATTTATATTATTTACTTTTCTAACAACAGGTTTACTAACCGGAATAAATTTATATTATGAAGTTGATGTTCAAACAATCATCATTGGTTTCTTCTTCTTAATTAATGGTATATTAGATACAATAGACCCTATAGTCCTATATCTAATGGAGAATAAACAATGAAATTAGTAACGGATTTTAAAGAATATCAAATATTAGATTTAAATAATGGTAAAAAGCTAGAATCATGGAATGGCATAATTTTAAATAGACCAGACCCACAAGTAATATGGAAAAAAGAAGAAAATAAAACAGTTAATGAAGCTCATGCTACCTACGAAAGAAGTAATACTGGAGGAGGAAGATGGCATATTCATAAAAATGTTCCGACATCATGGACGATAAGTTATCGTGATTTAAAGTTTAACTTAAAACTAATGAGCTTCAAACACACAGGTCTATTCCCTGAACAAGCCTATAATTGGAACTTAATAAGAGAAAAGATCAAAAAGGCAAATAGACAAGTAAAAGTCTTAAATTTATTTGCTTACACTGGTGCAGCTACTATAGCAGCGTTAAAGGAAGAAGCTAGTGTTGTTCATGTTGATGCATCGCGGGGAATGATTGAATGGGCAAAAGAAAATGTAAAATTAAATAATTTGGAAAATGCTTCAGTGCGTTTTTTGGTTGATGATGTAAGAAAATTTGTCAAAAGAGAGATAAGAAGAAAAAATAAATATGATATTATTATCATGGATCCACCATCTTTTGGCAGAGGCTCAAAAAAAGAAGTGTGGAATATTGAAACAGATCTAGACGGTCTACTAAAGGATACAGCTGAACTGTTAAGCGATGATCCACTTCTTTTCATAATCAATTCTTATACGACAGGCATATCAAAAACCATATTAGAAGATCTTCTTTATTTAAGAATTAATTCAAAATTCAAAGGAATAATTGCAAGTGATGAATTAGGAATAAAAACCAATATCTCTAATCTTATATTGCCATGTGGAATTACAGCAAGATGGGAAAAAGAATGAAAAATTAATTTGTCTTAGTCTATACAGCTGTACTTCTAATAGGCATATGAAACTATTGATTTAAAAGAATAATCTTTAAAATTTTTCATATATTTAATTAGAAAGTTGAGGAAAATATATGGAAATATTAAAAGTATCTAGTAAATCAAATCCAAGTAAAGTAGCAGGAGCAATTGCCAATATTTTTAGAGAAAAAGGCAGTGTAGAAATCCAAACGATTGGAGCCGGTTCTCTTAATCAAGCAATAAAAGGAATAGCAATAGCCAGAGGCTTTGTAGCGCCCAGTGGTGATAATTTAGTTGTTATACCAGCCTTTAATGATGTTGTAATTAATGGTGAAGATAAAACAGCCATGAAATTAATTGTAACAAAAAAGTAAAGTCAACATAAAAGTTGGCTTTTTCCATATTTTTATCTAGCTTTAATGGATAAAATAATTTATAATAATAGTAGGGTGAAAATCATGAATGAAATTATCTTAGAAGATATTGCCGGAAATAAAATAAAAGCAACTTTTTTATTTACACATTTTGATTATAATTTTGGAAAAAATTATATTGTTTATTTAATAGAAAATGATTTATTAGCATCTTCCTATGAATTAGTAGATGATAAATATATTATTAATAATGATTTATCTACAGCAGAATATGATATGATTGATAAAATTATAGAAAGTAAAATGGGAGATAAAAATGAATAAGTTTTTTATTGATTATCAAAATGGAAGAAAGTACTATGCTTACCAATATCAAAACGGCCAAATTAAGTATATCGCATTAAACGAAGAACACATAGAAGCTTTATTATCTAAAATTTTATCAGAAAACATCAATAAATTAGTTGATCATGATAATTATACTGAAATTTATTTTGATAATTTAAGTATTATCATAGACAATTTGAAAATATTTTATCCCGAACATAATTCAAATGACAAATATTTTCTAATTCTTTATGATAAAATAAAAGAAATAGAAGAAAAAGAAAGAATTAAAAAAGAGTTACAATCAAGAAAGATAATCCCAAGAGTAAACAGAACTCCAAAATTACCAACCAAACAAATTATTGCAGGCATCCTTTCTTTTAGTGTTGGCATATCTTTAATAGCGGGATCAATCAATCAAGAAACTAAAAAGAAAGAAAAAGAACCGGTAATAACTGCCATTACATACACCCCACCAGCAGAAGAAACAAAAAGTGTTATAAATAGTCCAAATTATACAATAAATTTATCTTTCCCTAATCGAGTAGAAACCAATCGAGTTAGTGCGGAAGAAAGCAAATTAGAGGAAACAATCAATAATTTTTCTACCTATATTTCCCTATATTCAACAAATTATGGTCTTCCCTATGAACTTTGTTGTGCCTTAATCACTCAAGAACGTCCCAATTTTAAAGACGGAGTATGCCACAATCCATGTCAAATAACATATAAATATTTTGTTGGTCAAACTATTACGGCACCTCTATATGATGAATTGGGCTTTACTGGAAATTATGATACATTTTTAGTAACTGAAGATATGCTGAATTCTCCTGAAGGAAATATCAGGGTAGGTCTAGCCTATCTAAGAAATTGTATTGATCGCTTTGACAGTTTAGTCATGGGAACTTTTGCTTATAATCAAGGCATATCTGCTTTAAATCAAGCCTGTAACTATTTTGATTTAGATAAAGAAAATTATTTAGGTGAAGAAAATAGCATTAAAGCAAGAGACTTAATTAATCGTTATTATGAAACTTTAGGGAAATCACATGGAGATAAAAATTATTTAGAAAATGTTTTTAGTTATTTAGAATTAGAAAATCGAGGAAGTATTACTTTATCTTACTATTTAGGAAGCAATCAAAAAACAATAGAAATTAATAATACTTTAGTGTATAATAGTGAACTTAGTAGGTGAAAAAAATGAACAAAATTGTTTTAATAACTGGATCTTCCCGTGGTTTAGGAGCTTCCATTGCCAAGCTTTTTTTAGAAGATAAAGATATTGTATATGTGAATTTTAAATCAAGTAAAAAAGAAGCAGAGGCTTTATGTAGTAAATATAATTTAGCAAGACCTATCCAGTGTAATGTAGCAAATGAACAAGAAGTAAAAAACATGATAAATCAAATAAAAGAAGAACAAAATCATTTAGATATAATTATAAATAATGCTGCTATAGCAAAAGATTCATTAGTTGATGAGAAGACAAAAGAAACTTTTAATGAAGTACTAAACACCAATTTAATAGGCCCCTTTTTAGTTTCTAAATATGGTCACAAAATTATGGATAAAGGTAGTATTATAAATATATCATCTACAAATGCTTATGATACTTATTATCCATATAGTCTAGATTATGATGCATCAAAAGCTGGATTAATTAGTTTAACTAAAAATCTAGCAGTTGAGTATGCCCCCAAAATCAGGGTAAATGCTGTAGCTCCTGGCTGGATAAACACCGAAATGAATAAAGAATTAGATAAAGATTTTAAAAAAGAAGAATGTAAAAAAATATTACTAGAAAGATTTGCCGAACCTAAAGAAATTGCCAAAGTTGTCTTTTTCTTAGCAAGTGATGATGCTAGTTATATTAATGGTAGTGTAATTAGAGTAGATGGAGGAGTAAAATGATTGATAAATTAATAGATGAAGCGGAAGAAAAATGTAGAGATGTTTTTAAAAAAATTGATGAAAATGAAGCTTATTTTAGCGCTCTTGTTTTAGATGCTTTTAGATTAGAGCAAATAAGTGAAGCTCATTTTAATGCAACAACTGGATATGGTTATAATGATTTAGGAAGGGATGCAATTGAAAGAGTATTTGCTAGAGTTTTAAAAGGAGAAAAAGCACTAGTTAGGAACCAATTTATCAGTGGCTCTCATGCTTTATCAACAGCACTTTTTGCTCTTCTTCGTCCCGGGGATACGCTTTTATCTATAACTGGCATACCATACGATACTTTGCATGAAGTAATAGGAATTAAAGACAATCCTAGCTCTTTAAAAAGTTTTAATATTCACTATAGACAAATAGATCTCATCAATAATCACTTTGATGACGAAACAATACTAAAAACATTAAAAGAAAATAAAATAAAATTAATTGAAATTCAAAGAAGTAGGGGATATAGTACAAGAGAAAGTATTTTAATAGAAGATATCGAAAGTATTATAAAAAAGATTAGAGAAGTAGATCAAGAAGTTATTATCATGATAGACAATTGTTACTGTGAAATGGTTGAGAAAACTTCTCCCCTAGAAGTAGGAGCAAATATTATAGTAGGTTCTTTAATCAAAAATTTAGGTGGATCTTTAGCAAGCAATGGAGCTTATATTTGTGGCGATGAAAAACTAATTAACCTTTGTGCCGAAAGATTAAATTTGCCTGGAGAAGGAATTGATGTAGGACCTAGTTTAGGAGCTAATAAAAGCATCTTACAAGGACTTTATTTTGCTCCCAGTGTTGTTGCATCAAGTCTAAAAACAGCAGTACTAACTTCCTATCTTCTAGAAAAACTAGGTTATCATGTTTCGCCTAAATATAATGAAAAAAGAGCAGATATTGTAGAAGCTATAACTTTTAGAAATAAAGATTTATTAATTAAATATGTTGAAGGAATTCAAAAATATTCGCCAATTGATTCAAATACACTTCCAATACCAGCTCCAATGCCCGGATATGATGATGACATTATTATGGCAAGTGGCTCATTTACTCAAGGATCAAGCATCGAGCTTTCTTGCGATGGACCTCTAAGAGCACCATATATTGCTTACCAACAAGGAGGAGTTACATATAACTATGGAAAGATTGCTATTATAAATGCAATTAAAAATATCATTAGTACTTGACGTTACAACTATAATGCTAACTAATTTATTTAAAAAGATGTTAAAAAGTTATTGACATCCTTTTTATTTAATGATATATTAAATTACGTCAATGGCACAGGGGCGCTTAGCTCAGTTGGTTAGAGCACCTGCCTTACAAGCAGGGGGTCATAGGTTCGAGTCCTATAGCGCCCACCATTGTTTTTTTTGCCGACATAGCGTAACTGGCAGCGCAACTGACTTGTAATCAGTAGGTTGGGGGTTCGACTCCCTCTGTCGGCACCATTTAATTATGGGGAGATAGCGAAGTGGCCAAACGCGGCAGACTGTAAATCTGTTCCTTCGGGTTCCATGGTTCGAATCCATGTCTCCCCACCACTTTAATATTGCCTCGTAGCCAAGTGGTAAGGCATCAGACTTTGACTCTGACATTCCGCTGGTTCGAACCCAGCCGAGGCAGCCATACTTGGTTCGCTAGCTCAGTAGGTAGAGCATTTGACTTTTAATCAAAGGGTCGAGGGTTCGAATCCCTCGCGAGCCACCATCGAGTTTATAAGGGTTTATGAAGATTTCATAAACTTTTTTTATGTCTAATTTTTGAAAAAGCAGTATAGCTTTTAAATTTGATAATAAAAAGCAACTTGTAAACTAATACATAGATGCTTTTTCTAAAATATAATCATCAAAAACAATAGGCATATTAGAACTAAACATAGAAAAATAATTTAATGTTTGTGAACTTAAATAATTATCTATTGGATTATTAATAGAAGTAATTTCTACTTGCATATTCTTTTTAATAAGTGAATCAACTTCTACATAAATAAATTCATTTAATATTTTTACTACAGGATATAATTTAGCATTGATATAAACATACTTTATTGCTACATTCATACCATGATTAATGCCAAAAGGAATAATTGCCATGTATTTTATTTTTTTATTATGATTAACTTCTTTTATAGAAATAACTTTAGAATAAAGAGTAAATATTTGTTTAAAAGGATTTTCAAACTTTTGAAATAATTTCTTTTTGTTCTCTTTAATTCCATAAATAGATGAATCTAACAAGATAGCATTTGAACCTTGAATTTTCCTTTTATCCTCTTCATGATTTAATATCATCAATTGCCCATTTTGAATAGGCCTTATAATATATTTAAAATCATCATAATTTTTCTCATCCAAATAAGCCATAATACCAAATAAATTTAAATATTTATGATCCCAATTTAAATAATCTAAAATATCCTGTTTACTACTAATACCATAATAACCAGTAGGATCAACATAAAAAATAAAGTTTAAAGAATCTTTTATATTTAAGCTATGAATCATTTTAAGAGTGTCAATATCATACACAACTATAATAGCATTATGAATAATTAAATCAAAAACATTATCTTCCGTTATCTCTCCGTTATAAATAACCGGAATATTAGGATCATATTTACGAATAAGTTGTAAATCTAAAAAAGTGTTCACATAAAGATAATCTATCAATTCATGAAGATACTTAATAAGATACATCCCATGGCTAAAAGCATTATTACTAACATCTAAAATATAATAAGAATAATGATGATATGTTTTAATGTATTCTATATTAGCTAACATATTTTTTGTATTAATTTTTATATAATTTATTTTCTTCATTTTCTTCACCATAATTAAATTGTAACAAAATAGTAAAGTTAAGTCAAAAAATAATAAATAAGAATGTAAAAAGATTGCTAATAAACCATAAATTTTGGTATACTTAATTACAGGTAGGTGAAAGTAATGGCAAAAATTATAGATTTAATAGGAAGAGAAATATTAGATAGTAGAGGACTGCCTACTGTAGAAGCTACAATTACTTTAGATAATGGTATAACTGCGGTAGCATCAGTTCCCTCAGGAGCATCAACAGGTTCAAAAGAAGCTTTAGAACTTAGAGATAATGATGTTAAGAGATATCATGGGAAAGGTGTCTTAAAAGCAGTAGAAAACATTAATACATTTATTAAAGATAATTTAGTAGGAAAAGAATTAGAGCAAGTAATGCTTGACAAATTATTAATTAGTTTAGATGGCACTGAAAATAAAAGTAAGTTAGGAGCCAATGCTACTTTAGCTGTTTCACTAGCAAGTATTAAAGCATCAGCTAAGCTAGAAAAAAAGGAATTATATGCATATTTATCAGGAGGGAGAGTAAGTATGCCTCTACCTATGGTAAACATTATTAATGGTGGTGTACATGCAGATAATAATTTAGATATTCAAGAATTTATGATTGTTCCAACTCTTAAAGGCATGGATAATCGTATTCGTGTATCCAGTGAAATATTTCAATCTTTAAAAGAAATTTTAAAAAGTCAAGGTCTATCTACATCAGTAGGGGATGAAGGAGGATTTGCCCCTAATTTAGAATACAATAACTTAGCCTTAGATCTAATCATGGAAGCAATAAAGAAAAGTGGTTATACTCCAGGAATAGATGTTTTTATAGCTTTAGATATTGCAGCATCTCAATTGTATGATCCTAATACTAAAACATATAAAATTGATCAAAGAAACTTAACTAGTGATGAATTAATCAAATATTATATTGCTCTAGTAAATAAATATCCAATTATTAGTATAGAAGATCCCTTTGAAGAAAATGATTTTGAATCTCTAGCGGTTTTAACAAAATTAATTGGTGAAAAAATAATGTTAGTTGGTGATGATTACTTTGTTACTAACACAAAATACTTAGAAAAAGGAATTAGAATGAAAGCCGGTAATGCTATATTACTTAAAGCCAACCAAATTGGTACTGTAACAGAGATGATTAAAACGATACTTTTGGCACGAAAAAATGGGTTTAAAATGATCATATCCCATAGAAGTGGTGAAACTCTAGACACTTTTATCGCTGATTTTGCAGTAGGTCTATCGATTCCTTTTATTAAAACTGGTTCTATACAAAGAGGAGAACGCATAGCAAAGTATAATCGCTTAATGGAGATTGAACAAAAATTATTGCATAAATAACTTCCTAAATCATATATTTCTTCTATAAGAAAGGTGACTTTATGCAAGAAAAAAATATTATAACAGCCAATATACCAAATAATGCAATTACACTAAAGCGTTTTATTGAACAAAAGCGTCTATTAAAAACCAAACTAAAACTAATTCATATTCAATTACTTGATGAAGATATTAAGCAATTAGAACAAGAAAACTTAACTTTATTATCTTTAAATTTAGAAGATTTATATTTAACAAGAAACATGCATCTAATCGCTCCTATCGAGAACAAAATTGTCCCCGCAACAGACAATAATCTAAAACTTCAAACTTACTTAATCTATCTAAGCTATTTATATAATTTAAATTTAATTAAACTATATCAAAGTGATCCTCATCTATTATGGAATCTAATTCAAAGCTTACAAATATCAATGCATATTAAACAAAGCTTCTATACTTTACTAAAAGAAAATAAAGGAGACTATTTTAGTACTTATTTAGAAGAATTAAATAGTCCTTTATATCGAATAAAGCAACAAGAAGACATCCTAACTCTAAAAAAGTGTCAACCAAACATTTAGATCTTAATAGTTTTAAAAAATTGTGGTATTATTATAATAGGTGGTAATTATGTTTATTGGTGAAAATCCCATTCATATTGAAGCAAGTGCTGATATAGCGCCAGTTGTATTAATGCCAGGAGATCCTCTAAGAGCCAAATATATAGCAGATACTTTCTTAAAAGATGCAAAATTAGTTACTAATATCCGAAATATGTCAGGATATACTGGTGAATATAAGGGGAATAAAGTAACTGTAATGGCCCATGGCATGGGTATGCCTAGTGCTAGTATCTATGTTTTTGAACTAATTCATTTCTTTCATGTAAAAAAAATTATTAGAATTGGGACATGTGGTGCGGTTAGTGACAAGTGCAAAGTAGGGGATGTTATTTTAACGCAAAATATTTATTCTGAATCTAATTTTGCCTATACTTATAATAATTATGTTGGCAATGTAGTTGATGCAAGTGCTTCTTTAAATAAAACTATTTTAGATACTGCAAGAGAATTAAATGTTGATGTACACTATGGTATGACAACTACTATGGATGTATATGGCCCATATATTGATTATGAAAGAGTCCTAAATCGCATTCCAAGTGACTATGAGATTCTAGGGGAAGAAATGGAAGGATTTGGTGTATGTCATGTTGCAAATACTATGAATATAGAAGCAACGACTCTAATGACTGTAGCAGACTCTAAATTCTCTAAAATAGTTTTAACTCCAGAAGAAAGACAAACAAAATTAAATGATATGATTAAATTAGGTTTAGAAGCTATTATCAAATAATAGCAAATGAAATCTAATTCAAATAGACTAATAAATAAAGATTTAACAACTTAAAAGAAGAAAGTCAATTTTCTTCTTTTTATATATTCATTTTTTCTTTAATTTCTTGTACTTTCATTTTAATCTTTTTATCTCTCTTAATATTAGTATCAATATTACCAACAATATAATCAGCACTAACACCAAAAGTTTCACATATCTGTTTTAAATCAGCAGTACTAATCATCATTTTCCCAATCTCATAATAACTAATACTACTTCTTTTTGTATCAATCTTAGAAGCAAACATTTCTTGAGTTAAACCTGCCTTTTTTCTAATCTCTTTTAATCTAAGCCCAATCTTTTTTAAATCCATATTTTCAATATAATGATATGAATACTGATCAATAAAATCAATAATTCCTAACAAATAATCAATAGGAACCTGATATAAATAAGCAAGCTTAATAATCTGCCTTAAAGATACATTAGTAATTCCATTCTCCCAGTTATTGATTAAACTACGTGATACATGTAGCATTGATGCTAATTCTTGTTGAGTATAACCAAACTTATCTCTTAAATGATAAATCCTTTGTTCAATAATTGTTATATTTTTGTCCATACCAACAGCTCACTTTATAAATAAAATCAATAACATTGTTTCATACTATTATAAATCGTACTAATAATTGACACTAATACTCACTTAATGACACTAAAAATCACAAAATAGTTGAATTTTATTCAACAATACTGTATACTAGAAATATATCATAGACAAATATATGAGAAATAAAACAAGAAGTTTTGATAAGTTTTGTCGAATCACATGTATTATAAATAAATATATGCTATGATACTCAAGGGAAGAGGGAAGTCTATGGAATTTGAAGTATTAAAAAGAAGTCATCTAAAAAGAAATATTATCATAGGATTATTTGCAGTTGCTATCATATCAGCCGCTGTTCTTAATTTTACCCAAGCTAAATACCGAGTAACACAAAGTATACCACTTGTAAACGGAAAAATAAACTATAATCCGGGAGATATTATTATATCTGCTTATTATAATGATGAACTATTAGCAACATTCCCAACCAAAGATAGTGAATATGCTGTAGAAAACATAACTTGTGATAATAACACAACAGCAACATTTGATAAAGATAAATGGCAAATAAATATAACAAACTTAGTAACAAAAGGAACAAAATGTGATGTGACATTTGTAGAAAAAGAATTAGCAAGTGAATCAATATTAGCCGGAAAAGACATTCAAGAAAGAACAGATTTTAGTACAACACTTACAACCAATACAAATGGAATAATTTATCAAGAAGATACAAGTGATGGAACAACTTATTACTTTGCCGGAGATACAGATGAAAACTGGGTATCCTTTGCTGGATATTACTGGCGAATTATCAGGATTAATGAAGATGGATCAATAAGAATGATCTATAATGGAACAAGTACTAGTGCTACCGGAGGTGAAACCCGACTACAGACAAGCTCATTCAATTATTCGAATGGCAATAATGCCTATGCAGGATACATGTGTACTTTAAATAGTGTCCATGGAACAGGAACAAGTAGTACAATCAAAGGAATAGTAGATAATTTCTATCGAGATCAAATCGCTGGAGAATATGAAGATTATATTAGTAAAGAAGCAGGATTCTGTGGAGATAGGACCTCAACAACAACAAATGGTGGGGCACCAAATGATACAGGAGGGATAGGAACAACAACAACTTATTATGGAGCAAGATATCGGTTAGACACAAATAAAACACCAACGTTTGAATGTAGTGATGAAGCAAATGATTTGTATACCGCACAAGAAAGCAGTAAAGGTAATCATGCTTTAACGTATCCAATTGGACTCATCACAGCCGATGAAGTAGCCTATGCCGGAGGAGTATGGGATACTTATAATAGTAGTTATTACCTATATACCAGACAAAGCTACTGGACTATGTCTCCGTATAATTATAGCGGTGGTGCTAACGTGTTTCTTGTGTCTCACAATGGCGACCTCGGTAACTGGGGCGTGAGTAACACGGTTGGTGTGCGCCCAGTATTAAATCTGGATGCTGGTGTAACACTAACCGGAAGTGGAACAACATCTGACCCTTATAGAGTAAATTAGCACTTATGCTTGACAAGTGCTAATTTTTATTATATAATTATATTCGTAATAGAAAGAAGGTGTTAATATGTATCCAAATATGGGGGAAGAAAACGAAAATGTTTTGGAAAAATATGGACGCGATATTACTGAAGCAGTAAGACTTAATAAGGTTGATCCAGTTATTGGTAGAGATGATGAAATACGTAGCATTATTCGTATATTATCAAGAAAAACAAAGAATAATCCCGTATTAATTGGTGAACCTGGAGTTGGTAAAACAGCAATTGTTGAAGGACTTGCCATTCGTATTACGAAAGGTGATGTACCAAGTACTTTAAAAGGAAAGAAAATATGGTCTCTTGATTTAGGTGCTTTAATTGCAGGTGCTAAATACCGTGGTGAATTTGAAGAGCGTCTAAAAAAAGTTCTAAAAGAAATTAGTGATTCAAACGGGGATATCATATTATTTATAGATGAAATACACATGATTGTTGGAGCTGGTGCCGAAGGAGCTATGGATGCTGGTAACATGTTAAAACCAATGCTAGCCAGAGGAGAAATTAGACTAATTGGTGCTACTACTCTAAACGAATATCGTAAGTATATAGAAACTGATGGAGCTTTAGAGCGTCGTTTACAAAAAATAATGGTCAAAGAACCAAATGTTGAGGATACTATTACGATATTGCGTGGCTTAAAAGAAAAGTTTGAATTATTTCATAGTGTCAACATCAAAGATAGTGCTTTAATTAGTGCAGCAACACTTAGTGATCGGTATATAACGGATCGATACCTACCAGATAAAGCAATTGATTTAGTAGATGAAGCATGTGCTACGATAAAAATGCAAATGGCATCTGTTCCTACGGAACTAGACACATTAACTCGTAAAATTATGAGTCTAGAAATTGAGCGTGAAGCTATTAAGAAAGAAAAAGATGAACTATCGAAAGCTCGTAAAGCAGAACTTGACAATGAAATAACAAGTCTAAAAGAGGAAGAAGCCAAAATGCGTTCTAAGTGGGAAGAGGAAAAGAATTTAAATGATGATATTAACAAGAAAAAAGAAGAATTAGATAATGCTAAATTTAAACTAGAAACTGCAGAAAATAACTATGATTTAGAAACTGCTGCTCGTCTTCGCCATGGGGAAATCCCTAAGTTAGAGACTGAACTTGAAGCGCTCCGAAGTAAAATAGATTCACAAATGTTAAGTGATACAGTTACCGAGGAAGATATAGCCAAAATTGTTGCTAAATGGACGAATATTCCTATTCAAAAATTAGTAAGTGGGGAAAAAGAAAAACTTCTCAGTCTAGAAGCTAACTTAAAAAAGAAAGTAATTGGCCAAGATGAAGCAGTTAAAGTCGTAAGTGATGCCATTATTAGAGCTAGAAGTGGAATCAAAGACCCGAATAGACCAATCGGATCATTTATATTCATGGGTCCAACTGGTGTTGGTAAAACCGAACTAGCAAAAGCTTTAGCTTATGAATTATTTGATGATGAACGTCACATGGTAAGAATAGACTGTTCTGAATACATGGAAGCATTCAATGTATCTAGACTTCTAGGAGCCCCTCCAGGATATGTAGGATATAACGAAGGTGGCGAACTTACAGAAGCCGTAAGAAGAAACCCCTATAGTATTGTTTTGTTTGATGAAATCGAAAAAGCTCATCCCGATGTATTTAACATATTACTTCAAATCCTAGATGATGGACGTATTACAGATAGTACAGGAAAACTAGTAGACTTTAAAAATACAATTATTATAATGACATCAAATTTAGGAAGTGAATATATTCTTGATAATGAAGAAAATAATGAATCTAAAGTAATGAACGCTTTAAAAGAACATTTCCGTCCAGAATTTATTAATCGTATTGATGAAATAGTAATCTTTAAATCTTTAGGAAAAGAAGTTATTTATAATATTCTTGATAAGATTATTCATGAAACGGAATCAAGACTTAAAAATATTAATTTACACTTAGAATTAACTGAAAAAGCAAAAGATTACATCATTGCTCACTCATATGATGAAGCCTATGGAGCAAGACCAATAAAACGTTATGTAACGCATCATATTGAAACACTTTTAGCAGATAAGATTATTAAAGATGAAATAAAATATAATGACACGCTAATTGTTGATGTAAATAATGACCAACTAGAAATAAGTCAGGAATAACCTGGCTTTTTTCATATAAAGCATAAAAAAGTGCTATAATAAATCTTATTTTTATTTGCCCTAAATTCAATTATCATAAAAAATTAAACATTTAACCTTTACAAAAAGAGTATAATTTACTATAATGTTATTATCGCAAATAAAAATAGGAGTTGAAAAAATGACAAAACATTTAAAATGCGAGTTTGATGAATACGTGTGTGATATATTAGAAAATGAATATTTTAAAAGAACAAAAAAAGATTTACATCACGGAACAAGTAAATACGAGCATTCTTTAAGAGTAGCAAAATTAAGCTATCGTTTAGGGAAAATTTTTAAAGCCGATTTAAGAAGCGTATCAAGGGCAGGCCTTCTTCATGATTTTTTCTTTGGAACCCGCAAAGATAGTCCTGAAAACTCTTATTTACGTCATCCTGTTACAGCATCTAATAATGCTAAAAAATATTTTCATGTGACAGATCTAGAAAAAGAAGCTATAAAAACGCATATGTTCCATCATGTCTTAGTAAAAAAGATTTTCCCATTTATTAATCGTAAAGAAAAAGCTAGTATTAAAGAATTTAAGCCTAAAAGTAAAGAAGGATGGATTATTTGTTTATCTGATCTATTAGTTTCCTTAGTAGAATGTGAAAGATTCCAATTTACTTATGCTTTTAATGTAGCAGTCTTATTGGTATTTAATATAATCTTATTTAAAAACTAATTCCGAAAGGAATTTTTTTTTACCAAAAAACTCTCAAGAGACTTATCTAAAATAAATAAAGATGAATATAGCTAAGAATACACAATAAATACTAAACTTCCATAAATTACCTTTTCGAACAATTTCACTTAACCATTGATAAGAGAAATATGTTACAATACCTGCCACAACCATACCTAAAAGATAAGGCATAAATACAGTACTTAAATTACCTGTTACAACAATATCTTTAACTCCAAGTATCATTGTTCCAACACTAATAGGAAAGTATAAAATAAATGTATATTTTAAAGCTGTACTTCTACTCATACCTACAAGCAAACATAAAACTAATGTTGTACCACTTCGACTAATCCCTGGGAACAATGCAATAATTTGAAATAACCCTACAAAAAAAGCATCTTTTAAAGTAATATCATAATCATTTTTCTTTCCATTCTTATTTTTAACAAGTAAAAGCATAAAAGCAGTAAGTAAAAAAGCAAATCCAAGAAGAGTAATATTTTGTAATTTATCTTCAATAATATCTTTAAGAAGCAATCCAGCAATCCCGATTGGAATCGTTGAAACAAGAATAAACAAACAATATCGAAACTTCTTCTTATTTTCTTCTCTTGTCTCTTTCTTAAAAAGATAAGTAAAAAAAGCTTTTAATAAATCCCAAATATCTTTTCTAAAAATAAATAAAATAGCCAAGAAAGATCCAAAATTAGCAACAATCTCAAAATTAAGATCATTAAACATTTCGGAATTAAAAATGTTTTTAAATAAAAATATATGTCCACTCGATGAGACTGGTATCGGTTCAGTAAACCCTTGAATAATACCTAAAATAATATAAACCAAATAATCCAATTTAAATCACCTATTTAATTATATAATATTTTTGGAAATTATGAAATAAAATAATAATGGTGATTATGATGTTTCGCATATTACTTTACATAATTGGTGTCATATTAACCAGTTTAGGGCTCTTTTTTATTATAATTTATTTAAATTTATTAACAATGGGGTATAGTTTCTCCTTTTTTGTTAAATTTATAAGTAGAAGATTAGAAACATGGCTTATATTAATAGGTATACTATGTATTGCTATATCGCTAGAAAGGTGGATAAAAAATGAATTATTATTACGATATAATTCTAAATTGGAACGAAGATAGAGCTTATGATTTTTTTGAATGGAATGATACAGATAGTTTAGAACTAATAAAAAAAATCCCTCTAATTAAAGTAAAACATAAAGTTTTTTTAGATTTAATGACAAATAATATTAAAATAGATCAAGAATTTCTAAAAGAATTAGAAGGAAAAACTTTAATAAGTGCCAAAAAAGATTTACAAAAGATAGATTATGTGGCTCTATTTACAGACACAAAAAATGTTATAGCAATCGAATTTAATCAAGAAGGAATATCTATAAGTAGAAGTAAACTTTTAATAGAGGATGAATTAAATGTCTTAGAAGTGTTATATGGCATGAAAGAGCATTTATTTAATTATGAATTGTTAGACTCTATTAAAGAAGATAAAACATTAAGACAAATTAAAGATGCCAAGAAGTTAATTACCATTGAAATTAATAATTTATACCAAGAAAAAGAAATAGATAAACTAAAATATTTATACTATGAATATAAAAAAGAATATATAGATAATATAGAATATATATATGAAAATATTATGAATGATTTAAATAATGAATTTAATGATAATATTTTAAAACTTTACTATATTATTAAATTATCGTATCATAAAGTCTAAAAATTTGTTATAATATTCCCTAAAGGGATGATTTTATGAATTTACCAGATTTAAACCAAGCTAAAATAAGAACAAAACAAAAAATAGAAGTTAGGAATGCTACAAATATTAAAAGTGATTTATTTGTCGGTAAGAAATATTTTATTAGAACTTATGGGTGCCAAATGAATGTTCATGATTCCGAAGAAATAAAAAGAATTTTAGAAAACTTAGGTTTTAGAGAAACACTTGAATTAGAAAATACTGATTTAGTTGTCTTAAATACTTGTGCTATCCGTGAAAATGCTCATGATAAAGTATTTGGCTTTTTAGGCAGACTGAAACACTTAAAAAAAGAGAAAAAAGAATTAATTATCTGCATTGGCGGATGTATGCCTCAGGAAGAAAATGTAGCCAATATATTAAAAGATAAGTATCCATTTGTAGATATAGTATTTGGAACACATAACATTGATGATTTAGGGAAAATGATTTTAAATTTAAATCACCAACAACAAATAGAAGTTTACTCGATAGAGGGTAGAGTTTATGAAAATATGGACTATATTAGAGATTCTAAATATACAGCATGGGTAAATATTATGTATGGGTGTGATAAATTTTGTACATACTGTATTGTTCCCTATACCAGAGGACGTCAAAGAAGCAGAAAAATAGAGAACATTTTAAAAGAAGTTAATACTTTAAAAGAACAAGGATATAAAGAAATCACTTTACTTGGGCAAAATGTCAATGCTTATGGTAAAGATTTAGAAGAAAACTATGATTTTGCTACTCTCTTAGAAACAGTTGCTAAAACAAAAATAGATAGAATTCGTTTTGTAACAAGTCATCCATGGGACTTTACAGATGAAATGATAAATGTTATAGAAAAATACCAAAATATTATGCCATACATTCATTTACCACTTCAAAGTGGCAGTACAAGAATTTTAAAACTTATGGGAAGACGCTACACAAAAGAAGAATATATCCAATTATATTATAAAATTAAAGCTAAAATACCAGGCGTAAGTATAACGACCGATATTATTGTTGGCTTCCCAAATGAAACAGAAGAAGATTTTAAAGAGACCTTAGAAGTAGTAAATGAATGTAAATTTGACGGTGCCTTTACATTTATTTACTCACCAAGAGAAGGGACACCAGCATCAAAAATAAAAGACACAATTCCCATAGAAGTAAAAGAAAATAGATTGCATAAATTAAATGAAATAATTAATTCTTATAGTTTAGCTCATAATCAAGAATATATTGGAAAAACAGAAGATGTTTTAGTATTAGGGCAAAGTGAAAAAGGAAAAGATAAAGTATATGGATATACCAAAACAATGAAATTAGTGAATATAGATGGAGCAGTAAAAGATATTGGGAAAATAATACTAGTACGAATTACTGATGCTAAAAGCTTTAGTCTTGATGGGCAAAAAGAAATTTTTGTTCAAAATTAAACAATTAGGTCTTGAGATAATCTCAAAAATAGCTTATAATTATAAATAGTAAAATAGGTGATGATATGAGAAGTGGTTATAAAATTGCTTTAGGGATTCTTACGATAATGATTTTAGTGACAATTACGATTGGAACAAGCTATTCTTATTATTCGATAGCAAGTACTCAGGAAAATCCCAATATATTAAATGCAACGTGCTTTGATATAAGCTTTAACGAAGGAAGTAGTTCTATTAATTTGGGAGCTACTTATCCTATGAGTGATGATAGGGCAAATAGTCTAAGTCCATATACATTTACGCTTACAAATACATGTACAACTGAAAATGCTACAGATCCTGTTAATTATGTAGTAACTTTAAATACTTTAACAGCGAATATGCCAACGCTTCCATTAAATGTTTTAAAGTATCGTTTAGATACTACCAGCCCTACATCAACTATGGGAACTAGTACATTATTAAGCAATGCAACAGTATATAATGATTTAAGTGAGACCATAAAAACAAGAGAAGGAATTAATACAAGTTACCAATTAATAACTGGCACACTAAATCCAGGAGATTCCGTTACATATAATTTACGTTTATGGATTGATGAAACGGCTACAACTGATATTGAAAACACAACATTTACTGGTCGAGTATTAGTTTATAGCTATATGTAAGCTTCCAATTTTGGAAGTTTTTTCAAAGGTGACTTCTCAAAGTAAATGCAACAAGCAAAGTCAGTAATTATAAGTCGCAAAGTAAAAGCACATAAAAACATTATAAGTAAAAATATATCTAAAATTAAAAACAAGTGGCAATTCTCAAAGTAAAAGCCCACTTGTTTTTAATTTAAACTGTATATTAATTTTTAAAGATTTTCATTAATAAATCTTATATTTGCTTTTCTTATATCAATAGGTGTTAAATATTTTTTAATATTTAGGATATTCTTTTCACCTAATAATTCTGGTATAAGTTTTATTTCTTTGGGATTAATTTGATAATATCCTAATTTATTTAGTGTTTTATCTGTTAAATAACTGTTAATTAAGTCAAAAGGACATTTCCCTTTTAATTCTTCTCTAAATAAACTATTAATATGTGAACATATCGCTTGAAGATCTTCTTCATTATAAATACTTAAAGAAACTCCTTGGGGTATAATTCTTCTTAATAATTCATGGTTATTTTCAATGCTACCTTTTTCAAAAGAACTATAAGGATGACAATAATAAATATGATCAGTACCTATTCCTTCTATTAATTTTTCTAAATTAATAAATTCTGAGCCATTATCGGTAAGTAATAATTCAATCAATTTATTAAGTTTATCACTTTTTAATATTTCGTTAAAAGTTTTAAGCTTTTTAACTACTTCATCATTGGTTTGACGATTTATTTTAAAAACGAACAAGAATTTTATTTTAACAATTTGCAAAGTCAAAAACACAGGTTCATTTGTCCCTTGTATTCCTTGAACACAATCCATTTGCCATTCAATAATATCAGGATTGTTTTTGATTATAACTAAATAATCTTTGTATGTATGACCTTCTATGTTCCTTTTATAATCTTTATCAATCTCTTGATGTTTTACCTTTCTTCTTGTTCTAGGTAAATCCGAAGATTTAAGTCTTAATCTATTATTTTTAATCTGTCTATAAATTGTTTTAATATTAAAATTATAGCCCATAGAATTAATTACACATAACGAATGATAGATAGATTTAGTATTAATAACTAAACAATAAAAATCATTGTTTAATATATTCAGTTCCATCTTAGTATAATGAAGATTCGTTCTATTTTTAGACCAATTACTCAGATATTGTGCATTTGCTTCTTTTGCTCTATAATAATATTTAGCTTTCCTACATTTCTTATTCGGGCAAGAATTACAAACATGTGGGGAAGCTTTTAAATTATCACAAATTTCTAGCTCAAATCTTTGACAAGTTTTATCACAATCTATGTGTCTATTTCGACATACATCTTTGTGAATACAACATGAAGTTTTACCATAAGAGGAAGGCATTAAAATAGTTCTATTTCTTGTTATTTCTCTAGCAATGTTAGAGCGATCTCTATTTAATGCTTTTGCTATATCAGTAATACTAGATCTGTTATTTAGTTCTTCTTCAATAAAAATTCTTGTTTCTAAAGTGAAATGAGTATTAATTTTTGTTCTTTTCAATTCGATCACCACTTTCTTTAAAGATTAATTATTCCTCTTTAGAATCATATAAACTATAAATATAATCTTTTATATCTTGAATTATTTCTGAAGTACTAGATAAGTACATTAATATTTCTTTCAAATCTAATTTTTTTTGAATCTTATGAGAACAAGAATGATAAAAAAGAATAGAATTAACATATGAATTAATATCATCAAGATACATTATTATATCTTCTAAATTATGTTTCATAAAAAAACACCTCCTTCCGAAGTGTTACTTTATACAATTCTCAAACTAAATGCAACAATTATGATAATATTAGCATTTTAATAATTTAATTTTGTCTCAAACTAAATACCCATACTAATTCTCAAACTAAAAACCCCTAAATTTAAAAAAGGGCTTTTACTTTGAGAATTAAAAAAGTTTTTTCAAATACCTCTTTTCAAATAAAAAAAAATACTATATAATGTATTATAGATAGATAGTGGTGATAAAATTGAACAACAAAATATATATATCATTATTAATTTCATCAATCATAATTGTAATAATAACAACAATTACAATAACATATGCTTATTTATCATATAATGATGCCCAAGAAGGAACAAATACGCTAACAACAAGTTGTTATAATATTATATTTGAAGATGAAGAATCAATTAATATAACAAGTTATCCAATGAGTAACGAAACAGCTTTTGAAACTATAACTCCTTATACATTTACAATCAAAAATGATGGATGTAACATAGGAAGTGGCTATCAAGTAATATTGAATATAGATGAATCAACTTCTGATATTTTATTACCTTATATCAATTTTTCTTTAGATGGAGAAACATCGACCAAACTAACCAGTCTTACATCGACAACTTTACCGGTTGGACTAACAGCAACCAACGCCAAAGCTTCTTATGTAATTGAAACAGGAATACTACCTAACATCAATTCCTCTAAAACTTATAACTTGCATTTATGGATTGATGAGGCAGCTGGAATAGAAGTAATGAATCAAACCTTTAAAGCAGAACTAATCGTCTACAATAAAGCAATAGAGCCACAGATAGAATTAGTAAACTTAGCAAGTGATCCAAGCTTTACAAGTAGCGGTATTTGGAGTGGTGGTGCAATTGACAATACGCATGTAAAATACGGAAATACTTCTCTAAAGATGACAGGTGCAAGTGGCCAACCCGAGACTCTAGCAAATAATAGTACTCCGATTAATTTAACGAAAGGTCATATTTATTATTATCGTTACGAAGTTTATCATGAAGGAGCCAGTGGTACTGCAGGGTTATATTGGCCTATTGCCGAACCTAGTTTTAGTGATGGTCAATCTATAGGTAATGCTGGAAGTTGGAATATCATTTCAGCAAGAGATGATCGTTCTGCTTCTAATTTTACTGATGGGCCAAATAATTTTCGCCTAGATTATAACAATAATAATGTAGCTTCAAGTGTATGGTTTGATGGCTTAGTCTTTCTAGATTTAACCCAAAGTTTTGGCGCTGGAAGTGAACCTTCTAAAGAATGGTGTAATGAAAACATCCTTTTCTTTGAAGGAACGACTTATATTCCAGTTCCAGACTAAAATACCCATAATTTTCTAAATAAATATAGTAATTTAAACTTGGGATATGTTAAAATAAGATTAGGGGGAAAAGCAAATGAAAAAAAGAAAGACAGATAATATTATTCTTGCTATTGTAGGGCCAACTGGTGTTGGGAAAACTAAATTAAGTATTGAGCTAGCTAAAAGATATCAGGCAATTATTATTAATTGTGATGCAATGCAAGTATATAAAAGAATGAATATTGGTACAGCAAAAATAAAAGAAGAAGAAAAAGAACAAATACCCCATTATTTATTTGATATCAAAGAAATAACGGAAAATTATACTGTCTATGATTATCAAAAAGACGCAAGAAAAATAATAGAGGAAAATAAAGATAAAAATATTATCTTTGTAGGAGGATCAGGACTTTATTTAAAGGCGGCATTATATACTTATCAATTTAAAGAAGAACAGACCAATAAAAATAACTATGATGGATATTCAAACGATGATCTTTATCAATTAGCCCTAAAAAAAGATGCCAGCATGACGATTCATCCCCATAATCGTCAAAGGCTTATTCGCTTTTTAAACAAAGAAAAAATCGCCCCACCAAAATCAAAGCCTCTTTATAAAGCAATATACATCGGTCTTACTTGTGATCGAAAAATATTATATGAACGAATCAACCAAAGAGTGGAGCAAATGTTTAAAGATGGTTTGCTAGAAGAAGTTAAGTCTTTATATCAGGAAAATATTCATTCTAAAGCAATAGAAACAGCAATTGGATACAAAGAGTTATATGCATATTTTGATGGCTTAATATCACTAGAAGAAGCTAAAGATTTAATTAAGAAAAACTCAAGACACTATGCAAAAAGACAATACACATGGTTTAATAATCAAATGGATATAACTTGGTTTAATGTGAATTTTAATAATTTTAATGAAACGATAGAAAAAGTAATAGAAAAAATTGAAAAATATAGGTGAAAATCATGGATAAGATAATAAAAAGTGTATTAATAAATTTAGAAAAAGAAGGATATGAAGCTTATATTGTAGGTGGATATGTAAGAGATTTATTAGTAGGCCTATCTTCATATGATATTGATATATGTACAAATGCAACTCCCAAAGATTTAATGCACATTTTTCCGTCATCTTCATCTAAAAATATAGGAGGAATTTCTTTTAAGATAAAGGAGTATCACTTTGAAATTACAACATATCGTGAAGAAATAAAATACAAAGAAAGAAGACCAGTAGAATTTAATTATGTTAATAATTTAATAGTAGATTTACAAAGAAGAGATTTTACCATTAATGCAATCTGTATGAATAGCAAAGGGGAAACAATAGACTTAGTTGGGGGCTCAAAAGACTTAATGGCTTCAAAAGTAAAGATGATTGGTGATACTAGAAAAAAAATTAAAGAAGATCCTCTAAGAATATTAAGGGCAATACGTATAGCAACCATTCTAAACTTCAATTTAGATGCAACTCTTTACAAAGAAATCAAATCGAATAAAGGCTTGATATTAACGCTTTCAAGCACCAGAATAAAAGAAGAATTAGATAAAATATTATTATCTAAAAATGTAAAAAAAGGTCTTAATTTATTAAAAGATTTAGGTATATTAAACTTATTAAAAATATCAAATTGGGAAAAAATAACTCCAGTAAAAAGCTTAGAAGGAATGTATGCCCAGTTAACAATAGGCTATCCTATTCCCTTTAGTAAAGTAGAAAAAAATAATTTGTCTGCTTTAAAAGAAATTTTAAAAAAGGGATATGTAGATAAATTAGTTATGTATGAATACGGATTATATTTATCACAAATAGCAGGAGAAATTCTAAAAATGAATTCTAAAGAAATAAGTAAAATATATCGTGATTTACCCATTCATAACCAAAAAGAAATAAATATAAAGGCTCCTGATATTGTAAGCCTATTAAATATAGACTATTCTAAAAAAGTAAGAGAAATTATAAAAGAACTTGAAATATTAATTATAAATGGTAAAATAAGAAATAAAAAAAATGATCTGAAAAAATATATTATAGATTATCAAAGAAAGTGGTTAAAATGAATTTAGAAATATTAAAGTGTCAAAAATATATAACAAATAGTTTATTCATCAAAAAAGTTTTATCTTTAAATTTAACTTTAGAAGAATTTTTAATGTTAACATATTTTGATAATGATAATAATGGGTATTTAAATATTGATGAAGTAAGTAAAAATTTAGGAATTCAACCAGAAAAAGCTTATAGCATTTTTACAAGTTTATTATCTAAAAAAATAATAGAAATAAAAACAGAAAAAGATATAGAAGGTAGATTAATTGAACGAATTAATTTAGATAATTTTTATTTAATGATAATCTCTGATCAAAAAGAGGAAAGTAAAAAAGAAAAGATGACAGATATATATGCTGAATTTGAACGTGAATTTGGCCGTCCAATCAGCAGTATGGAATATGAAATTATTAATGCTTGGTTAAGTCATGATTATAGTGAAGAGCTCATTTTAGGAGCATTAAAAGAAGCTGTATATAATGGGGTAAGAAATTTTAGGTATATTGATAAAATATTATATGAATGGCATAAAAAAGGATTTAAAACGTTAAATGATGTAAATAAACATTTAGAAAGAAAAGATGAGAAAAAGGAGGATAGTGAGTTATTTGATTATAACTGGTTAGATGATGAAGAGTGAAATGATAATCAATATATTAGATAAATATTATCCTGAAGCTAGATGTGAATTAAATTATACCAAAGATTATGAGCTTTTAATAGCTACTGTACTTAGTGCACAATGTACAGATAAAAGAGTAAATACAGTAACAAGTATTTTGTTTAATAAATATGATTTAAAGGGCTTAAAAGATGCTGATGTTCATGATATTGAAAATATTATTAGACCATGTGGCTCGCATACTAAAAAAGCAACTTATATTAAAACGATCGCTAAAAAACTAATAAATGATTATAATGGCATAGTCCCTAATAATAGGGAGTATTTAGAAAATTTGCCTGGAGTAGGGAGAAAAACATGTAATGTAGTATTATCGAACATTTACGATATACCAGCGATTGCGGTTGATACTCATGTTTCTCGAGTATCAAAGCGTTTAGGACTAGCCAAAGAAGATGATGATGTATCTATAATTGAACAAAAATTAATGAAGAAATTTCCTAAAGATAAATGGAGCAAGTTACATCATCAATTAGTATTATTTGGTAGATATAACTGTACGGCGAGAAATCCTAAATGTGAGGATTGTTTATTTAAAGATAAATGCAAGTATTATAAAAAATTACTCAGTAACGAGTAATTTTTATTGTGACTTAATATCTTGAATTTCAAGAATATCTTTAAAATCTTGTGCATTAAATATTCCTTGTGTCGTAGCAAGACTACCATCTTTAAAATAAAGAATAATAGGCACTTTAGAAATAATATCGCTATCAATATTTAAAGCATGAGCAATATCCTCTTTGTAATTCTTATTCGCATCTTTAAATTGAGTAACATTCAAGAAATAGAAATTATTTTGTAGTTGATATTCATTAATTAAAGGTTTTAAATCTTCTTCTAACTGATAAACATCTTCATCCCCGGTATAACTAATATATAAGAAATAATAACTAGGTGTTTCGGATAAAACAGATCTTATTTCATTAATATCAGTCATTTCTAAACTAATGGTATTCGTACTAATTAAATAGCTTTGATAATATTTTTCTTGTTCTCTAACTGTACTCCATCGATGAAAATATAAAGCAAGAAAAATTATGGCTAAAATAATACAAAGTCCCAAAAAGTACTTTTTTGCAGTTTGATTTCGATACTTTATTTTTGTACTTGCCATAACATCCCTCCATTAATATTTTATCATATAATAATCTTATTTGTAAATGCTAATTTTATTCAGATTTATCTTCTAATTTCACTAACACTTCTCTTGGCTTAGAACCATTAGGAGGCCCTACAATTCCTCGCTCTTCAAGTAAATCAACGACTCTAGCAGCTCTATTGTATCCAAGTCTAAATCTTCTTTGTAAGAGACTTGTACTAACCTTACCAGTCTGAATGGCAAATTCTACAATTTCATTATACAAAGGGTCATCATATTCTTCTGCTTCTTTTGGAGAACCATGGATACCACTACCTGTAGCATCTAAATTTTGCATCTCCTCACTATAATGAGCAACTTGTTCTTTACACACATAATCTATAATTCTCTTAATCTCATCATCAGTGATAAAACATCCTTGAATACGAATTGGAACATTTTCTCCCATAGGCAAATAAAGCATATCACCTTTACCAAGTAATTTTTCAGCTCCACTCATATCTAGTATGGTTCTAGAATCAATGTTAGATGCCACTGCAAAAGCAATACGAGACGGTATATTTGCTTTAACAACACCAGTGATTACATCTGTTGATGGCCTTTGAGTAGCTACAATTAAATGTATTCCCGCTGCTCTAGCCATTTGCGTAATTCTCATAATAGAATCTTCAACCTCTTTACTTGCAACAAGCATTAAATCTGCAAGTTCATCAATAATAGCAACAATATAAGGTATCTTAGGCATATTGGTATTTTTAGCTTTATTTTCTTTTATTACCCAATCGTTATAACCAGCAATATTCTTAACATTTGCCTCACTAAACATATCATATCTTTTATCCATTTCTGCAACTAACTTTTGAAGAGCAATACTTGCTTTTTTAGGATCACTAACTACAGGACATAAAAGATGAGGAACACCATTATAATTAGAAAGTTCTACTTTTTTAGGATCAACTAACACTAATTTTACTTCATCAGGTTTATAGCGCATCAAAATAGAACAAATCATTGTATTCGTACAAACAGATTTACCCGAACCTGTAGAACCAGCAATTAAAAGATGGGGCATTTTAGATATATCCGCAAGCTGTGGTCGTCCCATAATATCTTTACCTAAAGCAACAACAATTTTAGCATCACTCATCGCTTTTGATTCATGAGCAAGTACTTCTTTAAATTTAACAGCACTAATACTCGGATTGGGAATTTCTACACCAATAGTACTTTTACCAGGAATAGGGGCTTGTATTCTTACATCTTTAGCAGCCAGTGCCAAAGCAATCTCTTTATTAATACCAACGATTCTTGATACTTTTGTCCCACTAGGCACCCTTACTTCATACTGAGTAACGGCAGGCCCAATATGAATTTCCACTACTTGGCCATTAATTTGAAAGTCTTTTAGAACTCTTTCTAAGTTTTCTTGATTACTACGAATATAATTATTAGAAGCAGACGTTTTCTTTAACGGTTTTACATCATCTAACAAAGATAAAGGAGGAAGAGTATAATTACTACTAACTTCATAAATACTATCTTTATTTGTCTCTAAATTTTCTTTTTGAGGTTCTTTTAATGTCTTTAATTCATCCATACTAGTAATAACAATTTTATCATTCTTCTTCTCTTCAAATTCTTGATCTTCTTCATAAGCATATTCTTCTTGAACCACTTTTTCTTTAGGAACTGTATTTTTAAGAGTAGAGAAGAAAGATTTAATTTTTTGAACAATATCTGCCATAGTAATATTAAAGAATAAAATAAGCCCAAATAAGCTTAAAATAATACATACGATTTTTGTCCCTGTAAGCCCAAACAAACTAGAAAACATAACAGCAAAAATAGCTCCAATAACACCTCCGCCAATTTCAATAGAAGTATCCCCACTAGTAAATAAAGCAGTATTAGATCCAATAGTAGAAATTCTTTCCATATACTGATCAATAGTAGATTGAAAAATATCAGAAGCACCATTACATTGTTCAATAAATCCAAAATGACTAGCAACAAGCAAAACAATAATAATAACATAAAAGCCTACTAATCTTTGACTAAAAAATTTAGGCAAACATCTTTTAATTAACATATAAATTCCTAAAACAAGCATAAAGATAAGCAGAAATATCCAAGCCCATCCGCCCACTAAAAACATTGTAAATTTCTTAATAATAGACCCAACTGGCCCAAATCCAAAACCGATAATACCAATAAGAATTAAAATAAGCCCTGTAAGCTCAGCACTAAATATTACTTTTGTTTCTTCATCTTTTTTTGCCTTTTTCTTCTTTGCCATCTTACTTCACCATAATAATTATAACGTAAAGAAGAGTTTAATGCAAATAAATATTCGCCAAAATGCCAAGATAAACTGTAAAACGGGTATTTTATGATTGAATTAATCATTTAGATTCTTATATAATAATTTTAAGAGGTGGAATATGATTAAAGTAGAAAGAAATAAAGCTGTCTATAAAATTGATGGAAAAATAAAGGGAGAAGTAACTTATCCAAGCATAAATAGTAATACTGTAAATATTAATCACACTTTTATTGATCCCTCATTAAGAGGAGAGGGTATTGCAGACAAAATGATGAAGGAAGTTTTTAAATATCTAAAAGATCAAAATTTAAAAGTAATTTGCACTTGTTCTTATGCCTCCTCTTGGTTAGAAAAACATCCTGAATATCATGAATTAAAAGTTGATTAACAAGGTATTTTATGCTATAATCTATATGCATATTGAAGTATGTGCATAAATATAAAAAAGCGGTGAATCCAGCCGTATAAATTGGAACTTAAAAAAGCGGTGAATCCAGCCATAAATTGGAACTTAAAAAAGCGGTGAATCCAGCCATAAATTGGAACTTAAAAAAGTAGGTTAGAGACTCAACTCTAATCTTTTCTTTTAAGCGCTTTTATTGTATAATTATATTAGTTACAAGGGGGAATAGAAATGAGAAATTTTAAAATTGTACGTGTTGATTCAGATTATTGTGATTATTTAAGAAATTTTGATTCAAAAGTAATTTATAACAGAGGAGTTAAAATTTTAAGACCATTTATAGGAGTTTTATTTAAAATTGATAAATGGGAATATTTTGCTCCTTTGTCAAGTCCTAAGCCAAAACATAAATCAATGAGAAACACTATAGACTTTTTTAAAATAAAAAATGGCGAATTAGGAGCAATTAATTTTAATAACATGATTCCTGTTACTAAGGATAATTATATTGAAATTGATTTATACACAGAAGCAATAGATTTTAAAGAAAGAAAGTATCAAAAAATGTTAAAGGAACAGTTAGCATGGTTAAATGCTAATAAGCATCAAATTAAAGATCATTCTTATAAATTATATACAAAATATAAAAATAATAAATTATCATCAAGTATTAGACTTAGATGTTGCAATTATCCACTGTTAGAAAGTAAAAGCATAGAATTTAATAAAATTCACAATTAGGAAAGAAGGGATACTATAAAAGAAATATTCATTAACGATATTGATGATTTAAACTCGTTTTTTCATTTTACTAATAAAGACAATCTAAAAGATATAAATTTATATGGTTTAATTCCTAAAATAGGAATGAATGCTAATAATATAGAAGAAACCAAAAAAGTATTTTTTTCTGAGGGGAAAAAAGCCGTTTTAGAACTATGTGATGTGTGGCTTAAATGGATGATGAATAATGCTTTTGGACCAAAAGATTTGTATGGCTATTATAAAGATATGTCTTTTGATAAAACAAGAAAATTAATGCTTTTTTGGAATGATGAATTTTTAAGTAAAGAATATTTAAAAGATGAAGAAAAATTAAATTTTGTTTTTGAAATAGTATATAATAAAATGAAAAATGCTGTTTATCTTTTACTCGATATAGATGATAGTATCTATTCTGTATCGGATATAGATGAAGCTAAAGATAAAATGTTAAAAAATAAAAATAAAATAGATTATTACTATATGAAAGAAATGTATGGATCATTTAGTAATATTGATAATAATAAAATGGAAAGATGGAATATGCACACTTTATCTAATATGGGCATACTACCTGATAAAATAAGTTTAATTAAAGCTAGTAATGGTAATGTTGATATGTTATCAGTGATTATGGAAATATATGAAGAAAAAGGGAAAGAATATAATTGGGACATATTAAGTAAATATATTAATTATGTAAAAAGAAGGGAGATAAATAATGGGATTATTCGATAAATTTAAAAGTGTATTTAAAAAGAAAGAAGAACATAAAGAAGATATTGAAAGTTATGAAAAAGGACTTGAAAAAACAAGAAAAGAGTTTGTTAATGAATTAAGCATATTAGGACATAAATATACCAAAGTAAGTGATGAATATTTTGATGAATTAGAAAGTATTTTAATTATGGCGGATATTGGTGTAAATACGGTAATGGACTTTATTGATCGATTAAAAGCAAGAGTAAAAAAAGAAAATATTACAGACACTAAATATTTACAAGAAGTAATTGTTGATGAGTTATTTATTATTTATGTTAGTGGTGAATCTTTAAGCGATAAGATTAATATGAATCCAAATGGACCAACCGTTATATTAATGGTTGGTGTAAATGGAGTAGGAAAGACGACAACAATTGCCAAACTTGCTTATAAATATAAGAATGAAGGTAAAAGTGTTATGATGATAGCGGGCGATACATTCCGAGCAGGAGCTGTTCCTCAATTAAAAGAGTGGGCTAAAAAAACTGGTTCGATGTTTTATGGCAAAGAAAACACTGATCCAGCTGGAGTAATCTATGATGGCTTAGTAAAAGCTAAGGAAGAAAATGTTGATATTGTTTTAGTAGATACAGCAGGTAGACTTCAAAACAAAGTAAACTTAATGAAAGAGTTAGAAAAAATAAATAAAGTAATTGGCACTCATGTAGAAGGCTCTCCCCAAGAAACACTTCTTGTAATTGATGCATCTACCGGCCAAAACGGTATTTTACAAGCGGAAAGCTTCAAAGAAATTACGAACATCACTGGTATAGTCTTAACGAAACTAGATGGTACAGCAAAAGGGGGAATAGTTCTTGCTATAAAAGAAAGTGTAGGTATTCCTGTTAAATTCATAGGGTTAGGTGAAGGTATGGAAGATTTAAAGCCTTTTGATATTGAAAATTATATTTATGGTTTATTTAAGGATATGATGGATGATGGAAAGTAGAGATTATTTAAATTCTTTATTTGATATTTATAAAGATTTATTAACCAAAAAAGAACAAAATGCTTTTATAGAGCATTATATGGAAGATTTATCTATGCAAGAGATCGCAGATAATCAAAATGTATCAAAAAGTAGTGTTGGCATGACTGTAAAAAGAGCCCAGCAAAAATTAATTGATCTAGAATCAAAATTGCACATATATTATAAGAACAAGAAAATAAAAGAAGCACTTATAAATAAAGATTATGCTTTAATAGAAAAGATCGTAAATTAAAAAAAGCAAAAGGCATACAATCAAATTCACTACAACAAGCCCAATTTTCACATGAACCAAGCTAATTGAACTATAAATACTTAGGACAATCAATTTTTCCTAAAAGATAATCAGCGCTAACATGATATTTACTACAAATCATATAAAGAAAAGGAGTACCAATTAAACTTTTACCATTTTCATATATACTCCATGTTGGTTGATCAATATGTAAGAACATAGAAATTTGCTGTTGAGTAAGTTTTTTTTCTTTTCTAAATTCTTTTAATCTTTTTGAACATAATTCCAAATCAAAGCCTGATTTTACTTGATAAGATTGATTCACAGAGCCAAAAAGGTAATCTATACTTAATTTAAAATAATCTGCAAATGAAATTAATCTTTTAAGAGGAATAATATTATTATTTGATTCCCACATAGCATAACTACTTCTAGTAACTCCCAATATTTTAGCTATATCGTTTTGACTCATACTATTTTGTAATCTTACTTCTTTAATTCTTTTTGTGCTAAACATAATTTTCACCTTTTTAAATTGTCTCATTTATTAAAGAAAATAAAAATTATATGTCAGAAATATCTATATTTTTCTTGACTTTTTATCTAGCCCAATTTATAATTTAAATATAAGCTAGGAAACTCATCTATCATAGCTTATATTTACACCTAAATAAATGAAGGTGTACTTCACAGAAAAGAGGTAAGTTATGAAATTTGAAGTATTAAAAAGAAGTCATTTAAAAAGAAATATTATTATAGGAGTATTTGCAGTATTCATAATAAGTGCATGTATATTAAACTTTACTCAAGCTAAATATAGAGTAACAGAAAGTATACCCCTCATAAATGGAACCATCCATTATACCCCCTATGATTTAAACTTAGTAGCTATGTATCAGCAAGATGAGGCAGGTGAATATGTTGAGATAGAACAAATGCCTAGTAGTGGTTATACTATCAATACAGAAGAAAGTTATTGTACTGTAGATGGCAATAAAGATAATACAATAAGCTTATATACAAACGAAAACGGAGAACATGTTATAGCCAAATTAAAGAAGGGAAGTAAGTGCTATTTATATTTTGATAAATGTCAAGCTAAAGATGTAATCCTAGCAGGAAAAGACATTCAAAAAAGGACAGATTTTAGTACGGTATTAACAACAAATACTGATGGAATAATTTATCAAGAAGAAACAAGTGATGGAACAACTTATTACTTTGCCGGAGATACAGATGAAAATTGGGTATCCTTTGCCGGCTATTATTGGCAAATCATCAGAATTAATGAAGATGAAAGCGTTCGTTTAATTTATGCAGGCACAAGCCCTTCAATGGGCAATACAGATGACCAAATAAGTGCAAGTGCATTCAATAATACAGTTAGCGACAATGCACATATAGGATATATGTTTGGAAGTTTGAATGCGTCAAACTATAATTTGACGCATTCAAACATAAATAGTAGTACTATAAAAGCCGTTATAGATAATTGGTATCAAAAAAATATATTAAATGCAAACTATGATCGGTATATTAATACCGAAGCAGGATTCTGTGGGGATAGAACTCCATACGTTTATAGGTCTGGGCTTTATATATCAGGAGGAGGTACTGGAACAATAGCGACCTATTATGGAGCCTTTGTAAGATTAAATATAAATAAAATCCCAACGTTTGAATGTAACAGTAGCAATGACTTGTATACAGTAGATGAAAGTAGTAAAGGATTAACCTATCCAGTCGGACTCATCACAGCAGACGAGGTGGTTTATGCGGGGGGAACGTACAAACAAACTAATAATAGTTTTTATCTTAACACAGATAGTACATATTGGACTTTATCACCGTTTGAATACGATGGAGACAGTTCCAGAATATTTTATGTGTCAGAAGGATACTTAAACGATTGGCATGGCTCTTATGATGCTTTTGGCGTCCGTCCGGTTATAAACCTGGATGCTGGTGTAACAATAAAATCTGGAAATGGCACAGCAAATTCACCTTATAAAATATCTTGATATGAATAATATTGAAAAAATAAAATATAGTATTTAACTCAATTTTCTTAACAAAAATTAGATCAAAATGAATAAATTTGGTCTTTTTTTTACATATTTAGAATAGAATTAATAGGAGGTCCATTATGTTTAATAATTTTGGATTTATTGGTAGTAAATTATTAAAAGAAGCAGAAGAAGAAAGAAAAAATCTACATCACCCCTATGTTGGAAGTGAACATTTACTTTTAGCAATATTAAAAACAGAAGGCATGACTAAAGAAATCCTAGAAGAAGTGGGTTTAACATACCAAAAATTTAGATCAGAACTAATTAATGTTGTTGGTATTCCTAAAAAGAATATAGACGTTAATCTATACACTCCTTTATTAAAAAGAATCTTATCTAATGCCTTAAGTGATGCCAAAGAAAATAATAAAGGGATCATTACCGAAGCTCATCTATTAATTGCTCTCTTAGACGAAGGAGAAGGTATAGCTATCCGTATTATGATTGGAATGAATATTAATTTAGATGATTTATATGATGAATTAAAAATAAAACCCCAAGATATTAAAAATGAAAAATTAGAAATATTAAATATTGGCAGATCATTAAATGATATAGCAGATGAATTTGATGATGTAATAGGTAGAGAAAAAGAAATAGATCAAGTAATAGAATGTTTATTGAGAAAGAAAAAGAGTAATCCTCTACTAATTGGTCCAGCTGGAGTAGGGAAAACAGCTATAATCGAAGAATTAGCTAAAAGAATTAAGCAAAAAAAAGTTCCCTATCCACTCTTAAATAAAAAAATAATTGAACTTTCCATGGGAAATTTAGTAAGCGGAACGAAATATCGAGGGGAATTTGAAGAGCGATTAACGAAAATCATCAAAGAAGTAATTAAAAATAAAAATATTATTCTTTTTATAGATGAAGTTCATTCAATGGTTAATGCTGGAGGAGCTGAAGGTGCAATTAATGCAAGTGATATTTTAAAACCTTATTTAGCACGAGGAGACATTAAAGTAATCGGTGCTACAACAACGGAAGAATATGAACATTTTATAGCTAAAGATAAAGCTTTAGAGCGAAGATTTGAAACTATTTTGATAAGTGAACCAACGCAAGAAGAAACAAAAGCTATACTACTAGGTTTAAAATCTAGTTATGAACAACATCATCATATCAAAATAACTGAAAAAAATATTGATGACATTATTTCTTTAGCTAATCGGTATTTATTTAAAAAGAAAAACCCAGATAAGACTATTGATCTATTAGATAGTGTATGTGCTTATGTAAAACGTAAAAACATGTTTAAAGAAGAGCATACAATTCTTGAAGAAAAGCAAAAAGAACTTACTAAGCAAAAAGAAAAATATGTCATTGAAAATTTATTTGATAAAGCATTAGATACTTGTATAAAGATAAGTGAGCTAGAAGAAAAAATTAATGCTTTAAAAGAAAGTAAAAATGATGGAATAAAAAAAGAAGACATTTTAAAAGTAATCGAACAAAAAAGTAATATTCCTTTAATAATAGATAAAAAGGAATTAATAGAAAAAATAAGAAGGGAATTATTTAACAATATTTTATATGAAAATGAAGCTTTAAATAAAATAATTGAAAACTTAAAAGAATTTTATGAGGAAGAAAATTGTACTAAGCTTTTGCTTGTTGGCCCAAGTGGAGTAGGCAAAACTTCTTGCGTAAAATTAATAAGCAAAGTAGCTAAAAATAATTTAATTAGACTAGATATGAGTGAATACAAAGATCCATCTTCTCTAAGCAAGTTAATAGGTACTCCCGGAGGCTATGTTGGCTATAATGATCCCTTTATTTTTAAAGAAGTAAAATACAATCCATACTCAATTATCTTAGTTGATGAACTAGAAAAAGCCCATCCAAGTATTATAAACTTATTTTTACAAATTATGGATGAAGGAGTAATCCATGATTCCCATGGGGAAGCAATAGACTTTTCTCATACCTTAATTATAATGACATCCAATGCTTATAAAAATAATAATGTTGGTTTTATTAAGAATAAAAAAGAAGACTTAACTGAATATTTTAGTGAAGAATTCTTAGGAAGATTTGATGATTTAATTTTCTTTAACAGTCTAACCAAAGAACAAGTATTAGCATATTTAAAAGAAAAAATAAAGGATGAAACAGTTGATTATGAAAAAATGCTAGATGATACTTCTTTTGAAAAATATGGATTTAGATATATAAATAAAATAATAAATAAATATAAGCAAAAAATAAATAGTTAAAAACAACAAAATAACTAGAAAATATAAAGATCTTGGTTTGAAATAAAATACAAAAATCATAAACTAATAAATGATAGCATATACAATTATTGTTATGAATGTCATATTAGACCAGATTGGCTCTTGATATATAAATATGTAGGCCAAGAACTTTCACTGCTTTTTGCGACTAAAAATCATAGCAAATTATCCCAATAAAAAAGACCAAAACGGTCTATATTCCCAAATCAAATTTCATTTGGGGATTTTTTTCTTTAACTAGTTTTCTTGGATATCCCTCAATCTTAATATCATCTTGTGTAAAATCATAGAAATTTTCTTTTTCGGGATTTAACCATATAGTTGGATTGCAATCAATTGGTTCTCGTTTTAGCATTTCTTCTGCTTGCTTGATATGTCTATCATAAATTTGAATATTATTATAAAACCAAGTAAATCTTCCTGGTGTATAGCCTGTATGTCTAGCAACTAAATAAAGGAAAACCAAATATTGTACTTGATTAATACAACCAGCAGTTAAAAAATCACTACTTCGCTGAAATAAAGACATATCAAGATAATCTACGCCATCCCCTCCGTGTCTAACATTAAAAACTGTTTGATAAGCACAAGGCTTTAATCCATGTTCTTCCTTAAAGTCATCTACTTGCCACATATTAATAATATGTCTTCTACCATCAGGATCATTTTTTAAATCATCCAGTAAATCTTTTACTAAATGGTGTCTTCTAACAGTTTCGCCATAACACGATCCAATAGTCCGGTTACCAATATCCCATTCATCCCACCAAGTAACTCCATATTTATCTTTTAAAACATCTAAATTATTAGATTCATCTTGATAAATCCAAAGTAACTCACCAATTGCACTTTTAACCGCGATTGGTCTAAGTGTAATAAGGGGACTTTCTCCTTTCGTTAAATCATAAGTACACATGCCATGATTAACACTTAAAGTGTGAGCGACAACTCCATCACTATATTTCGGTCTAGGATTTTGATCTAGACAACCCTCACTTAAAATTCTTGTAAGTATTTCTTTGGTATACGCATCACCCTTTGTTCCATGCATAAAAATTACCTCCTTATTTTAATTATAAAATAATTTATTGAGAAGTCAATAAATGATAAAGAACAAGAAGGCAAATAAAAGAAATTATGGGCAAAATTTAATGTCAATCTGTTTACATTCATTTTTAAAAGAATTTAAAAGAACTTTAAAAATTTATAATCAAAGGTTACTTGACAATCAGGTATTTATTGTGTAAATTAAAGACGGTGGTAAATATGGCTTCAATCAAAATAATCGCAGCAATAGGAAAAAATAATGAACTAGGTATAAATAATGAACTAATATGGCATTTAAAGGAAGACTTAAAATTTTTCAAAAGAGAAACAATGGGGCATAAAATAGTAATGGGATACAACACTTTTTTATCACTTCCCAAATTACTTCCCAAAAGAACCCATATTGTTTTAACCCATCACAAAATTAATAATAATGAGATTATAATATTTTCTGATTTTGAAGAATTATTAAGCTATTTAAAAACATTAAATGAAGAAGTATATGTTATGGGAGGGTCTTCAATTTATAAATTATTTTTAAATATTGCCGATGAACTTATTTTAACAGAAATTGATAGTGAAGCTCTAGCCGATGCTTATTTTCCAACATTTAACAAAGAACAATATGATAAAAAAATCATTGATGAACACAATGAAAATAACATAAATTATAAGCATGTAAGATATAGGAGAAAAAAATGAAAGGTAAATTAATTGTCATTGAAGGAACTGATTGTTCTGGAAAAGAAACTCAAAGTAAACTATTAGTCGAAAGATTAAAAAAAGAAGGAAAAAAAGTAGCAACTTTATCATTTCCACTATATGATACGCCATCAGGTAGAATTGTTGGTGCCTGCTTACTTGGAAAGCCTGAAATGTGTCAAGAATATTTAAAGGATAATCACGGTTTTTTCCCTGAAGGAGGAGGAAAGGTAGATAGTCTAACAGCATTATGCTATTATGCAGCTGATCGCCGGTATAACTTACCAATAATAAAAAAGTATTTAACAGAAGGCTACACTC
The DNA here is from genome assembly GCA_944327365.1 of uncultured Bacilli bacterium. Taxonomy (GTDB): domain Bacteria; phylum Bacillota_I; class Bacilli_A; order RF39; family UBA660; genus Caccenecus. The sequence continues at coordinate 68,120 of CALVHI010000001.1, forward strand.
TTATCTTAGATCGCTATGTTCCAAGTAATTTAGCCCATCGAGGAGGAATGTTAGAAACAAAAGAAGAACGTCTTAAAATGTACAAAAAAATAGATATTTTAGAATATGATTTAATGGAACTTCCTCGCCCTAATCAAGTAATTCTTCTATACATGCCTTATGAATATACTCATGAACTAAAGAAAAATAGAAATAAGCTATTAGATGAAGTGGAACAAGATGAAAATTATTTAAAAAAAGGGGAATGTGCTTATTTAGAATTAGCAGATATCTATCATTTTGATGTTATAAATTGCGTAAAGAATAAAAAGATTAAAACAGTAGAAGATATTAATGAAGAAATTTATCAATTAATAAAATAAAAAGGAGAAAAAGATGAAAAATTTAAAAGATATATTAAAAGGAATTGATTATAAACAATTAAAAGGGTCTATTAATATAGATATAAAAGATATTAAATATGATTCACGAAAAGTAGAGGAAAATGATCTTTATGTTGCTTTAATTGGTCATAATTTTGATGGACATGATTATATTATGGATGCTATAAAAAAGAAGGCTAAAGTAATAATTGTATCCAAAGAAATAAACATGAAAGAAGATGTTACTGTAATAAAAGTAAAAGATACAAGACTTGTTCTAGCGTATTTATCCTCATCCTATTTTAATCATCCTGAAAAATCTTTAATAATTATTGGTGTAACTGGAACAACTGGCAAAACCACTACAACACACATGATAAGAGAAATATTACTAAAAAGTGGTATAAAATGTGGCCTAATTGGCAGCATTGGCATTAAATACGAAGATAAAATTATTCCTACCAACAATACGACCCCTGAATCATATGAAGTATACAAGTACTTTAAAGAAATGGTAGATAGTGGCATTACACATGTTGTTATGGAAACATCTAGTCAAGCCTTCAAATTAAATAGACTAGCAGGTATTACTTTTGATTTAGGAGTTCTTACGAATGTTACAACTGACCATATCGGCCCAGGGGAGCATGAAAGCCATGAAGAGTATGTTGCCTGTAAAAACAAATTATTTTTAAATAGCAAAGAAGTAATTAGCAATAGTGATTCGATGTATTTAAACGAGGTTTTAAAAGGAGTAGACGTTCCTATAACGACTTATGGTATTAAAAAATCTGCTGATCTAAAAGTAATAGATATTAAGTTAATTAATAATGCTGATTTCTTTGGCTCCGAATTTACAACGGAAGGTTTCATAAATGATACATTTAGAACTTGTATTCCCGGGGAATTTAATGTATATAATGCTTTATGTGCTCTACTTGTATGTTACAAATTAAGAGTAGATATTTCTAAAGCAAAAGAGGCTCTACTTACAGTAAAGGTAAGAGGGCGGATGGAAACAGCCCTAGTAACACCAAAATATAAAGTATTAATTGATTATGCTCATACAGAAGATGGAATGGAATCTTTAGTAAAAACACTACGTGCATATAAACCTAAAAGATTAGTAAGCATTTTTGGGGGAGGCGGAAACCGTCCCAAAGAGCGAAGATATCATCTTGGAAAAATCATTGGTGGTGCATCTGATTTAAGTATTATAACCATGGATAATCCAAGATTTGAAGAAATATCTAGTATTAATAAAGATATAAAAGTTGGTTTAGATAAAATAGGCGCAAAATACATAGAAATACCAGATCGTGCAGAGGCAATAAAATATGCTTGTGAAAATGCTGAAGAAGGAGATTTCATTCTTTTGGTTGGTAAAGGCCATGAAGAATATCAAGAAATAAAAGGAGTAAAATATCCATTTAGTGAATTAGAAGTTTTAAAAGAAATAGAAAAGAGTGATAAAAAATGAAAGAAAAAATAGTTGGAAAAATAGCAGTAAGTAATCGCCATGTTCATTTGACAAAAGAAATATATGATAAACTTTTTGACGAAGCTTTATCGATCAAAAGACCCTTAAATCAAATAGGGGATTTTGCCTCATTTCAAACGGTTACCATCAAAACCAGTAAAGACGAAATTCCTAATGTAAGAGTTATAGGCCCTTTAAGAACATATAATCAAGTAGAAATATCAAGAAGCGACGCTTATCGATTAGGAATAAATCCACCTGTTCGTCAAAGTGGAGACCTAGAAGATAGTGAAGAAATTACTTTAGTTGGCCCAAAAGGAGAAATAACCTTAAAAGATGCATGTATTCAAGCTGAACGTCATGTTCATATGAATGAGCAAAAAGCTAAAGAATTAGGGCTAAAACATGAAGATATGGTTCATTTAATTGTAGATAATGACAAAGGTGGCGTAATGGATGCCTTTGTAAAGGTAAGCGATAATGGTTTCTTTGAAATTCATATTGATCGTGATGATGCCAACTGCTTTTTGCTAAACACAGGTGATGAGGTTATCATTGAAAAGTAGTTTTTATATTGGAAATGTAAAAATAGAAGGAAAACTAGTATTAGCACCCATGGCAGGAATATCAAATACATCTTATCGAAAAATTGTAAAAGAAATGGGAGCAAGTCTTATTTATGCCGAAATGGTAAGCGCGAATGCTTTAATGTATGGAAATGAAAAAACAATTGAACTCTTAAAAATGAGTGCTAAAGAACATCCTATTGCCCAACAAATATTTGGAAGTGATGTAAATACTTTTATTAAAGCAGCAAAAATAGTAGAGACTACAATGCATCCAGATATTATTGATATTAATATGGGTTGCCCAGTACCTAAAGTGGCTCTAAGAGCTCAAGCTGGGAGTGCACTTTTAAAGGATCCAAAAAAAATAAAAGAAATCGTAAAATCAGTTGTAGAAGCGTCTTCAGTTCCAGTTACGGTAAAAATTCGCAGTGGCTGGGATGAAGATCATATAAATGCGGTTGAAGTAGCCCGTGCATGTGAGCAAGCCGGAGCAAGTGCTATAGCAATTCATGCTAGAACAAGGAAGCAAGGGTATAGTGGACAAGCTAATTGGAATATTATAAAAAAAGTAAAAGAAGCAGTCTGTATTCCCGTAATCGGAAATGGAGATATAGATAGCCCTGAAAAAGCTTTAAAAATGTTAGAAGAAACAGGTTGTGATGCCGTTATGATTGGCAGGGCTACTATCGGAAATCCATGGATTTTTAAAGAATGTAAGGAATATATTGAAAATGGCATATTAATTTCTAAACCAACTTATGAAGAAAAAATAGATATGATAAAATATCATTATCATTTATTAAAAGAGGACAAAAATGAAAAACTAGCGCTTCTAGAAATCAGAACTCATGCCTTAGCATACTTAAAAAGCATGCCAGAAGCAAAACATTACAAAGACTTAATTTGTAAATCAAAAACAGAAAAAGAATTTCTAAATATTTTAGATGAATATAAGCGATTTCTAAATAAAAAAGTCAAGAGATAAAACCCTTGACTTTTTCTATGGTCCGGTAGGTCCAGTAGGTCCAGTAGCCCCAGTAGGTCCGGTAGGTCCAGTGGCTCCAGTAGCCCCAGCAGGCCCGGTAGGTCCGGTAGGTCCAGTGGCTCCAGTAGCCCCAGCAGGCCCGGTAGGTCCAGTAGCTCCAGTAGCTCCAGTAGCCCCAGCAGGTCCAGTAGCTCCAGTAGCCCCGGTAGGTCCAGTAGGCCCTGCAACCCCAGCAGTTCCGGCAGGACCGGTTACTCCTTGAGGAATTGTTAAATTTAGGAAGAAATTAGGGGATGTTCCTGTAATAGATGCAGTAGCACTAGATCCAGGAGCTCCAGTTGTTACAGTTCCTATAGCAAAAATTGGCGTTGTTACAGCCCCGGTAGGTCCGGTAGCCCCTGTAGCTCCAGCAGGTCCGGTAGGTCCGGTAGCCCCTGTAGCTCCAGCAGGTCCGGTAGGTCCGGTAGCCCCTGTAGCTCCCGTTGCTCCGGTAGGTCCAGTGACTCCAGTAGGTCCAGTAGCCCCAGCAGGTCCAGTAGCTCCAGTAGGTCCGGTAGCCCCTGTAGCTCCAGCAGGTCCGGTAGCTCCAGTAGGTCCGGTAGCCCCTGTAGCTCCCGTTGCTCCGGTAGCTCCAGCAGGTCCGGTAGCTCCAGTAGGTCCGGTAGCCCCTGTAGCTCCCGTTGCTCCGGTAGCTCCAGCAGGTCCGGTAGGTCCAGTAGCCCCAGTAGGTCCGGTGGCTCCAGTAGGCCCTGTAGCGCCTCTAGGAATAGTGAATTCTAATATAGCATTAGAAGAAGTCCCTGTATTAATTACATTAGCAGCACTTCCTGGATCAGAAGTGGTTGTTGTACTGATGGTAATTGTCGCAGAAGCAGGTCCGGTAGGTCCAGTAGGCCCAGTAGGCCCATAGCAACAACATCCTGAATTGGGATGATTTTTATTATAACAATCAATATATGCTTGTGCTCGTTCTAAATTATTATTCACTCTATATTCTCCTTTCTTCTATATTATATGTAACACTAAATAAAAAAAGATGGTATTTGTTTAATTTGTCACTACAATTTCTTATATAATGATAATTAAAATGACAATAAAAGAAATTTAAGCATATAGTTTAATGGGTGATAAAATGAAAAAGTATAAAGTATGTGTTTATGCGATTGCAAAAAATGAAGAAAAATTTGTAGAACGTTGGGTAAATTCAATGAAAGAAGCAGATGAAATAGTTGTTTTAGATACTGGGTCAACAGATAATACTGTAAAATTATTAACAGATTTAGGAGTAAAAGTAAAACAAGAAGTAATTACTCCGTGGCGATTTGATGTAGCAAGAAATAAATCATTAGAATTAGTTCCGCTAGATACAGACATATGTGTATGTACAGATTTAGATGAAGAATTTGTCCCTGGATGGCGTAAACAATTAGAAAGTATATGGAATGATGATGTAACAAGAGTTAGATACACTTATAATTGGAGCTTTGATGAATACAAAAAACCAGCGACAACATTTTTACAAAACAAAATCCATAGTCGAAAGGGCTACAGTTGGTATCATCCAGTTCATGAAATATTAAAAGCTCCAGAAAATGAATTAGAAGCAACTTGTGAAAGTATTATTTTAAATCATTATCCAGATAGTGAAAAGTCAAGAGAAAGTTACTTATCTTTACTAGAAATGAGTGTTAAAGAAGATCCAAATGATGATAGAAACATGCATTATTTAGGAAGAGAATATATGTATTATGGAAAATGGAATGAAGCGATAGATACGCTAATTAAACATCTGAATTTAAAAACATCTAAGTGGGATGCGGAAAGATGTGCATCCATGCGTTTTATAGCAAGAAGTTATATGGGGTTAAATAGGCCTAAAGAAGCCGAAATGTGGTACAAAGAAGCAATGAAAGAAGCCTCCTATTTAAGAGAATCTTATGTAGAATTAGCAGGTCTTTATTTAGATCAAAAACGCTTTGAAGAAGCATACGAACTATTAAAATGTGCATTTCAAATTAAACAAAAAGCTCCCATTTATATTAATGAAGCCTTTGCTTGGAATGAATACATCGAAGAATTAATGGGGCTTGTCTGTTATAATTTAAAACGATATCCTGAAAGCTTACTCTATATGAAAAAAGCTTTAGAATTAGCCCCAAATAACGAAAGAATTCAAAATAATTGCACATTAATCAATGATATGATAAACAAAAAATAAAAAAATGCAAAAAAAGTATTTATTTTATGCGCAAAATATTGTAAAATATTGCTAGTAAGATAAAGTAAGGAGTGAAATTATGTTTTGCGGTAAGTGTGGTACCAAAAATAAAGAAGGAGCCAAATTTTGTGAAAAGTGTGGCAATAAATTAGAAGCATCTGCCTCTCCTAAGAAGGAAAATAAAGCCTTAAAAAATATGAAAGAAAAAACAGGAAAAGTTCCTAAGAAAATGAAAATAGGAATTGGCATATTTATTTTATTAATTATTGCCACAATCATAGTTTTATCTATTCTTTTAAATAATCCTGTAAAAAAAGTAGAAGATTATTTAACAAGCTATTATGATCATTATAAAGAAGATTATAATAACAAAGAATTAGTAGAAATAGGAAAAGTTTTAAAAAGCAACAAAGAAAATGAAAAAACTTTAGAAAGCATAAAAAAACAAACAAGCAAAACAATCAACAACTGGGTTAAAAACTTTAATAAAAGTTATAATAATGAAGAGCAATTAGAAGAAGAATTTAATAAAGTATATAATATTTTAAGAGAAATTTATAATTATTTTGATGGTTTAGAATATGTCTTAACTTATGAAGATTATTATAATTATTATGAAGAATTATATGATTTATATAATTCAAAAGAAAACTATTTAAAGGGAGTAACATCATCTACTGAAACAGAGAAATATAATTATTTTAGTAAAGTAATCGAAAGCGATTCATATTATGAAGATGCCTCAGAATTTGTAAATAATTACCTAAAAGAAGAATTGAATGCATTAAAAGAAAATGCCTCAGAAATTACTAATTTAGATAAAGAAGCAACGAATGAAGAACTATTAAATGCCTATATTAAGCAACTGGCATATTTAGAAGAAAATCAATACCAAAATGGAATTGATTTAAGTAAAACAAACGAATATGTATCTTTATATGAAAATGCAATTTCTAAAATAGTAGAATACACCACATCTTATGCTGAAGAACTTGAAGAAAATTTAAAAACAAATGAAGTAATGAGCATGATTGATGAATCAATGGATGCACTAGAATATGGCAGTGATGAATACTTAGAGTTAGAAGAGCTAAAAGAGTCTTATGAAAACAAATTGCCAGATAGTTTAGTTTCTAAATATTTAGTATCATATACATCTGGAACTAGTGATGCTAATTATTCAATAACAATTAACGAAAAAGAATATGATAGTTATGTAAGATTTAGCTTTGAAGGAGAAACAGTAAATCGTATTTATCGATTAAATAACGAATATAAAACATTCACAGCGAAAATTGTAAGAGGACCTGATTGGGATGCTGATTTTAAAGGTGAAATCATTATTTATGGTGATGATAAAGAATTATACCGTTCAGGACAAATAACTAAAACAGGGGAATTGAAAAGTGAAATTAACATTGATATTACCGATATTGATGATTTAAAAATAGAATTTGTAACGGAAAGTGAACCTGATGGTTGGACAAATTTCTATATTTACTTAGTTGAGCCATATTTATATAAATAATAAAGAAGGAGTGTGAGTAAAAATGGCTGAAGAAAAGAAAGAGACAACAAAGAAAAGAACACCAAAGAAAGAAGTAGAAGAAGTAACCATAGAAAAAAGATTTTGCACTAATTGTGGAAAAGAGTTAAAAGGAAATGAAATATGTGATTGTTCTGCTAATGAACCGGTAGCAAGTACAATTACTAAAGATGCGATCTTAAACACATGCAAAGAAGTGTGGGAAACAATTATTAATGCATTTAAAAAACCAGCAAAAACAAATAGTGAAGAAGCAAACAGCAACAAAAGTACGAAAAGCGTTATTTTAATCATAATATTAGCAATTACTTTTGCTCTATACTTAATGGCAACATTTGCAGGTATAGCGAAAGGAGTAGAAGAGGCAGCAGGGTCTATATTCACTTATAGCGGTTCAGGCTATGATCCAAATTATTTCCAAATTTTCATTTATGGAATCTTAATTTATGCGATCCTAGCTATCTTACCAGTAGTATCTGCTCTTATTGTAGCTAAAATAACCAAAAACAGCAATTATACATTTAAAAAGAGCTTTAACTTATATGTAACAAGTAATGCTCCAATGGTATTTGTATATTTAGGAATGGCTATAATATTATTAATGAATGTTTCTCTACTAACAGTATTAGGCACAATTGCTTCATTAATTATTGGTGTATTCTGCTTCTTTAACTTCATCTTAGGATTTAATGCTGAAACAAAGATAAAAGAAGACAGAAGAAGTTACGCGATTACTGGTTTAATCACTTTATGGATAGTAATGGTAGTAGTAGCTTTCTTAGTTGTAGGCGCAACAATTTTTGGAAGCATAGTAAATGACGTTAATAATGATATTAATGAAATAAATGATATTTTAAATTGGTAAAAAGCGATTTAGGATATTGTATATTTTAAAAATATATGATATAATATAAACGTAGGAGTTAATAAACGTATTTTTAACTTCTACTTCCATACCAAACTATGTTTATTTTATATAGACATAGTTTTTCTTTACAAAATTATTTGCTTAAATTCTCAAATAAAGGTATAATGTTAACAGGTGATATCAATGAATCAGTTGATAAGTTTAATTTTAACATTAATTGCAGGGTTATTCTTTTTAGTTGGGTTATTCATTTCTCTAAAAGTAAAAAATAAAGATAAACTAAATATTTTTAGTATTTCTCTAGCTTTGATCATTATTATAAATCTTTTAGTCAAAGATCTAATTCCCGAAATATTTGAATTATTAGAAAACTATCAATTAAGTTTTAAAATAATAATGATTACAATCTTTGTCTTATTTGGAATATTAATACTAAAAATATTAGATCTTTTTATACCAGATCATCATCACCATCATGAAGATAATGAAATAAATAAAACAGAGCATAATTCCCACATGAGTCATATAGGAACACTTACTTTAGTAAGCTTAGTTCTCCATAACTTATTAGAGGGTTTTGCTATCGCTGGTATGACGGTAAATAATCTTGAAATTGGTTTAATGGTTTGTATTTCTGTTGCCCTGCATAACATCCCCTTAGGAACTCATATATTTAGTTCAATAAATATAAAAAAGAACAAATTTCTAGTAACCATCTTAACATTATCAAGCTTTATAGGAGGATTAATCTTCTTATTAATTGGTGAAATATCAAATTTAGTTTTAGCAATTATAAGTATGATAACTTTAGGTATGTTAATTTATATATCTTTAATTGAACTATTACCAGAACTATGGCATAATATTAGGAAAAAGGAAGCTTTAATGGGCCTAATAAGTGGGATCATTATTGTATTAATATCAATGTTTATATAAGGAAGTGATTATTTTGAAAAAAGTATTAGTAACAGGTGCAGGGGGATCTATTGGAATTAGTGTAATTAAGTATTTATTAAGTGAAGGAAAATATGAAATAACTGCTCTTGATTTAAGAAATAAAAGTAGTCAAAAGAGATTAAAAAAATATCGTCGTCGAATTAATCTAATTTATGGAGATATGAACGATCCAATTTTAATGGACGCATTAATTAAAGATCACGATTATATTATACATCTAGCAGGAATTAATCCTCCAATCGCTGATATAAAGCGAAATATAACAGAAATGATTGATTACAAGGGGACTGAAACTTTAATAAAAGCGATGAACATGTTCAATTCTAAAGCATACTTAATTTTTGCTTCTTCAACAACAATTTATGGAGACGTAATGGAAGCTACAGTAGATACGAAGCCAAAGTTAAATGCCTTAGATTATTATAGTAATACTAAACTAAAAATTGAAAAATTAATAAAAGATAAGGTAAAGAACTATATTGTTATTCGTTTACCCCTAATTCTTACAAATCCTAAAACCGGATCATTCATGTATAATTGTAAATTAGATAAAACAATTGAAGCTCTAACAGATAATGATGCTGGTTATTTGTTTGCAAATACTTTAAATCACCTCGATAAATTAAACAAAAAGACATGGAACGCATCAGGAGGAGAGATAACAACAGACACTTACCGTTCTATTTTAATTAATGTCTTAAAAATATATGGCTTAAGTATAAGATATATATTATCTACATTATTTTTAGATAAGAACTTTTATGGCCATATTTATCCAGATAGTGATAATTTAGAAAATATATTAGAATTTAGAAGTGATTCGATGTCTTCATACTATATGCGCTTAAAAAGACAAGTAAGAGGAAGAAAAATGGCAAAACTTTTAGCTAAGCCCGTTATAATATTCTTAAATCGCAAAAATAGGGGAAGAATTACCAGAATTTTAAAAAAACCTTTCACTATTTTTCAAAAAAGGAAAGAAAAATGATAGGCCTTGCTTTAGAAGGGGGAGGAACAAGAGGTTCTTATCAAGCTGGAGCATATCTAGCATTTTTAGAATGTAATATAAAAATAGATGGAGTATGCGGAACAAGTATTGGAGCTTTAAATGGCGCTGTAATAGCAAGTGGTAAAGGATTTCTTTTGCCAAGAATTTGGCGAAATAGTAATATGGATGAAATATTTAATTTAAAAAAAGAATATGAAGATGAAAATAAACTAAGTATAAAGCACATAAAATCATTCCTAATAAATATTGTAAATGTCATTGCAAACAAAGGGATAAATTTAGAAGGCTTAAAAAAATTAATCGATGATCAAATTGATATAGATGCACTAATAAACAGTCAAATAGACTTTGGCTTAGTAACAGTTCGTCTAAAAGACTTAAAACCTTTATGCATATTTAAAAAAGATATGACTAAAGAAAATATAAAAGAATATATTTTAGCAAGTTGTTTTCTTCCTATATTTAAAAAAGAAAAATTAATAGATAATGAATATTATTTAGATGGAGGGTTTTATGATGTAGGTCCTGTAAATATGCTGTTAGATAAAGGTTATCAAAAAGTATATTTAATTAAAAACTATGGTTTAGGAATTCATCGTAAATATAACCAAGAAAAAGTAACTGTAATAGAACCCAAAAGAAGTTTAGGGCTCATCTTAGATTTTGATCCCAAAAGAATAGAAGAAAACATAAAAATGGGATACTATGATACGATTCGTCTATTAAAAGGTTTAGATGGGATAAATTATTGTTTTAAACCCAAAAAAGAAAATTATTATAAAAAATTAAATAAAAACATACCCAGCATTGAATATCGCCGTTTAAAAAATTTCTTTTCTACAAAAACAGAAAAAGACACCATCATAAAAGCTTTAGAATATATTATGGAAAAAGAAAATATAAACTATTATCATATATATAAAGTAAGAAAAATAATAAAGGTAATAAAGAAAAAATATAAAAACAAAGATCACTTCATCTATCAATACATAAAAAAATTAAGATTTTTTTAACCTAGACGAAATAAATGATAAATGATATAATGAATTCATGTTTGGAGGGATAATATGGGACGTGCATATGAAGTAAGAAAAGCAAGCATTCAAAAAACAGGAGCAATAAAAGCTAAAACTTATTCAACTTTTGCTAAAGAAATATATTTGGCAGCGAAAAAGGGAGTACCAGAAGTTGAAAGTAATGTGTTTTTAAAAAGAATTGTTGATAAAGCTAAAAAAGCTCAAGTACCTAGTGATATTATTAATAGAGCGATTGATAAAGCAAAAGGCGTTGGTGGTGAAGATTATCATGAAGTTATCTATGAAGGATTTGGCCCAGGAGCTTCGACGTTAATTATTAAAACTCTAACAGATAATGTAAATAGAACAGTGGGCATGGTTAGAGCTGCCTTTAACAAGGTCCATAAAAGTTTAGGTGTAACGAATTCTGTAGCTTACAATTATGATTATTTAGCTATCATAACATTCAAAACCAATAAAGAAGAAGAAATTTTTGAGGCTTTATTAGAAGCAGGAATTGAGCCAATTGAATTTGAAAGTATTGATAAAGAATTAACCATTAGTGTTCATCCCAATGATATAAATAATACCAAAGATATAGTTGAAAAAATCGAGGAAAATGTTGAATATGAATTAGATGAAATAGGAATGTTTCCTAAAAATAAAGTAGATTTAAACGCTGAAGATTTAGAGACATTTGACAAATTATATAGTATGTTAGAAGAAATAGATGATGTAACAGCTATTTACCATAATGTAAAAGAAAGATAAACAATTTTTTTTGAAAGTTTTTTAGCAAAAATAAAGACTTTTTATTAGAAATTTGGTACAATATTGATAGGTGATAATAAATGAAAATATGTGATGGAAATAAAGCTTGTAGTGATGTAGCTTACTATTTTAGTGAAATATCCAGTATTTATCCTATAACGCCATCGAGTCCAATGGCATCAAATATTGATGCATTAAGTCATAATAAACTAAATTTATTTGGTACACCAGTAAAATTAATGGAAATGCAAAGTGAAGCAGGAGCAGCGGGAACTTTTCATGGGGCATTAATAAGTGGATCTTTAGCCTCTACCTTTACTGCATCTCAAGGACTATTATTAATGATTCCCAATATGTATAAAATTGCCGGAGAAATGCTTCCAGGAGTTATCCATGTTGCAGCGAGAACCATAGCTACCAATGCTTTATCTATTTTTGGCGATCACAGTGATATTTATGCAGTCCGTTCTACCGGTTTTGCTATGTTAGCATCAAGAAATGTTTATGATGCTGAAAATTTAGCAGCCGTAGCTCATTTATCAGCTATAGAAGGAAGTATTCCTTTCTTGCATTTTTTTGATGGTTTCAGAACTAGTCATGAAATTAATTGTATTAAAGAATTACCAGAAGAAGAATTAAAAAAAATAATTCCCTGGGATAAAATAGAAAAATTTAAAAATAGAGCCCTAAATGTTTCTTCTCATATTCAAAAAGGAATGAGTATGAATGAAGATATTTTTTTCCAAACACAAGAAGCCCGAAACATCAATTACGAACTACTTCCTGATATAGTTAATGAATATATGCAGAAAATAAATAAAATCATGAACACAGACTATAAACCATTTACTTATTATGGAGCAAGTGATGCGAAAAACATAATTATTGCTATGGGAAGCGTATCTGATACGATAAAATTAGTGGTAGAAGAAGAACTAAAAAAGGGAAAGAAAATAGGTTTAATAAATGTTCATTTATATCGTCCATTTAGTACTAAATACTTATTAGAAGTATTACCTAAAAAAGTTAAAAATATAGCTGTCTTAGATAGAACAAAAGAAGCGGGATCAATTGGCGAACCTCTATATTTAGATGTTGTAAGTGCCCTAAAAGATAAAGAAATAAACATTGTTGGTGGAAGATTTGGCCTATCAAGCAAAAATACAACCCCAGCTGACATTAAAAGTGTCTTCACAATGCTAGAAACCAGCTTAAAAAACAATTTTACAATTGGTATTACTGATGACCTAACTTATACAAGCCTTCCTAAAGAACAATATCAAATTAAACTAGATGCTAAAGAATTCTTAATTTATGGTTATGGTTCAGATGGTTGTGTTAGTGCTTCAAAAGATATCTTAAAAATTATGGGAAATAATGGAAGTTTTGTGAATGGCTATTTTTCTTACGATTCAAAGAAAAGCGGAGGAGTAACGGTAAGTAATCTAAGAATTAGCAATCATGCAATTAATGCACCATTTTATGTAGAAAATCCAAGTCTAATCGTAGTAACAAAAGATGAATATTTTAGAAAATTTAGTATGATAGATAATATTACTGATAATGGAACAATTATTATTAATACGAATAAAAACGAAGAAGAATTGACTAAAATGTTTTGCTTAGAAGATATACAGATTATTAAAGAAAGAAAGATTAAAGTTTATACGATAGATGCCTCTTTTATTGCTTCTAATTGTGGTATTAGAGGAAAAATTAGTAAAATTATTGAAATGATTGTTTTAGATAAATTAGGAATACCTAATGCATATAAGTTACTTGAAGAAAGTATTAAAAAAAGCTTTAAAACGAAAGGCGAAAATATTATAAATAGTAATATGAAAGCAATTAAAGAAGCAATAAATAATTTAACAGAAATAAAACTAACTAGCCAAGATAATAAGCCAAAAGAAAAAGATTCCGATGTTTTTAGTAAGATTAATCAAAGAAAAGGGGATGAACTAACCGTAAGTGAAGTCTCTTCCCTAAAGGCAGGAACATTTCCAGATGGCTTAAGCAAATTAGAAAAAAGACACGTGAATAACTTTGCCCCTAAATGGATCAAAGAAAATTGTATAGAGTGTGGTCGTTGTAGCTTCGTTTGCCCTCATGCTGTCATAAGAACATTTGTAACCAAAAGTGAAGAAGGTATCCCATTTTTAGCCAATAAAGAATATACTTATCAAGTACTCGTAAGTGAAGTAGATTGTACAGAATGTGGCTTATGTATTGAAGAGTGTCCTGGCAAAAATGGCAAAAAAGCCCTAGAATTTGGACCCGTAGATTTAGAAAATCAAAGAAAAGCAAATGAATATTTTAATAATTATGAAAATCCGGAAGTATTAAACAAATTTACTATTCCGGGAGCATCTTTATGTAAACCACGATTTGAATTTAGTGGTGCTTGTGCTGGATGTGGGGAAACTCCATATATTAATTTAATTACAAGACTATTTGGTGATGAATTAGTGATTGCTAATGCAACAGGATGTTCAAGTATCTATGGGGGATCTGTACCAACTACTCCATATACTATTCCATGGGCTAACTCTTTATTTGAAGATAATGCTGAATTTGCTTTAGGAATGCATTTATCTTTCCAAAACAAAAGAAATTTAATTAAAAA
>CALVHI010000002.1 GCA_944327365.1 uncultured Bacilli bacterium
CTTGCATAACAGAGCCACAATCTGCCGTGTTAACCACTTCACCAATCCCGCCATTTGAACATTATTAGAATATCAAACTTTTAGAAAAAAATCAACTACTTTATGCATTTATTCTCTTATTTTACTCATAATATTACAGATGTATTATGAAAAAGACAAGTATTTGGACAAATATTAAAGATATTGATTGTAAAATGTTAGATAAAGATATAGAAGTTGATGTTTTAATTGTCGGTGGTGGCATCACTGGTTTATCTACCCTTTTAGAACTTCAAAATAGCAATTTGAAAACTATTTTAGTTGAAAGAAATATATGCGGTCATGGCGTTACTTCAAGGAGTACTGCTAAGATAACTTATTTGCAAGAACAAATTTATATGAACACTAGAAAGTCTAGTTATGATAAGGCAAGTCAGTATTTAAAATCACAGATAGAGGCAGCGAGTAGACTTAAGGATATTATTACTAAAAATCATATTGATTGTGATTTAAAAGAAGTTTCTTCTTATATTTTTACTAATGATGAAAAAAATGTAGCAAAACTCGAAAGCGAATATGATTTTTTAACTAACAATCATGTAAACGTTGAAAAAACTAAATTAAAGGGAGTAAATAATATTCTTGCTTTAAAGGTTGATAATACTTATACTTTTCATCCCTTAAAATATATTAACTATCTTAAAAATCTGATGAAAGATTTTATTTACGAAAATTCTAAAGTGGAGGCAATAGACAAAAAAGATGGATATTATTATTCTAGGGTTAATGGTCATATTATTAAAAGTAAATATGTAGTATTTGCTACTCATTATCCCTACTTTTTAATTCCTCTTTTATTTCCCTTTAAAAATCATGTAGAAACTTCTTATATTGGTGCTAAAGAAGTTAAAAATACTCAAGATATTAGCGCGATTAATATAGATAAGCCTTGTATATCGATGCGTTATTATGGGGATGGAAAGAAAAATTATTTAATTTATTTATTTCAATCTTTTTCTTCTTGCAATATTAAAAGTATTCATGATAATTTTGATGAATTAAATAGAAAATATCATTTTTATTATATTTGGAGTAATAAAGATATTATTACCAATGATTATATTCCTTATATTGGTAGAGTTTATAAAGATGATGATACTTTTTTACTCGCCTGTGGTTATAATACTTGGGGTTTTACAAATGGATGTTTAGCTGGAAAAATACTCTCAGATATTATTACTAAGAAAGATAATCCCTATATTGACCTTTTTTCGCCGCATCGAAATATTAATCTAAATAAAATATTAAGATTACCAATAGATTTGGGTTGTAGTGTGAAAGCTATACTTAAAAGTACCAAAAATAATGTGAATAACATGAGTATTATCTACAAAAAAATCGATGGTAAAAATGTTGCGATATATAAAGATAAAAAAGGGAAAGAACATATTGTTTTAAATAAATGTCCTCATATGAAATGTGGTTTAGTATTTAATGAAGTTGAAGAAACATGGGATTGCTTGTGTCATGGTTCGCGCTTTACAATTGATGGTAAATGTATTGAAGGTCCTAGTAATTATGATATCAGTTTTAAATAGATTTGTGTTATAATTTTTGTAAGTGCTAGTAAAGACTTAGGTTTACTAGCTTTTTTATTATGGAGTGACTTTTGTGATTATTTTTTCATGTCTTAAAAAAGAGTTTGATTTGTATGTCAAAAAAGGAATTATTAGCAATAAAGTTTATGATGCTTATAAAGAAAAAATTGGTAAAAAATCAAAATTAAACCAAATTAAAGCTTGGGCTCATAGTTTACCAGAAATGATACCTATCCTTTCCGATTTACCGGATAATGCTGGAATTGCCATTGAGTTTAACATTCCTCTTACTAGTAAAAGAGTTGATTTTGTTGTTAGTGGATATGACATAAATCATAAACCTGTTTTACTTTTGTTTGAACTAAAACAGTGGCAAAATGCTATGGATGTTAAAAATCAAGATGCTGTTGTAAAAACAATATTCGCTAATAAAGAACAAAAATCTTTACACCCCTCTTATCAAGTAAGCTGTTATGCTGAATTACTTTTAAACTACAATCATTTTGTTGAAAAAGAAAACGTACAAATAGTTCCTCTTGTCTACTTGCATAACTACTCTATATCTCATCATGATGATTTATTTTTAAACAAATTCAAGAAATATTATTTGAAAGCGCCAATATATGGTAAGAATGAAGCTAGAGAATTAAAAGCTCTTATAGATAACGCTATTTGTTTTGGTGATGATGCTTTTATTATTCATCAAATTGACCAAAGTAAGACGAAGCCTAATAAAAAGCTATTAGAGGCAATTGAAGAAATGATACAAAATAAAAAAGAATATACTTTACTGGATGAACAAAAAGTTGTTGCTGAATCAAGCAAAAAAGAAGTTAAAAATTCTTTTGCAACAAATAAGAAAAGTGTTATTATCGTGAAAGGTGGTCCAGGTACTGGAGAGTCAGTTTTGGCTATTCATTTGTTAGGAGAATTACTCAAAATTGGTTTAATGGGGGCTTATGTTTCTAAGAATATGGCACCAAGAAAAGTATATAAAAACAGTTTAGTTAGTAATAATGAAATTAGTATTCATGAATTATTTAAAAGCTCAGGTTATTTTATGTTTGATTCAGAAAATAAATATGATTTTTTACTGGTAGATGAAGCTCATCGTCTGCAAGAAAAATCAGGAATTCATGGTAATATTGGTGAAAATTAGATTAAAGAAATTATCCATGCTTCTAGGTCTACCGTTTTCTTTGTTGATGAACAGCAGATGATTACTTTAAAAGATATCGGAACGATTGCTAATATAAAGTATTATGCCGCAGTTTATCAAGCATCTATTATAGAGCTCGAACTTACAAGTCAATTTCGATGCAATGGTAGTGATTCTTATTTGGATTTTGTTGATGCATTTTTATATAATAAAAGAGATACTGTACATTTTAATTTTGATTTTCAAGTAATGGATTCGCCCAATGAACTAAGAGATTTAATTAAGATTTAAAATATAAGTAATAATGCTCGGTTAGTCGCTGGTTTTTGTTGGCCTAGAGATGGGAAGAATGCTGATAATCAAGAATATATGGATATTAAAATTGGTGATTTTGAGGCTAGTTGGAATTTAAAACATGGAGAGCCTTTTGCAACAAGAGAAAATGCGATTAATGAAGTTGGCTGTGTTCATAATGTTCAAGGATTAGAATTCGATTATATTGGCGTTATTATTGGCCCTGATTTAAAATATCTAAATGGCAAAGTCATTACTGATTATCAAAAGCGGGCTAATACTGAAAAATCTTTGTATGGACTGAGAGTTTTAATGAAGCAAAATAAAGAATATTATGAACATCTTGCCGATACGATTATTCGTAATACTTACCGGGTATTGCTTACTCGTGGCCTTAAGGGATGCTATGTCTATGCATGTGATGAAAATCTACAAAAACATTTAAAAAAGATAACAAAAAACAGAAAGATTATATCTTAACCTTTCTGTTTTTAAGTTGTTTCATTCAAATCAACATTTTCTTCTTTTATCATGTCAGCAAATTCTAGTTTAAAGCGTTCAATTTCCTTTTTGCGCGCATCTTCATAAATATTTTTGGCATTACAAATGGCTTTGTAAAAATGTTTTAATGTTACTGTTTTTTTATTATCATATAGCGCAAAAGTAAAAGCATTGGATACAATTGTCAAACAAATATCGGGATAACGACTAGCTATTTCGTATACTCTTTTATATTCGTCAGTCATATCGACAATAAAACGCATTAGTTTTTCTTTCACAAAATTTGTATATTCACATTTTACACCCGTTGTTGCTTCAATTTTAGGTAACGTTCCTAAAAGAATTTGCACCGTTGTATCTTTATCTGTTTCTAGTACTTCGATTTTCTGAAATCTTCTTAAGAAAGCTCTATCTCTTAATATGTAATGTTCGTATTCTTCCGTAGTTGTAGCACCAATCATTTTAATGGTTCCACGGTCTAGTCCTGCTTTTAACATATTAGCAAAATCCATACCACCATCTTTATTTACTAATAAATGGGTCTCATCAATAAATATAATTGTATCTTTTTTGCTTGCAAGTTCCCTTACTAATAAATCAATTCGATTTTCTGTTTCTCCATTATTTGTAGTACTACCTATTAAACTAGAAATATTAATTTTAATAATTTGATTATTTAATAAAACATCCGGTACGTATCCTTTTATAATGCGGTAAGCTAGTCCTTCAACTATAGCTGTTTTTCCTATTCCTGGTTTTCCTACTAAAAGAGCGCTCTTTTCTGGTGTTAAAAGGGTTAATATTACTTGTTTAATCTCACTATCTCTACCTATAGCAGGGTCAGTTATATATTCTTTATCTGTCAGATTTTCGCCATAACGAGTTAACATGCTAATTTCTTCCACTTTTATCTTCCCCTTCCTAATAATTTGTCAAAATCAGTTTTAATAAATGTTTTTGTTTTAGTATCAAAAACAAATTCAATACTCTCATATTCGTCATTTCTAAATTCACTTAAATTTAGAACTTCTATTTCAATGTCTTTGTCTAATCTTTTTAGAAATAAAGTCAATTCTGTAATTTTAGTTATTTGAGTTTGAAGTCCCGGTATGATTAAACATTTTCTTTTTCTTGTCAATTTATTTAAAATACTTTTTATCTTTTTTTCATATCCATCTAGTATATGCATTAAATATGTATCTTTTTGATCAGCAATAATTAGACATAAACATGTGGCTAAAGCAAATGTTCCTAATAAAGAATGATTTTCATCTTCTTTTATTACTTCATCCATTCTTGCTAATTTTACTTCATTAATATTTATAGGCTGTTCTTCTATAATGGGATGAATTTCATGCATTTCATAATATGTCATAGATCCTCCTTATTTTTTATTATATCATTTTTTAAAGAAAATAAAAAGCAAATCATTACGACTTACTTTAAATCTTTTACCCATAAACCATGAAGATTACAATATGCATAAGCGCGAATTACTTCTTCTCCTTCTAATAAAGCAAAATTGGCAATAGGTTGTTCTCCTGGCTTTAAAGCAACTCTTTTTATTCCGCTTCTTGTTTCTAGATAAATCCATTCTATGTAGTGATCCATTTCCATCGGATGAAGTGTTTCGCCAACAGTTACTTTTACTGCGTTTTCAAGAATTTCTACAACTGGAATATGTTTTTCAGTAGCAGCTTCTACACTATTGGCCGTTAATATCTCCATGTCAATTCCACAACAAATTGGTGTTACTCCCGAATCATTGATCATTTCAATTAAATTGCCACAACGACGACACAATAAAAATTTTCTATTCATATTACTACCTCCAATATAAGATTAACAAAAAATAAAGAAAATTTCTATAGTAAATTTATTACTTTACATTAAATTTATTCATTTATATTTTTTTAAATTTGTGATAAACTATTTGTAATAGGATGGATGAAAGATGAAAACAAAAAAATTAATAATTTTATTAGTAGTAACAAGTATTGTTTTATTTTATAGTATGTTATGCTATAATGTGTTAAATAAAAGATTAGAAATAGAAACTAAAGAAGAAATTATAAATTATTTCAATAAAAACTATCCTTTTATAACAGAATATGAATATGTTAAAGCGATTAGTGATGAGGAAAATGATTTTCAAGTTTTTGTAAAAACTGATCATGAAGATTTTACTTTTCATTTTTTAATACAAAATCATAGATATTTATTAAACGATGTAACAGTAGGTATTCCTCCCTATATATAAAATATTTTTAGCTTGTATTTTAATTTAAATACTATTCAATTTCTTTAAAATACGTTATAATTATATTAGGTTAATCTGTTTACAGGAACTGTTTTTGCTCTTTGTAGGTCTTTCGCAACAGTTGGGCTAACATGTTCATTGTGAATAACAATGGCAACCTCAGCAACAACAACGTGAATAACACGTGGGGTGTGCGCCCAATATCCTTTTAAACTTAAAACTTGATTACGGTTAAGCAAAAAAGCATTAGGATACAAGATTAGTCTATGGATATTCCTAAATAAATAATATTGATATTTTAAGTCTAGTATTTAAAATTACTACAATATTAAAATAACCTCATTAATTGGGGTTATTTTTTAGCTTTTCATACTTTCTAGATAAATCTTTGTATACTTTTACTATTTTAACTAATATTTCCTTATTATCAATAATTAAATCATTACAGGCGATTAATGTTGCTAACCCATTAGCGTATAGCCAAACATTCATAAATAGATTTTTAGCTTCTTCAAACGTTAAACTGTGCTTATTCACAAGATTAATAATTGTTGATTGATTCCATTTTTCATTTAATACATCATCAATATTTGTCCATTTTAGATTATTTGATAAAAACATACACTTAAAATAGTTCTTGTGCATATAAGCAAATTCTACGTAAGCTACACATACCGTTATTAAAGCGTTTTTATTATCAACCCGTTTCATGATAAATTCATCATATTCTTTTTTTATAATTTCATTTACATCTCTAATTAAATCATCTAAACTTTTATAAATACGATAGATTGGTTTTGTTGAAATCCCGGCATTTTTAGCTAAATCTCTAGCATTAATACTTTCTATTCCTTCTGTTTCTACCATTTTTATTGCTATTTTTAATAGTGTTTTTTTGTCAATAATCGTTTTTCCCGCCATTTTTTCACCGCCCTTATTTTATTGGTAACTTTCGTTATCATTATAATATATCCCCTATTTTTTGTCAAATTAAAACAAATACTTAAGTACTTGCTTTAATCTTTTTTGATTTTTATTATAAATTGATAAAGATCATTTAAGTCTGTTTCTTCTAATGTAATATTAAATCCCTTATAAGTTAAATTATCTTTTACATCACGTATAGCATTTATGGCTGTTTTTAAATCGATGCCTAACTTTTCTTCTTGTTTTTGCTCATAGTTTGGATCAAGAGTTTCAATTAGATCTACCGGATCAAAAATATCTTCTTTATTATTAGTTGAAACTGGTATTGTTCCAAAATTAACATTGCTATTAATGGCCAATTCTTGAGCTTGTTTTTCTCCTACTTCTTTTGTTTGAGGAAGCTCTATGTTTAATATAGGTGTTTTTAAGTTTGGCTCTTCTGTATTCATGTTTACTTTTTCGTTTTCTAGAAAATTAAAAAAGTTATTTTTAGCATCATTTTTGGCTTGATCAACAGGTATAATTTCGGGATTAAACATTTTTTCTCTTTCAATCTCTTTTAGTTTGCGAGCTATATCACTTTCTTCATTAATATTTGGTATTTGGGTTGCTTCTTTTTTAATTGTATCTATATTAACACTTTTTACTAAAGGAACATCCATATCATTGCTTGTTTTTTCTTTTGATTGAGCCATTGAGTTTTTTAACTCATTATCTAAATCTTTTACCGTCATTCTTTCATTGATAATTCTTTTTAACCATTTTCTTTGTTCTTCGTGATTTGGCAAAACTAAAAGACTTCTAGCGTGGCGTTCACTAATTTCTTGGTTTATCAAAGCTTTCTGAACTTCTTCATCTAAATTTAAAAGTCGAAGCTTATTGGCAATAGCACTTTGTGATAATCCCATTTTTTTGGCTAACTCAGCCTGAGTTAAATAACCTTTATCTAATAAATTTTTGTAACTCCTAGCTTCTTCTATTGCTGATAGATCTCTTCTTTGAACATTTTCGACAATAGCAACTTCTGCACTTTTATTATCATCAATATCAGCGATGATGGCAGGAACCGAAGAAAGCCCTGCTAAAGAGGCCGCCTTATATCTTCTTTCTCCAGCAATAATTTCATATTTATCATCGACTCTTCTTAAGACTAAAGGTTGAATAATTCCATGTTGTTTGATGGAATTTGCTAATTCATCTAAGCCTTGATCATCAAAATTAAGTCGTGGTTGAAAACGATTGGGTATTATATCATCAATCGGTATCTGTAATATTTTTTGTTCTAAGTTCACATTTATCAACCCCATTTGTCTATTTTATTTTATCATTTTTTTTGATTTTTTTCAACTATTCCTCATTTAAACTTGCAAATAAGTTTGTATTTATTAAACTCGGATAATATTTCGTGATTTCTTCTTTTAAATATAAACCTTTTTGATATAGATTGGGATAATCATTAATGACACTTGTATCATTACATGCACATATCTTTTCAAATATTCTTGATCTATCTTCACTAGCATAAGTATGAGAATATTCATCAATAAAATATACATCTTCTTTATTAGCCTCTGTTAGGGTATAGTTAAAATAATTAGATGAAGTGTAAGAATCATTATAGGAAAAATTAGGTGGATTATAGGAATTCCAATTAGGAAATGGATTTAGTCCTTTATTTTGTAAATTAAATTCAAGATTATGCAATAATTCATGACATAATAATTCTTCAATATTAGGTTGATTTAAATCAATTACAATCATGTATTCATTGTTATATGTTAAAGAGTATGCAGCAGGGTTTGATACTTGTGTTTCATAATCACTTGGAGTTAGTTCGCCTACTAAATAAAGATTTAAACCTTTATTATTATTTTCATAAAATGTATCAAAAAAAGTAACATCATATTTTTCTAAAATTTCATTTATTTTATTTAATGACTCTAATATTATTTCATTGTTTGTTAGAGTTTGAGCATAAAAATCAGGAAAGTTTATTATGGCATTATCTTTTATTTTTATATTTACATGATAATTATTAGCTATATCATCTATTTTGGTATTTATATTATGCAATAATTCATTCGTGTAGTCTTTTAATTTAATTTTTTCTTCTTCTAACTGATTTAGATCAATTACATAAAAATTATTTGTATCTTGTAAAATATAAATATATAAATAATTATTTTGGTTTATTATTTTAGATATTGGATTGTTTTCAGATAAAAGGGTTGTATCTATAATTTGAAGGGTATCTTCTTCCATGTTTTCTATTAATAAATTGTTTTCTATTATATCATAAAGATATAATGTCGTATGACTATCATTAACTGTACCACTATAATAGTAGTTTTCTTCTAATTTATTTTCAATAATAACTTCTTTATTTTCTTCTAAATCTTTTATTATAAATTCTTTGTCATCATAAAAGATTAGACCTTGCTCAACTTTAAAATAAGAGCTTTTATTAATGTTTTCTAACTGATTTAAATTGACATCATATAAGTAATAGTTTCCCAATTCATCAAAATATAGAAGATATGTATTATCTTTTGTTTTATAATAAGTTTCATATAATAAAGTTTGATCAAATGATATCGTACGATAATGTTCTTTTGAGGATCTTAATAAATAAATATTTTTATCTTCTATTTTTAGATAAATATCTTTGTAGGGTGCATAGTCAATTCCTAATTTGGTTTCGTCTTGGTTAGAAAATATTTTATTAAACTTTAAATCATACACTTCAAATAAATTATCTGTTTGACAATAAATTCTATGATCTTCTAACGTACAATAAGATTGAGTATCATCTATTTTGCTAATTAAAATTATTTCATTAGTCTTAATGTTTATTTTTTTTAATTCATAATTAAAAACATTTGTTTCTTCATTTTCGTTCATTAACAAATAATAAATTTCATCATCTTGTTGGAATAACCCATTAACATTGCTATTATGAGTTTGTAAGTCATAACGATAAATTCCCGAGCTTATTATATTCCCTGATAAATCTAGATGCTCATTTTTTAAATTTACTCTAAATAAGCAAATAGCTAAAATAAGTACTATAATACTTAGAAATAAAGCGATATTCTTTTTCATATCTAACACCCTTTATTATAAATATAATAGCACTTTTCTCCTTTTATGTCTATTTTTTAATTTCTATTTTTCACTATCTTGTCATAACTACGAGGATATTTTTCACTCGTCTTTTTCATTTTTTTTATCATTATTAAAGATCGATTACTTAATTCTATGGGTAAGCTAAATTTAATGACGCTTATTATTTTGCTATCTAATTGTTCTAAAATTTTAGTGCTTGCTATTATTTCTTCTTCACATGATGATTTCATAGCAATAAATAGACCATCTACCTTTAAATAAGGAATTGCTAATTCTGATAAGATGCGAAGATGCGATACGGCACGTGATGTTACAATATCAAAGTATTCACGATACTCGCTAGATAGAGATTCTGCACGAGCATTTAAGCAAGTGACATTTGTTAAATTTAACTCTTTTATTACCGTTTGTAAAAACATTATCTTTTTGTGATTGGAATCTAATAACGTAACTTCAAGATTGGGGTAAATTATTTTTAAAACTAATCCAGGGAAGCCTGCGCCAGTACCGATATCTAATAATTTTAAATTTTCATCTAAACTTATTCCCTTAGTTAAAGTTAGAGAATCATAAAAATGTTTTAGATAAATTTCTTCCTCTGTTTTAATTGCTGTTAAATTAAATTTTTGGTTGTATTCTATTAGTAAATCTTTATATTTTGCTAAATCTTTTAGATTTTGTTCTGTTACCTTGATATTTAATTTTTCTAATTCTTTAATAAATATTTCTTTATTCATGAATACTCCTTATTTATCGTATTTTTTCTTTAAATATACTGTAAGTATCGCTATATCAGACGGGTTTACGCCACTAATTCTAGTTGCTTGGCCAATAGATAGTGGTCTAATTTGGCTTAATTTTTGTCTTGCTTCACTCGCTAAGTTTAAAATATCAGCATAATCTATGTCCTTAGGAATTAATTTTTCTTCTAATTTTTTAGATTTTTCTGCTTCTTTATATACTTTAGCAATATATCCCTCATATTTAATCTCAATTTCTACTTCTTCTAGGATTTTTTTAGAATAATCAAGAGGAATTAATTGTTTAATGATTTCCATATTGATTTCTGGCCTTTTTAAAAACATGTAAAGGCTTGTACTAAATGATGGTACTTCAATATTTAGAGATGCGAGTAATTCTTTTGTTTCATCATTTAATTTTAAATTGTTATTTCTTAAAATGTTTTTTACTTCATTCATTAATGCTTCTTTTTCTTTTAGTTTAGTAAATCTTTCTTTATCGATTGTACCATGATTATAGCCTATTTCTCTTAATCTTAAATCAGCATTATCATGACGTAAAATAAGACGATATTCGGCTCGACTGGTAAGCATACGATATGGCTCTTTCGTTCCTTTCGTTACTAAATCATCAATTAAAACACCAATATAAGCTTCATCTCTTCTTAAAATTAGTGATTCTAAGCCCTTTAATTTATGATGAGCATTGATACCAGCGATAAGTCCTTGAGCTGCTGCTTCTTCATAGCCACTTGTGCCATTAATTTGGCCAGCGGTAAATAAATTTTCAATCAATTTATTTTCTAGGCTTGGTTTCATTTCTAAAGGGTTTAGCGCATCATATTCAATTGCATAAGCATACTTTGTAATTACCGCATTTTCTAGGCCACTTAAAGAGTGGACCATCTTTTCTTGCACACTCCTTGGCATTGAAGTCGAAAAACCTTGTAGGTACCATTCATCATAGTAGATACTTTCTGGTTCTAAAAATAATTGATGACGTTCTTTGTCGGCAAAACGCACTATCTTATCTTCAATAGACGGGCAATATCTTGGACCTATTCCCGTTACATAACCACCATACATCGCTGATTTTTCTAAATTATTTCTAATAATTTCATGGGTTTTTGCATTGGTATAAAGCAAATAACATTTTTGTTGTTTGTTAATTTCATAAAAGGGTGGATTATCAAAACTAAAAGTGTAATATTCATTATCACCTAGTTCTTCTTGCATCTTACTAAAATCAATGGAATCTTTTTTTATTCTTGGTGGTGTGCCTGTTTTTAATCTTTGAATCTCTAATCCTAATTTTTTTAAATTGTCACTTAAGTTATTGCTTCTTTCCTCACCATGCGGTCCTCCTGGTGTGTTTTCACTGCCAATTAAAATATTGGCCTTTAGGTATGTTCCGGTTGTTAGAATGACTGCATCACTTTTTAGTTCTTTTTCGTCACTCAAAATTATGCCACCAACTTTATTATCATTTACGATAAGATTTTCAACCATGCCCTCAATGATTGTTAAATTAGGAGTACTCTTTAAAAACTCTAACATGACTTTAGGGTATGTTATTTTATCTGCTTGGGCACGCAAGCTTCTTACGGCTGGACCTTTCCTATTATTTAGCATCTTGATTTGGAAATGAGCTCGGTCTGCTACTTTACCCATAATTCCCCCTAATGCATCTAGTTCTCTTACAATAATTCCTTTAGCGGTTCCTCCAATAGAAGGATTACATGGCATGTCGGCTATATTTTTAATATTAGCTGTTACTAAGGCTGTTTTAAGGCCTAGGTAAGCACCAATATGAGCTGCTTCACAACCGGCATGTCCTCCTCCTACAACTATTAAATCATACATTTATTATTCCCTTACTTTCCTAAACAGAATTTACTAAATAATGTATCTAGTAATTCATCTTGGTAAACCTCACCAGTGATTTCTCCTAGTAAATCCCAAGCTTTTTTAATATCAATGGCAATCATATCAACAGGTAACTTGGTACTCACATTGTTTAGAGCATTCTCAATACTATTTAAAGCTTCTTTAATTAACCCAATAACTCTTGCACTTGAGACTATTTCTAGATTGCTATTATTAATTTTTTCTAAATCAAATAATTCAACTATCTTATTTTTTAAACTATCTAGGCCATCTATATCAACGGTATTTCCTTTTACTGCATCAGCATTATTTAATTCTAATTTTGTTTCTAAATCACTTTTATTTATAAAAATAATGTGAGTTTTATTCATTAGTTTCGTCATAATTTCTTTGTCTTCATCAGTTAGTTCTTCATTATTGTTTAAAACAAGAATGACTAAATCAGCGACATCAATCATTTCCATAGATTTATCAACCCCAATTTTTTCGACGACATCTTCTGTTTTACGAATACCGGCTGTATCAATGAATTTTAAAGCGATTCCCTTTAGTTCAATTTCCCCTTCAACAATATCACGCGTTGTTCCGGCAATATCAGTTACAATCGCTTTATTTTCTTTTAATAACGCATTTAGGATACTACTTTTTCCGACATTAGGGCGACCAACAATCGCTACTTTAATGCCGTTTTCAATAATTTTACCAATCTTTCCTTCTTCTAGTAAGTTTTCTAATTCTTTCTTAATTTCATTTAATTTTGGTGGTAAGTTTTCTAAGGTGATTTCTAAGGCATCTTCATATTCCGGAAAGTCAATATTCACTTCAATGTTAGCAAGTAATTCGACAATAATTTGTCTCACTTTATTAATTTTTTTAGAGACTTTACCACTAAGACCATTTAAAGCGAGTTTACGTTCTAAGTCTGTGTGAGATTTAATTAAACTATTTACGGCTTCGGCCTGACTTAAGTCTAGCCTACCATTTAAGAAAGCTCTTTTGGTAAATTCTCCTGGTTCGGCAAGACGAATGCCACTTGCAATTAGTACTTCTAACACTTTTTTGGTTGTGGAAATTCCCCCATGAGAATTTATTTCTACAATGTCTTCTTTGGTATATGTTTTAGGTGCTTTTAAAACGGTTACTAAAACTTCATCAATCATCTCGCCATCACTTACAATGTGACCATAATGGATAGTGTTGCTTTCTACTTCTCTTAAGTTTTTGCCATCAAAAAGATTGGCAACTTTATTAATTGCCTCTTCACCACTTACTCTAATAATTGATATAGCCCCTACTCCTAAAGCAGTTGATATAGCACAAATTGTATCATTCATAAAAAGTCACTCCTTTTAAGCGACTTTATTATAGCAAATAATTAAAGATTTAGCAATTTTTACATCACATTTTTTACTATCTTTAACTAATGATTAACAGGAAAACCGTTCGACACAATTCGGCGTTTTCTTTTTGCAAAGAAAAACCAAGCATATAGCTTGGAAATAGAAAACTGTTTACTATCTTTTTGAAAATTGTGGAGCACGACGAGCTTTTTTAAGTCCGTATTTCTTACGTTCTTTTACTCTAGCATCTCTTGTTAAGAATCCATTTGCTTTTAAAATCTTACGATAAGAATCTTCTCTTGTTTGATCCGTATTCTCATCAAATTTTAATAGGGCTCTGGCAATACCTAAACGAATTGCTCCGGCTTGGCCTGAATATCCACCACCATTTACAGTAACATCAATATCAAAACGATTTAAGTTATCTGTAACAGAAAGTGGTTGTTTTAAATCCATAACTAGAATTTGATTTGGAAAATATTCATTTACATCAATACCGTTTACAACGATATTTCCCGTTCCGCCTGTAATTCTAACAGATGCAGAACTTCTTTTACGACGACCTGTTGCGGTCCATATTTGTTTTGCCATTTAAATCCTCCTAATCAATATTTAGTGTTATAGGTTTCCCTGCTTCATGTTTATGTTCACTACCAGCATAAACAAATAATTTTTTGCCCATAGCTCTTCCTAAACTATTATGGGGAAGCATACCTTTAACAGCTCTTTCTACCATTTCTTCTGGATATTTTTCAACCATTACTTTAGCCGTTCTTTCTCTTAGGCCTCCTGGATAACCAGAGTGATTGTAATACATCTTATCATTTAACTTGTTTCCAGTTAAATTTACTTTTGATGCATTAATAATGATTACATAATCTCCACAGTCTACACTTGGTGTGTAAGTTGGTTTGTGTTTTCCTCTAAGAATTGTAGCAGCTTTTGTAGCAACTCTACCTAGAGTTTTTCCTTCGGCATCAATTACATACCATTTGCGTTTTACGTCTTCTTTTTTTTGCATGAATGTCTTCATTTTTTTATCCCTTTCATTTAGTCTTCCTTGCTTTTGCTTTCCCAGGGCTCGGCAATTCCAACAAACAAAATGTACCAGTTAAAATTATATGTAAAATAATCTCGTTTGTCAAATAAAAAATGCATTTTTTTGTTATTTTTTCAATTTTACTTTACTTATTAATAACTATGGACCTATAAAAGTAATTAAATTGTATTCATATTCTTTACTAATTATCATCATTCTTTCTAAATAATCAATGAATCTTTTATAGAAATTTATAATTTCATTAATATAATTTTTTATTAGTTTGTTACATTTTTCTTTTGCTTGAATTTTTCGATAATCGATTCTAGAATCAAGATATAAAATCAAATTGTAATTTTTTTTAATCTCATCTAATTTAGGATTATCGTAATCACTTTTTAATAAACTTATGATTTCTTCGATTTCATTTATCAGTTTTTTAATATCATCAAAACTAAAATAGTTATATGTTAAATGCCAGGAAAACTCATTATCCATATCATATCTTTTTTTATTTTCAACTAATTCAGGATTAAAGCATTTTTTTAACACCGGATATAAGAACGCTTCTACATCACTTTCTTCAATAGCAATTACTTCTTCTTGCATTTCTGTAACATTACTTGCATTATCAGTATCATCGTTTAGATCTTTTATTTTAATAGGAAAAATATGAAAATAAGAGCCACTTTGGCCACCTTCTAAAATTCTAATTAAACTATTTCCAGCTTCTATTACTTCAATGTTTTTTAAATGCCAATCGGAGACTTGATGCAATAATTCAAATTCCCAAGATGGCACTAAATCATCAACTTTTTCTTCTATGTATTTTTTAGGTTCAGATGGATCTATGCTATCGTATATATAATCGTTATAATCATTATTTATGTGTATTCGCACTTTGTAGGGAGCAGTTTGTAACTTTATTGATGTTAAGAGGTCATAATAAGAAATATATTCACCAATCTTAAATAAATATGGAGATATAACTTTTATGTTGTTTAGAAAAATTTTGTCTTCTGTTATATTAAAAAACAAATTAGAATCGTATTCTTGATAAAAAGATTCGCTTGCACTAGTTTTAACTGCATAGTAATTATTATGTTTATAATCAAATTCAAATAGTAGCTCTCTGTTTTTATCAACAGGAACTAAAATTTTGTCTGGTTGTTTTTTAATATTTATTAATTCAACTAAATCATAATAAGATATCATATTTTCACCTAGCCTTTATGTAAATGAACAATTTTCTTGAAACATATTTTTTCGCTTTTCAATTAATTTTTTTAGTTTTTCTAACTTTTTTTCTAACTCTTTCTTTCTTTTTATTCTTTCTTGTATATCTGGAAGCCAAGTTAGCCAATAGTCAAAAGATACTTTAATATCTTCATATAATTGATTACAAAAATCAATCATGTTTATATGAATGATTTCATAGCTTGCTAAAGCTGGATTTAAAACAAGATTTGCATCATTTTCTATAAATACATGGATATTCCAGTAGCTTACTACACATATAACTCTATTGGGTTCCAAATAGCCATAAACGACAAATGGTTTCATATTTTCTAAGCCATTTATAGATTGATCTAACCAATCAATAGGAATATCAGTAAGATAGCTTAGATTATATGTCGTTTTTCCTAACTTAAATTTGACCCATCCATTTTGGGGATTACTCAGCATATTATCACATTCCTTTTTTATTTTCATATTCTATCTTGTTTAAATATAGGCCATTTGGAATAGCTGTTTTAAATTGGCGCTTTATTTCGGGGTGTTCTAAGGCATTTTTTATATCATCAAGGCTTGCTTTACTATTTGCTACATCTAGCATGGCTCCTACTAGATTTCTTACCATGTACCGGTAAAAGCTCTTTCCAGTAAATTTTATTTCTAATATATTATTTTTTTCGCTAAATTCTATATCGTAAATAATACACTCATAGTTGGCTCTTTCTCCAGAAGTAAAGTTTTTAAAATTATGGACTCCTAGAAAAAACTTGGCACACTCCTTCATTTTAGCAATATCTAATT
Organism: uncultured Bacilli bacterium; assembly: GCA_944327365.1. Classification (GTDB taxonomy): domain Bacteria; phylum Bacillota_I; class Bacilli_A; order RF39; family UBA660; genus Caccenecus. Next base: position 16,888 of record CALVHI010000002.1, read on the forward strand.
TGTAATTGGGCTCATATATGTAGTCGTAATATAAAGGATTATATGCTCCTAGATTTATTTTGTAGATATATTCTTTTTGGAGAACATGAAATCTTGGATGGAAATCATCAGGAACTCTTTTTACATCATGAATATAGATGTATGGCACTACTAAACTGTTTATAGCTGTCTTTAAATGTTCTTCATCAATATTTATATCTATCCTAAATGTTACTTTTTGATCATAGGCATGAACGCCCCGGTCAGTTCTCCCGGCTCCCTTTGTTTCTATTCTTTCTTTAGCAATAATGCTTAAAGCATCTTCTAATTTTTTTTGAACTGTTTCATGTTTTTTTAATCTTTGAAATCCATAAAATTTAGAACCATCATAAGCTAGACTAATTAGATATTTCATGATTAGACTCCTTTATTCGATATATTGCTTTTAATAAATCTTTGATGTCTTGATAGATTTCTATATTTACATTTTTTTCTTTCATTAATTCTGTTATTTTAATAATTTCTGGTTTATTTAATTGATTTATCCATTTATTATAGTCTTTTTTTGATATTTTGTTTATTTGATTATTATCTATATATATTAAAGTACTGGCAATATCCCAAAATATTGATATATCATTGGTAAATATTATGATGGTTTTGTGATATTCATTTGTTAACTTTTTCCATAAACGTTTAAAGTATTCTCTTTCTTGATAATTTTGTTCCTTTTCAAAATAGTTTAAAACTATATAATCTTTGTTTTCAATTAATGCTTTGGCTAAAGATACTTTTTTTAAATCTCCTATTGATAATTCAAAAGATGCTTTTGATAATATATTTTCGTTTAGTAAAACCATTTTTAATGATGATTTGTCTTTATTACTGTTTAAATATTCTTTTACTGTTCCATTAAATTTATAGTCTGTTATAATTTTATAGTTTAAATTATTCGTTGTTAGATTGATATTTCCCATTAAGCCATATATTAAACCTTTTTTTTCTTGTTCAAATATATTTGCTACTTCCATAAATCATCCACCATTTCTTCTTTATTATAATATATTTTATTTAATACTTTATAATATTTTAAATATTTAGATAATTCAACTATAGTAGGTAGATTATACCCTAATTTTTTTAATATTTTTTCCTCTTGCAATACTAACTCTTTTTTTCCTTCCATAATTATTTTATTTTCATGAATTACAACCATATAATCTAGTAACAATGCCTCTTCTATTTGCGTTGTATAATTTATTATTCTCTTATTATTTTCTTTTAAATAATTTAATAGTTTTTCTTTAAAATCATCATCTAAATATGTTAAAACATTAAAGAAAATGTAATATTGATTTTTAGTATTTAAATTAAACAATATTTTTAGTTTTAGTTCATCTAAGTTTGTTTTGTCTTTCTTGTTTTTTAAATATAAAACATTAAATGAAGTTAATATATCATCATTTACAAAGTAATTATTTGCCGTTTGTTCTTTCATAATTACACAATATTTATTGTTAATAAAATATATAGCATCATTTATATAATTAAAAGATGATGGAATAAGTATTGTTGTATTAATATCATAAATAATTTTATGATTAACATTAAATAGTTCGTTCATTTAATCACCGTTTATATCATATCAGAAAATATGATAAATTGAAAGAATAAAAGTTAGTAAATATAAACTTACTTAACTAATGTGATCCCCATTTAGGAGATATCAAATAAAAAACTAGTTTATTTTTTTAATTGTTGTTTATTTGATCCTTTTAAACATTGCTTTAAAAAGGATAGTTTTTCTTTTTCGCTTAAATAAATAATGTTGGCTAATTCTAATGCATCTTCTAAATCTAGGTCCTCATGAATGTCATGGCTTTCTAATAATTTTTTATTTAGCAAATTTTCATTATAATTTTTACTTTTAGAATATTCCAGCATTCTTTTAAATAATAAAAAATTATTGTACCAAATATGAGGATTAAATGTTCCGTTTGGGCATCTAAATTCAATAGTGTTTTTTCTTTGATCGCGATTAATATTCGATAAATTTAACCCTCTTTTCTTTCCTAAATTTAAAACAGTGATTAAATAAGTGAAGGAATCTTCTGATGATAAGTTTAAGGTTTTTAATAAATATTTATATTCATTTCCTACTGGAGGCGAATAGATATCTAGTGTATCTCTCGCATAAGATGTTTCTCCATAGCAAAAATAATAGATAATATGTTCATAACTGCACCATAGTTTAATAAATCTTAATAAATATTTAGGATTATCTTCAAAAACATTAGCTCCTATATGGATGTGAGCTCCTGTGTTTTTAGATGACGCATAATTTTTGTTTAGAAAGTCACATATTTCTGCTAATTCTTGCCAAGTATTTGCATTATCTTTTAAAATTGGAGATACAATTTCTCCACCTAATTGTATATCTTTGGCATCCTTTAATATTGCATCTTCTATCTTATTTGTCCATCTTGGATGATGTTTGCTAAGATAATCATCTACTATTTTTCGATTTAAATCTCGATATTCTATTTCGATTCCTATTGTAATTTGTGACATAAATCCCCCTTTTTTTATCTTATTTTAGCAAAAAGGTTGAAATATGTCAAAAAACTAGCCATTTAGACTAGTTTTCTTCTTTGTTTAATCCATATTTACGATTAAATTTTTCAATATTTCCAGTTTTCTTTGCTCTTCCTTGAGCTCCTGTATAGAATGGGTGACATTCACTACAAATTTCAACTTGAATATTTTCTTTTGTTGAATGTGTTTTAAATGAAGCCCCACAAGCACAAGTGATTGTTGCTTCTTTTATTTCTGGATGGATTCCTTTTTTCATAATAACCTCCCGCCATATCAAAATTTTTGACATAGTAATTTGTTTGTCTTAAGTATTATATCATATTTTTAGAACTTTACAAGCTTTTTTAGTTCATTATAGATCATTTTATGTCCTAAATAATTTATATAGTGACTGTCTTTGCTTAAATAATACTCATTGTTTGTTAAAAGATGGTTGATATCTATAAAGGTAAATTTATCTGTTAAAGCAATATCTCTAATGCTAGCATTTATTTTTTCTATCGTTAACAAATCATTGTTCTTCCATTTATATAAACCTAATACAATTACTTTTTTATTGTTTAAACATTTTATCATACTTAATAACTCTTCTAAATCATCTAAGTATTCATTTTTTATTTTGTTGGTTATTTTTTTATTTGCTAATTCATCCATACCAATAGAAATTGTTAAAATATCTGCTTCATGAATAGCTTGTTGAATTTTTATTTTTTTGTTTTTGATTGTTAGTGATATATTTTCTTTAATTTCATATATTAGTTCTTTTACGGTTTTACCAGCAGTAGAAAATTCATGAATGTATGTTTTTAATTTATGTTTATTTTCGTACGCTTCCTTTAAATAGTCATTAAAACTTTTTCCTTCAATACCATATGGAGTCATTCCAAGCGATAGGCCGTCCCCGATTGACACAATGGTTACTTCTTCACTTTGAGTAAAAAAATAAATAAAGACGGAGATAATTGCTCCTAAAATGGTGAGGGCGATGATCTTTTTTTTCATTTAACACCTCAAAAAAAATATAGTACATTATACTATATTTCCTTGATTTCAATTTTAGCACCAACATTTCTTAGCTTCGTTTCAATATTTTCATATCCTCTTAGTATGTGTTCAACGTCATTTACAATTGTTGTTCCTGTTGCAGTTAAGCCTGCTAGAACTAGGGCTGCTCCACCTCTTAAGTCAGTTGCTATTACTTCACAGCCATGAAGTTTACTTGGACCAATGATCATAGCGCTCATGTTTTTTACCGTGATGTTCGCGCCCATTTTATTTAAAGATGGAACGTGACCCATACGATTTTCCCATATTGTTTCTTCAAAAAGACTGGTTCCATTCGCTTGGGTTAATAATACACTCATGGGTTGCCCTATATCGGTTGGAAAGCCCGGATATACTAAAGTTTTAATATTTGTTGGTTTTAGATGATCTACTTTACTTATTACAATATTATCTTCATTGATAGTAATATCAGAATCCATATCTATTAGTTTAGATGTTAACGATTCAATGTGCTTAGGTATAATATTATTAATACATAAGTTTTTTCCAACTAAAGCTCCTAAAATTATATAGGTTCCCGCTTCTATTCGATCTGGCAAAACGGTAATTTTTCCCCCATAAAGTTCTTTTACTCCTGTGATAATTATTTTGTCTGTTCCTGCCCCTTCAATATTGGCCCCCATACTAATCAAAAAATTTGCAATATTTTCAATTTCTGCTTCTTTTGCTGCATTATGAATTACTGTCTTTCCTTCTGCTAGAACGCTTGCAAACATTAAATTTATTGTAGCTCCTACGCTTTGAAAACGCAAATAAATATCCGTTCCAATTAGTTTATCTGCTTGTAAAATGTATTTATTATTTTCAATTTTTACTTTAGCACCTAAAGCCTTAAAACCATCAATGTGAATATCGATAGGTCTTGCCCCTATGTTACATCCCCCAGGAATGCACATTTCGACATATTTTTCTTTTCCTAATAAAGCGCCCATAAAATAATAAGATGCTCTTAATTTTTTTGAATACTTTTCATCGATAGATGTATTTCTTAAATTTGTTGTATCTATTTTTAGTTGATCCCCTTTAATATCGACATTACAATTTAAAATGTTTAAAATATCGATTAATGCATCGCGATCAGAAATATTGGGGACATTATCAATTTGAGAAATTCCACTTGCAAGAATAGAAGCTGGAATTAATGCTACTGCACTATTTTTAGCTCCTCCTATTTTAATTTTTCCGGTTAAAGTATTATTTCCTTCAATAATCATTTGTTTCATTTTAACACACCCTTACCTTAAGAAAATTTTAGTATAAGTAGGCACTTATACTATTTATTATGATTAATAATTTTTTTGGTGCATATTAAAAAGATTTTAATAAATTACCATTATTACTATATCGATTTATTTGGTTTTTGTCAAATATTTTTGACTTTTTTTGATGAATTTGAATAAAAAAATATTAATTTTACTTAATTATTACGGGTGATCAAATGAAAAAAATCATTTTTGTATTATTTTTTATTACTTTAGGGGTTTTATTGATGAAAGACGAAGAGGAAATATTTATCCCTAAAGATGCGATAAGATTTCGAGTGATTGCAAATAGTAACAGTGTTGAAGATCAAATGAAAAAAAGTATAATTAAAGATCAAGTTGAAGAAAAAGTATATGAATTAATTCAAGATGGAAATAATGTTTCGGAAGTTCGTAATCTTATTCAAAATAACTTAGATACAATTGAAGAAATTATCAAAGATTATAAAGTACCTTATCAAATTAGTTATGGAAATAATTATTTTCCTGCCAAAACTTATCAAAATATTATATATCCGGCTGGTAATTATGAATCATTAGTTATTACGTTAGGTAAAGGGACTGGTAATAATTTTTGGTGTGTTCTGTTTCCTCCTTTGTGTTTGCTTGAAAATACAAAAGAAGATATAAGCGATATTGAATATGAATTTTATGTAAAGAAACTTTTAGAAAAGTTCTAAAATATAATCCTCTTAATATATTTTTGTAGGAGGTTTTTTATTTGCAGGAAATTTTTAGTGTATTATTAATTGGAATTGCTTTGTCTATGGATACTTTTTCGCTGTCTTTAGGATTAGGCATGTTTAATATTTCAAATAGAAAATCTCTTAAATTATCTATTATTGTTGGATGTATGCATTTTATTATGCCATTTTTAGGAATGATACTAGGGGATAAATTACTTCAGCTTTTTAAGATTGATTATGATATTTTACTTGGATTTATTCTTATTATCATTGCTTTACAAATGATTATTGATATTATAAGACATGAAGAAGAAAAGTTTAATCTGTCAACAATTGGAATGTTTGTTTTTGCTTTTGGAGTTAGTTTAGATAGTTTTTCTTTAGGATTAGGATTAAAAGCACTTACGGATAATATCTACATGGCTATGAGTGCGTTTGCTATATGTAGTGCTTCTTTTACATTTATGGGGGTTATTGTTGGTAGATTTGCTAATAAATTACTTGGAATATATGCCAATATTTTGGGAGCTATCATTTTGTTTGTATTGGGTTTCATGCATTTAATATAAAAAATCTTAGATTGTTACCTAAGATTATTATTTTGTTTCAATACGATTAAATAAAATTTTTGGTTCATTTAATTTTAAGTTTTCCTCTAAAGCACCAAAATTAACACTTTCATAACTTGTTTCTTTAGTATTAAGCTGTTCTAATATTTTATTTGCCGTATCAGGTATAAATGGGCTTAGAAGAATTGCACAAATACGAATAGATTCAAGTAAGTTATATAATACTGTAGCTAACCTATCTTTTTTACTTTCATCCTTGGCTAAAGTCCATGGCGTAGATTCATCAATGTATTTGTTACAACTACGTAGGACTTCCATAATTTCTTCGATGGCTTCATTTACTTTTAGACCATTTATTTTTCCTTCAACAATATTTTTCAAGTTATTTACTCTCTCTATTAGTTCATGATCAATTTCTTCATAAACGCGTGGATTCTTTGTAACACCATCAAAATATTTATGTTCCATAGAAATGGTTCTATTCACTAGATTTCCTAAAGTATTGGCTAAATCACTATTTGTTCTAGAAATTAAAGCTTCTTCTGAGAAATTGCCATCACTACCAAATGGTACTTCTCTTAAAGCATAATATCTTACCGCATCAACACCATAATCATTAATATATTCTCTAGGATCCTTGTAGTTTCCTAAACTTTTGGAAATTTTGCCACCATCTATTTTTAACCAGCCATGGCCAAAAACTTGTTTTGGTAAAGGTAGGCCTAGAGCCATTAGCATGCATGGCCAAATAATAACATGGAATCTAACTATTTCTTTGCCTACTAAATGGAGAGTCGCTGGCCAATATTTCTTCATCAAAGTATCATCTTCAGGATATCCTAAGGATGTAATGTAATTAGATAGTGCATCTACCCATACATAAACCACGTGTTTCGAATCAAAGTCTACAGGTATTCCCCAAGTAAAACTTGTTCTTGACACACATAAATCTTCTAAACCCGGATTAATAAAATTGTTTAACATTTCGTTTTTACGTGATAATGGTAAAATAAAATCTGGGTGTTCTTCATAATATTTTACTAGTCTATCTTGATATTTAGATAACTTGAAAAAGTAGGCCTCTTCACTTACTAGTTTTACTTCTCTACCACAATCAGGACATTTTCCATCAACAAGCTGAGATTCGGTCCAAAAAGATTCACAAGGAACACAATATAATCCCTCATATGTTCCTTTGTAAATATCGCCTTGTTCATATAATTTCTTAAATATCTTTTGAACACGTCTTATATGGTCTTCATCTGTGGTACGAATAAAATAATCATATGAAATATTAAGTGATTTCCATAAATCTTTCGCATTTTCAATTATTTTATCAACATATTCCTTTGGGGTTACACCTGCTTCTTTCGCTTTCTTTTCAATTTTTTCGCCATGTTCATCAGTACCAGTTTGAAAGTAAACATCATATCCTGTTAATCTTTTATATCTTGCTATCGCATCAGCGATAATCGTAGTATAACAATGGCCAATATGAAAATTGGCACTTGGATAATAAATTGGTGTGGTAATATAAAATTTTTCTTTCATCTTTTTTCCTCCTTTATAACAAATAAAAACCATAAACTAAGGACGAGATTAACCCGTGGTACCACCTTAATTCATGATTTTATTCATGCGCTTAGATCCTGTAACGGAGATAAACCGTTTAAACTCCAGAGTCATCTTCCATATTACTTTATGCTTATTTCCATCAACCATAAACTTTCTATACTAAAAATAATATGTACTCATTCCTTCAATGTTTAATCGCCTCAATTATATTATATAAACGAAGGGAATGTCAAGGTTTTTTAAATATCTAACTTTTGGGAGAAGATGCTGGCAATTAATTTGCCGATTATTATTTCTTCTTTTATGGGATTTTCACTATATATGATCACCAAGCCAATACTATCATTTAAGGAAATAATTGGTATATAGGCAAAATTACCATTTAGTGTGTATTCCCCAATTGTTATAGAAGTGCTTTCTTTAGTTTTTGTTTCTCTCTCTTCAATGATTTGTAAAAATTCTTGGTTTAGTAAGCGCTCTTTTAAATCATAGCCTATTCCGGCATGAGCGATTATTTTTTCACGATCTGTTATTAAGATTTTATAATTAAAATTATTATAGATTAATTCACATAAATGGTTTGCTAAGTCGATATTTGTAGACATACGATAGTATTTTTTTAGAATAATACTATCATTTTCAGTGAATATTTCAATATTTTCACCATCTCTTATTCCTAAATTTCTTCTTATTTCCTTTGGTATTACAATTCGACCTAATTCATCAATTCTTCTTACTACTCCTGTAGATTTCAAATTTTACAACTCCAATCTACTATTAATATTGGCTTTATTAAAGAAAATATACAGAAAGATTGGGAAATTAAATTGAAAGAATTTAATATTTGGTGTAAAATTATATTAGGTTAATCTATGAATTTAATAGTGTCTCCGTATAATGTTAATAGCAATGGTAATGCTAACGTGTTCCGTGTGAATTCGGATGGCAACCTCAACAACAACAACGTGAATAACACGCGGGGTGTGCGCCCAGTATTAAATCTGGATGCTGGTGTAACGATAAAATCAGGAAATGGCACAGCAGATTCTCCATTTGTAGTTTAGGCTTACTTAAGATTTTCATTACTAAAAAGAAGCATCAATGTTAATTTGATACTTCTTTTTTATTTTCCGGGAAATAATCCTCTTTGATCAATTCTAATAAAGGAACAAATGTATATAAGAAATGTTTATCATTTTGATTTAACGTAAGAGATATTTTAATTCTTTGATTATGATAAGAAAACTTTAAATTTGAGTTAATATTATAGCTTTCTAAAAATAATTTATCTGCTTTTATATGGCTTGATAATTCTTCAGGAAGCTCTATTTCTATTGATCTTGAAGTTTGATTTACTTTTGTTATATTTAAAGATCTTGCTAATTTTTCAAACCATTCTTCAAACATATAAATCATTATTGTTTCATCAATTTTACCAAAACGATCCTCTAATTCCTCTTTTATTCTATTTAAACTTTCCTTTGAATCTACTTTATTAATCATTTGATGAATTTCTATTTTTATTTCATCATCTGTTGTATATTTATCTGATATATGAGTACTTACATCTACTAATGCTTGATTGTCTTCTTCAGTTTTAACTTGTTCTCCTTTTAATCTTTTTATTTCGTCTTCAATCATTTGTAAATATAAATTAATTCCGACAGAATCTACAAAACCAGCTTGTTCACTTCCAAAAATATCGCCAGCACCGCGAATAGCTAAGTCTCGCATGGCAATACGGTATCCACTACCAAGCTCTGTAAATTCTTTTATGGCATCTAAGCGTTTTATTGCTATTTCATTTAATAATTTACTTTTATCATATAAAAGATACGCATAAGCTATTGTATTGGAACGGCCTACTCTTCCTCTTATTTGATATAGCTGAGATAAGCCAAATCTATCAGCATTATATATGATTAGTGTGTTAGTATTGGGAATATCAATGCCTGTTTCTATGATTGTTGTACATATTAGAATATCATATTTGAAATCAATAAAATCTTGCATAACATTCTCTAATTCAATTTTATTCATTCTTCCGTGAGCACTTATAACTCTTGCTTCGGGTACTAATTGCTTAATATGGCCCAATATTCTATCTAGTTTTTCTATGTTATTATATAATATAAATATTTGACCTTTTCTTGCTAATTCTTTATAAATTGCATCTTTAATAATTAAATCATTTTCTTCTAACACATAAGTTTGGATAGGATATCTATTTACAGGTGGAGTATCAATTATAGATAGATCTCTTAAACCTGACATAGCCATTTTCATTGTTCTTGGGATTGGGGTTGCTGATAAAGTTAATACATTGACATCGTTTTTTAATTTTTTAATTTTTTCTTTATGGGTAACACCAAAACGTTGTTCTTCATCAATAACAAGTAAGCCTAGTTTTTTTACTTTAATGTCATTACTTAAGAGTCTGTGCGTTCCAAATACAATATCAATTGTTCCATTTGATAAACCCTCTATAATTCTCTTTGTTTCTTTTTGAGAAGTAAAACGATTTAAAAGTGCAATTTCAATGGGATATTCTTTAAATCTTTGTAGTGCGCTTTGATATTGTTGCTTAGAAAGTATTGTTGTTGGGCATAAATATAGTACTTGATAATTATTTAAAACGGTTTTAAACATTGCTCGGAAGGATACTTCAGTTTTGCCAAAGCCAACATCTCCACATAAGAGACGATCCATAGGAACTGGATTTTTTAAATCTTCATCAATCTCTTTAATTGCTTTTTCTTGGTCTTTTGTAGGAATATACTCAAATGAATTTGCAAATTCTGTTTCTAAATCAAATGTTTTATACGCTTCTCCTTTTATTGCTTTTCTTTGTGCATATAGTTTTAATAGTTCTTGACTAATGTCTTTAATTTTCTTTACGACAGCTCTTTTGGTTTTTGCCCAACTAATTGAGTTTAATTTATGTATTTTGGGTTTAAACCCATCTTTACTATTATATTTTAAGATCGTATTCATTTTTTCAACTGGTATATATACTTTGTCATTTTCTGCATATAATATTTCAATATAGTCTTTTTCAAACCCTTTTTTTGTTAGTGCTTTAATACCATTATATATTCCTATTCCATGAGCTATATGTACAACATAATCTCCTTTATTTAGAGAATTTAAGTCTTTGATTTTACTACCAATTTTATATGTATTTCGATATTTTATTTGTTCTTTATTTACCTGTTCTATATCATTTTCACTAATAACTACTATTTTATCGAGAATAAAGCCTTTTGATATATATTTGTTTTCAATTGTTATTGGCACTTTAATTAACTCTTTGATTAATTTAATTTGAGAATCTTTACTTAAGTAAAAAATGATTTTATAGCCTCGATGATACCATATTTCTGTTTGCTCTTTTAGTTTGTCAAAATTAGAATGAAAATTAGTTATTTCTTTTGAAGATATGTTTAGACTGTTTAAACCTTTTTTATAATTATCAATAAAATTTATAAATATATTTTCTTTGGGATTTATTTCATCTAAAGAATACATAAATTTTGTGTCTTTAGGAATATTTTTAGAATTACGATATTCTAATATTTCTTCTTCTAATTTTTCATAACTAGCTTTTATTCTAGTTTCATCAATTGTTACAACAATTGCATCTTTGGCATAATCTAGAAGACTTGAGTGCTTGTCTGTTTTTATTTCTCCGTTTGTTACTAATTTTATTTGATTTATTTCTTTAATTGACATTTGGGTGTTTTCATCAAAAGTTCGAATTGATTCTATTTTATTACCAAAAAATTCTAATCTAATTGGGTGTTCTTCTAATGTGACAAAAATATCTACAATAAAGCCTCTTATTGCATATTCACCTGTTGTGGTTACGGTTGTCACTTGTTTGTATTCTAATTTATCTAGTATTTTTATTAGCTTTTCTCGATTTATTATATCCCCTTTTTTTAATATAATAGTCATTTGTTCTTGGAGGTGCTGATCCGTTAAGTATTTTAAATAGCCCATTAAATTAGTAACTATTATTCCTTTTTTGTTTTTTATTGCTTCTAGTGTGTCTATCCTTGTTGTTTTTAGCTCTGGAGAAATGGCTAAAGCTATACTTGTTATAAAATCATCCATGGGAAATAAGTAGGTATTTGGTTCATATGTTTTTATTCCTGAGAAAAAAGTATTAGCTTCAAATAATGTGCTTAATAAAACAATGATATTTTTATTTTTTTCTTGATATAATTTTTTCACGTAAAGATAAGCTAACTCATGCGTTAACCCTGTTATTGTTAAATGATTATCATATTTAAAATAATTGTCTAAAAAATTCATTTTACTTTCTCTTTCCATTATATTTATTCATTGTTTTTTCAATGCCATTTAGAATAAAAGAAGTTATTATTTCATCAAACAGTGGAAATAGCTTATCTAGCGTGTCCATTTCTTCTTGACTAAATTTTCCTAAAACATATTCTTTCGTATTTCCTTTAATATCTTTTGAAATTCCTATTTTTAAACGAGTAAAATTTTTTGTTCCTAATTTATCAATAATTGATTTTATCCCGTTATGACCGCCATCGCTACTATTGTTTTTTAAGCGATAGGTTCCTATCTTTAAATCTAAATCATCTTGAATAATTAAGATATCACTTAAGTTTAATTTATAAAAATTAACATATTCTGCTACAGCATTTCCAGATAAATTCATGTATGTTAATGGCTTTATGAATATTACTTTTTCGTTGTTTATTGTTTTTTCATAATATAATGAATTCCATTTAGTTTTCCAGTCATTATCATTTATATAATGATCTATAACCATAAAACCTATGTTATGACGGGTTATTTTATAAATTTCCCCTGGATTTCCTAAGCCAACAATTAATTTCATGCTCTTTCCTCCTTAAAAATGTTTTGATAAGTTTTAGTGTCTTTATTAATTATTAGTGTTTTTACCTTAAGACCTATGTTAGCGCTTTTTTTCATTTTTAGTAAGACAATTACTGCGTCTTTTTTCATATTTGTATAAATAAAAAGCATTTCTTTCATATGAAATTTATATTTATGTGCCAAAACTATGATCTCTTCTAAACGTTCTGGACGATGGACTAAATAAAAAGTGCCATTTTCTTTAATTAGATCTTTGGCTATATTGAATATTTCTTCTAAAGTGATGGTAAGTTCATGTCTTGCAATTGCTTTTTGCTTATCTTCATTAATTTTTGAGGTGTTATTTACTTTAAAAAAGGGAGGATTGCAAGTGATGATGTCAAAATTATTTCCCGGGAAATAATTTTTTAAGTTTTTGATATTGTCATTAATTATGTTAATATTGTTTAATTTGTTTATTTTAACGCTTTTTGTAGCTAAAAAAGAAATTTTTGAATTTATTTCGACTCCTGTTATAGCAATTTTATGATTTTTGCCAATAATTAAGGGTAAAGGAGCATTTCCACAACATAAATCCAATAAATTTTTATCGCTTTTTTTTATAGTCACAAATTCTGCTAGTAAAAGAGAATCTAGGGAAAACTTAAATAGATTTGATTCTTGAATTATTTTTAAATCATAATCAAATAAATCATTTATTACTTCCATTTTGATCACCTAAAACAATTTCTACCTTTTCATTATTTACTAACACTTTATAAGAACGATGCAAAATATCTACGTTTACTACCGATCCTTCGCCTAATTCTGTTTTTACGGTTTCACCGATAGATGGGAGATTTTCACTACAACGTAAATATTCTTCATCTTCATAGGTTAGACAGCATAATAATCTTCCACATAGGCCATTTATTTTAGAAGGATTTAAGGCTAAACCTTGATTTTTAGCCATATTCATTGATACAGAATCAATATGATTCAAAAAGTTTGCACAACATATTTTATTTCCGCATATTCCTACACCACCTACTTCTCTAGCTTTATCTCTTGCTCCAATTTGACGTAGTTCAATTCGAGTATGATAAATTGCAGCTAAACGACGGGCAAGTTCTCTAAAATCTACTCTTTCATCTGCTATAAAATTAAAGATTAATTGCTTTCGGTCAAAAGTATAGCTAGCGTTAATCATTTTCATTTCTAAATTCAATTCTTTAACGAGTATTCGACATTGTTTTAAGGCTAGATCTGCATCTTTTAAATTTTTTAAGTACTCTTCATAGTCTCTTTTGGTTGCAATTCTAATAATATCTTTTAAGCCATCAATGTTTTTATTCAATTCATTTCCTAAATAACTCACAACTTTACCAAATTGGAGTCCTTTTTCGGTTTCGGTTATTACCGTTACATTAATAGGACAGCGAATTTTACTTTTAAAGTTATATATTTTGCCATTATCTTTAAAATTTACGCCATAAACATAATATCGATCCATATTAATCCCTCATTTCAATTACAAATTTATCTAATAATAATTCCATATTTACATTATAACTCAAATCTTGTAAAAATTTAGTAATAATATTTAATTTAGGAATAATTTGTTGAATACTCTCATTTATATTAATAGATGAAAGTAGTTTTTCATTATATTTTTTATTTAATTTTTTTAAAAAAGCATTATAATACACCTCAAAAATTAACTTAAATAAAATTTCTAGATTTTTTCTCTCAGGATATTTTGTTAAAATTAATTCTTTATTATTTATTAATTCTTGGTTGGCTATTTTGTTTAAATAATCATTAATTATTATTATGTTGTTTTTTAGCTCTTCTTCGGTTAGATTATATTTTTGGCAAAGATCTTCACTTTCATAATTTACAACAATACATTGACAACGACTTTTTATTGTAGGAATAATAATGTCTTTATTGTTTGTTAGAAAGAAACCTATTATTCCATCGGTTGGTTCTTCAATAAATTTTAACATAGCATTGGCGCTACTGCTGTTTAATTTTTCAGCATTGTTTATTATATAAATGTTATATTTGCTATATATTGGTTTGGTTTCAAATGCTTTTTTTAGTTCTTCTATTTGATTTTTTTTTATCATTGCACCATCAGGGTTGATTGTAATTAGACTTGGTAAATTATTTTTATCAATTAAATTACATAAATTACAATTTTGACATGATTCATGATATTCTTCGGGACAATTGATAACTTTTATTAGCAGTTTTAAATCTTCTGTTAATTGGGTTAAATTATTTGTTTCAACTAAATAAGCGTGAGCTAGTTTTTTCTCACGATATTTATTATATATATCTATTAAATTATTTTTTGCAAACAAATTACCACATCCTTATATTACTAAATATACTGCGACTAATCCTAATATTCCCGGAGATCCTAGGCATGTTACTAGCACAATTGTTATTATATTTATGGGAATAAAAATATTTACTCCTGATAGAATAAGATTAAGACCATAAATACTTACAAAAGCAAAACACAATTTACTAATTACTTTTAATATTCGTTTTTTCATTGTTATCACAGTAAATTATATGTATTTGCCTTTAGATTATTCCGATATTTTTTTACGATCTTCTAAAGCTTTTTCTAACGTTACATTATCTAAATAATCGATCTCAGCTCCAATTGGAATACCATATGATAACCTTGAAATTGTTACTTTTTTATTTTCTAATATTTTTTTTATATATAAAATTGTAGATTCGCCTTCTACGGTTGGTTTCAAAGCTAAAATTAATTCTGGATTATCTAATTTTTCTACTCTATTTACTAGTGACGATAAATTAATGTCTTCTGGGCCAATATCATCCATGGGAGAAATTAAGCCATTTAACACATGATAAGTGCCTTTGTAAGTTCCCGTTTTTTCAAAAGAGAATATGCTTTTATAATCTTCAATTACGCATATTGTGTTTTTTTTGCGAGATTCATCACTGCATATATTACAAATTTCATGGTCGGTTAGATGACCACATATCGAACATCTTGTTAAATTTTTTTTGGCTGATATTATGGCATTACTAAATTCCTCGGATTCTTCTTCATTAAATTCTAAAGTAGCAATGGCAAGACGTTCTGCGCTTTTTTCTCCTATTCCCGGTAATTTTTGAAAATAATTGATTAATTTTTCTAAGTCTTTAGGATAATTCATTAGAATAAACCATTTATTGATGAGCCATAAGCTCCCATTTTATTTTCTACTTCTTGCTCAATTTTCTTTACAGCATCATTCACTGCTATTTTTACCATATCTTCAAGGATTTCTTTATCATCATTTTCAATTGTACCTTCAAAAGTTAATGTTACTTTTACGACTTCTTTTTTTCCATTCATTTCTACTTTTAACCATTCAGAATTTCCTTCAAAAATAGAATTGTCTATTTCCTCTTTCTTTTTTGTGATTTCTTTTTGCATTTTTTGGGCTTGAGCCATTAAATTTTGTATATTCATCATTTTCCTCCCTATTCTATTTCAATTTTTTCTTTGTCAAATATATCATAAGCGATTTTTTCAATATTATCAATATCCTCTTTTAAATTTTCTTCATTTTTTTCTAATTCGGGTTCTTTTATATAATGATACTCTTTTTTATTTTTTAAATTTTCTATATATTCTTCTTTTTCTTTTTTCCACATACTTTCTGTTAAAGCAATAAATTTATAGTTAGTATTATATTTTTCGTTAAATAAACTTTCAATAGTATGTAAATTATTATTAATTAAGTTTGAAGTGCCATCAATTATATTTGTTAAAATTGCTACATCTTTACTTGAAGCAACAATATTACAATCAACTATTAAGTTTAAGATATTTTTATTGGTTAAATTATTTATAAATGTTTTCCATTTTTCTTTCATTTCTTGCAAATATTCTTTTTTGGCATTGACAAAACAATTATTAACTCGAATTTTTATTAATTTTTTATCATCTTGTAGTGTAGAAATTATTTCCCGGGAAATAATTTTGGAATTGTCTTCCTCATTATTTATTACCACCTGGTCTGGTGTTTCTTTAATTTCATTTATATTTAATTTTATTTCCCGGGAAATAAATGAAGATGATGGCTGAATTGCAGTTTGTTCTTCAAAATACTTTAGTAAAGTAATTTCAATTAATAAATATGGATCTATACTAATATTAATATAATTTGAGATATCAGCTAACTCAAAAGCCATTTCTTTTAATAATTGATAGGGTATTTGAGCATTGCCCTTTTTACTTGCAATTGCTTCTTCTTCGATCTTTTCTAACAATTTTCTTATAAGAACTTTATAGTCTATTGCCGTTTCTTTAAAATTTTTCATCATTTCATCAAACTTATCCACATTACTTTTTAATATTAGATCAAATAAATCATTTATTTGTTTTTTGGATACTGATCCAAAATGTTTTATAACATCCGTAATGGTTATTTTGTCAGTTTGGCTTGATAATTGATCTAATATACTGAGTGCATCTCGCATTCCACCATCTGAAATATAGGCAATTTCCTCCAAAGCATCCTCTTCAATAGCTATATTTTCATTTGAAACTACATATTTTAATCTTTTCATAATATCATTAATAGATATTTTATGAAAATCAAATCGTTGACAACGGGATAATATTGTTATCGGCACAGCTTCTATATTAGTTGTTGCTAATATAAATACTACGTGCTTTGGCGGTTCTTCTAAAGTTAATAAAAGAGCATTGAATGCACTCGTACTTAACATATGTACTTCATCAATAATATACACTTTGTACTTTGAATAGGCAGGTGCAAGTTTAATATTGTTTATTATTTCTCTTATTTCATCCACACCATTATTAGATGCTGCATCAATTTCAATAATGTCGGCATTTTCTTTAAAATGAAGACAACTTTCACATTGATTGCAAGGTCCATCCTCAGTTGGATTTAAACAATTTATAGCTTTAGCAAAAACTTTAGCAGTACTTGTTTTACCTGTACCTCTTGGACCTGAAAAAATATAAGCATGTGATATCTTATCGTTTTTTATGGCATTTTTTAAGATTGTAACCATATAATCTTGACCAATTATATTAGAAAAATTATCTGGTCTATATTTGCGGTATAGTACTTTGTAATCCATAAATTCACCCCATAAAATTATTATATCATAAAAGCTAATTACTTGTCTCTTTTCTTTTTAAAAAAATCTCTTAACCTAGCTTCGTATTCCGTGACATACGTACATATGTTTGCTTTGTAAAATTTTGTTTTATTATATTCTTTTTTTTCTTTAGGTTTTTCTAACAAATAATAGACATTTCTTATTCTAGATTGCTTAATTATTGTTTCACACATACTGCATGGCTTTAGAGTAACATATAAATCACAATTATTTAATCGCCAATCTTTTAATTTTTTACTAGCTTTATTTATAGCTATAATTTCAGCGTGTGCAAGAACATTATTTTTTTTAACTCTACGGTTATAAGCTTTGGAAATTATTTTATTTTCTTTTACAACCATTGCACTAATTGGAACTTCATCTTTTTTTGATGCTTTTTTAATTAATTTTATTAATTCTGCAAAATATTTTTCTTCCATTATATCACCCAATAAAAAATGTGCACACAAATAGAGATTGATGTGGCTGCTATCTTCCGATCCTGACCAGTTTACAATATATTTGTTGCACATATATAATTTATCACATTTTTATTCAAAATGCAAGTTTAATGTTTCACGTGGAACATATAAAAATTGTTTTTTATTGATTATAATAGAAATGTTAATTAATTTTTATTGTTATATATATATATATATATTTTAATTTTTTTGTATATATCTTTATTATTTATTGTTTTAAAGTTGGAAAATGCTAAAAATCATTTTTTGTTTTTTTATTTTGAAATTTAATGTTTCACGTGGAACATTGTGGATAACTTTTTTTAATTTTTTATTCAAAGTGTTTAATTATCATGTTTCACGTGGAACATATAAATTTAATTTTATATTTTCGACATATATTTTATTTTTCCGTGTTTTTAAAGTTATCCACATTTATTTATCATTCATTAAAATTATATGATTTTTGAATATAAAAAAATCATTAAAAATTAATGACTTTTTTATTTCTTTGGAGATTATTCATCTGAAGATAAATCTTCTTTTTCTACTAAACTAATTGTTGTTACATATTGATCTTCTTTTAAATGAATTAATCTAACTCCTTGTGTGACTCTTCCTAAAGTATTTATTTGATCAAGGCTCATTCTCATAGTAGTTCCTGTGTTTGTCATAATTACTAACTCTTTATTTTCATCTACAACTTTTACTGAGGCTATATTTCCATTTTTTTCAGTGATATTTAGTGCTTTTACCCCTTTACTGCCTCGACTAGTTTCCCTAAAATCACTTACTAATGTCTTTTTTCCATATCCTTTTTCAGTTACCAACAAAATTTTATCTTCTTCATTTACTATTTCTGCACAAACACATTTACCACCATCTAAATTAATACCTTTAACACCACTAGCTGTTCTTCCCATAGGCCTTATTTTATCTTCTTTAAATTTAACCATTCTACCAGTTTCATTTCCTAGTAATACATAATTTTCACCATTAGTACGTTTTACTGCAATTAATTCATCATTTTCCTTTAAATTCATGCAAATTTTACCTGACGTACGTATGTTTGTAAACTCTTCTATAGCTGTTTTCTTAACTAACCCATGTTTTGTTACAAATAATAAGTATTTTGTTTTTTCCGTTTTAGATATCCCTAAAATAGAATTAATTATTTCATCTTTTTCTATTGGAAGTAAATTTATAATTGGCAATCCTTTAGATTGGCGATTAAATTCAGGAATTTCATAACCTTTGATTCGATATACTTTTCCTCTATTAGTAAAGAATAAAACATGATCATGGGATGAAATATTAATAATTTCTTCAACAAAATCTTCATCATTAGTTGTCATGCCTTTGACTCCCATTCCACCTCGTTTTTGAGCTTTAAATGTATCTGTTGTCGTTCTTTTAATATACCCCTTATGTGTCATTGCGATAAGAACATTTTCTTCTGGAATTAATGATTCATCTTCTATATATTCGATCGCAGTCATATCAATATCTGTACGGCGTTTATCTGCATATTTATCTTTAATTTCTAATAGTTCTTCTTTAATTATATTTAACACTTTTTCTTCAGATGCAAGAATACTTCTTAATTCTTCAATTAATTTTAATAATTCGTTTAATTCTTCTTCAATTTTATCTCTTTCTAAACCTGTTAATCTTCTTAAGCGCATTTCTAAGATGGCTTCTGCTTGAACATCGCTTAAATTAAAGCTATTCATCAATCCTTGTTTTGCTTCATCATCAGATGCAGATGCTCTAATTAACTTAATTACAGCATCAATATGATCTAAGGCTATTTTTAATCCTTCTAAGATATGAACTCTTTTTTCCGCTTTGTCTAAATCAAACTGAGTTCTTCTAATAATTACTTCTTTTTGATAATCAATATACTTAGAAATGATGTCTTTTAAGCCTAATGTTTTTGGGACACCATTATCAAGCATTAAGAAAATTATACCATATGTTGTTTGGAAAGCAGTATGTTTATATAATTTATTTAAGATTACCTGAGCATTCGCATCTTTCTTTAAAGTAATCGTTATTTTTATGCCATCTTTTAAATCTGCATGATAATCAGTAATACCTTCTAAAACTTTATTATGAACTAATTCTGCGACTTTATTTTTTAATTCTAATGTATTTACACCATATGGAACTTCATCCACTATGATATATTGTTTACCATTTTTTTCTTCAATATGAGCTCGGCTTCGAATAGTAATAGTTCCGCGTCCTGTTTCATAAGCCTTTTTAATACCACTGTTACCTAAAATTAAAGCTCCGGTTGGAAAATCAGGACCTTTAATATACTGCATAAGCCCCATGGTATCAATATCTGGATTATCGATATAGGCGATACATCCATCAATTACTTCACCAAGATTATGAGGGGGAATATTGGTTGCCATACCAACCGCAATACCCATGGTTCCATTCACTAAAATATTAGGAAATCTTGAAGGTAAAACTTCAGGTTCTTTGGTTGTTTCATCATAGTTTGGCATGAAATTAACTGTATTTTTATTAATATCTCGGAGTAATTCCATAGATATTTTAGATAGTTTTGCTTCTGTATAACGGTAGGCTGCAGCACCATATCCTTCAATGTTACCAAAGTTTCCATGGCCGTCTACAAGCATATAACGATAGTTAAAGTCTTGAGCCATTCTTACCATTGCTTCATAAATACTAGAATCTCCATGTGGGTGATATTTACCCATAACGTCACCTACTATTGTTGCAGATTTACGATATTGTTTATCTGGAGTAAGGTTATTTTGAAGCATATCATAGAGAATTCTTCGATGTACTGGTTTTAGACCATCTCTTAGATCTGGTAAGGCACGAGAGATAATAACACTCATAGAATATTCTAAGAATGATTTTTTTACTTCTGTTACAATATTATTTTGTTCTAATCGATCCATATAAACCTCCTTTAAATATCTAAATTCTCAGCAAACAGAGCGTTTGTGGCAATAAATTCTCGGCGTGGTTCTACTTCTTCTCCCATTAATTTGGTAAATATATCATCGGCTGCGATGGCATCATCCACTGTTATTTGTCTTAATACGCGTTTGTTGATATCCATAGTTGTTTCATTTAATTCTTCTGGATTCATTTCTCCTAGACCTTTCATACGAGCTATATCATATTTGGTATTTTGTGATAACGTTGCTAAGTATTCGTCTCTTTCTTCTTCATTTAATACGTATTTTATCGTTTTTCCGTGCTTTATAACAAATAATGGTGGTTGGGCTGCATAAACGTGTCCAGCTTCCACAATTGGCTTAAAAAAGCGGTAAAACAATGTTAAAAGTAATACTCTTATATGTGAACCATCAACATCGGCATCGGTCATGATGATAATTTTATTGTATCTTAGTTTGTCTAGATGAAAATCTTCTCCAATGCCTGTTCCAAACGCTGTAATAATAGTTCTGATTTCTTCATTTGATAAGGCACGATCTAAACGGGCTTTTTCTACATTTAATATTTTTCCACGCAATGGAAGAATTGCTTGCGTCATACTGTCTCTACCTTTAATTGCTGATCCTCCAGCTGAATCTCCTTCGACTAGGAATAATTCACTAACGGATGCATCTTTACTTTTACAATCAGCTAGTTTACCGAAGAAATTAGTGACATCAAGATCACCTTTTCGCCTAGTCATTTCTCTTGCTTTTTTGGCTGCTAATCTAGCTCGAGATGCAGTCATACATTTTTCGATAATGGATTTTGCCACTGTAGGATTTTCCATTAAATATCTTTCAAAACCTTCACTAAAAACATCACTCGCTATTTTACGCACTTCACTGTTGCCAAGTTTGGTTTTTGTTTGTCCTTCAAATTGAGGATCAGGATGTTTACAAGAAATTATCATGGCAAGTCCTTCTCTACAGTCATCTCCAGTTAGCGATTCATCATTATCTTTTAACATTTTTACTTTTTTCGCATAACTATTGATAATTTTAGTTAAAGCAAATTTTACGCCATCTTCATGAGTTCCACCTTCATAGGTATTAATATTATTGGTAAATGAATAAATACTTGAATTATAAGAATCATTATATTGCATAGCTACTTCAATACTTATACCATTTTCTTCCCCATTTACATAAATTATGTCATGTAAAGGTTGTTTATTTTTGTTTAACATAGCAACATATTCAATTATTCCCCCATTATAACAGAATGTTTCACTTTTACCATCATTTCGTTCATCAATTAACATTATTCTTAGCCCTTTATTTAAGAACGCTAATTCTCTTAGACGATTTGCTAATGTTTCATAATTATATTCTATTGTTTCTTTAAAAATAGTAGGATCTGCTTTAAATGTTACGGTTGTACCCGTTCTTTCTTTCGCACATTTTTCAGTAACACGCATAGGAGCAACAGGATTCCCCCCGTTTTCAAATCTTTGATAGTGAACTTCTCCTTCACGGTAAACACGTACTTCAAGCCAACTTGATAAAGCATTTACGACGCTTGCCCCAACACCGTGTAAGCCTCCACTTACTTTGTAGCCACCGCCACCAAATTTACCTCCAGCATGTAAAACAGTAAAAATCGTTTCAATTGTTGATAAACCAGTTTTGGCATTAATTCCTACTGGCATACCACGACCATCATCACGGACAGATACAGAATTATCTTTATGTATTACTACCTCTATATCATCACAGAACCCTGCTAGGGCTTCATCTACAGCATTGTCGACTATTTCCCAAACTAAATGGTGAAGTCCTTTTTCGCTTGTTGTACCTATATACATACCCGGACGTTTTCTCACTGCTTCTAGGCCTTCTAATACTTGTATATCATTATCTGAATATTCATTTGGCATATTTTATTCCTCCTTTACTATACCGTTATTAACTTGAAATATTTTAGCATTTTTCAATAATTTTTTATCTACATTTTTTATATCGGTTGTAGTGATTAATGTTTGCAAATCTGGGTCAATAAGATTTAAGATATTATTAATTTTTTCTTCATCTAATTCGCTAAATAGATCATCAAGAATTAAAATTGGCTTTTTATGTAGTTTTTCTTCAATATTTTTTATTTCCGCTAATTTAAAAGAAATAATACTGTTTTTTTGTTCACCTACTGATGAGAATTCTTTTACTATTTCTTTATCTATCCTGAATTCAAAATCATCATGCTGAACTCCAAAGATTGTTTTTCCTAAAAATATTTCCCGGGAAATATTTTTTTCAAACATTTTTTGAAGCGTTTCTTTAGATTTTTTTAAAAATTCACTTTTGTAGATTACTTTAAGTGTTCCTTTATGGGTTATTTGTGTATAAATATCACTGATATAAGAATTAATATTTTCAATAAATTCTTCTCTTATTTTCATTACTTTTAAGCCAATATTTATTAATTGATCAGTTAAAATATTTAAAAACGAATAATCCACTTGTTTTTTCTTGTTAAAGGCTTTTAAATAGGCATTTCTTTGTTTTAATACTTTATTGTAGTGATTTAATAATTGAAGATATTCGCCACTAATACCAGATATTTCGATATTTAACATTTTTCTTCTTACACTTGGAGTATCTTTGATCATTTTTAAATCATCAGGGTTAAATAAAATTATATTCACTTTTGTAATATAATCACTAACTCTTTCTACTTTATTATTATTAATTTTAATTCTTTTACCAGCATTACTTATTATAATTTTGTAATTATTAGAAATTGTATCTTTTATTGTTCCTTCAATTTTAGCAATATTTTTTCCTCTTTTAATCACAATATCATCGGTATTAGAACGAAAGGTTTTAGTTAGTCCTAACATATAAATTGCTTCAATAATATTCGTTTTACCCATTCCATTTTTTCCATAAATTAAATTAACTTTTGGAGAAAATTGTAATTCTAACGATTCATAATTACGAAAATTTAATAATTTTAAACTATTGATTTGCATTTTTTAGCCCCTACTTTGCTGATATATAAAAATTCATGGTATAAGCGTACTCCTATACCTATAAATATTATATCATAAAAAAAGACCTTTTTAAAGGTTTTTTGTGTGTTTTCGGCCTCTTAATGCTGATTCTAATCTCATGGCTCGAAGAACTTGTTTATCAAAGTTGGTATAACAAATTTTTAGATCTATTTTTTGTTGATTTTTGAAAATAACTCTTACTGCTTTTTGATTATTTAGATTATATTTTAAAATATTTTCTAATAATAACCACGAACAATTTGGATTTTTGCTAGAATGAGTAGGAATTAAAATCATTCTTTTTACTTCATCTATAATAATTGGCGGTTTATAGCTAGCTCCTATTAAATAGGAACTTCCTTTTCTTCTTCCATCAAAAGTAGACCCATTTAAATTGCAGTTGTATTCTATTATTTTTGAAGTTGTTTCTTCAATAATTTTTTCTCTTGCATATTCTAAAATTTTGGTATTTTTTCCATCAGGCAAGAGTGCTAATGTTTTTTCATTTATTATATATGGCATACCATTGCCCCCTTTCCTTATAGTTATACCATAAGTAAAGGGAAAAAAATGTCGAATGGTGTCGGTGCTATTTTTAATACGTTTTGATTGGCAATATAAGCTGAATTAAGGATTCATCTGTTAATGATTTGATGATTAAAGGCTTGACATCACTATTTAATAATAATAATATTTCATCTTCTTCTAATGTTTTAATTGCTTCTAACATGTATTTTGATGAGAAGGAAATCTCTAGATGTTCTTTATTGTTTGTTTCCACTGTTAATTGTTCTTCAACCTTACCTATTTCTGATGCATAAGAATTAATAATCATTTTAGTATCATCTAAAGACATTTTTACAATATTTTTATCTTTTCCTTGAGTTAGAAGGGATGCTCTATCAATAGCATCATTAAATTCTCTTTTAGATACTTTAATAATGTAGGCAAATTCACTAGGAATTAGATTAGAAGTATTAGGATAGTTTCCACTTAAAAGATTGGTTTGAAAATTGATGTTCTTATATTTAAATAAGACTTTATTATTAAAGATATGCGTCTCAATATTAGAATCATCAGTAATAATTCTTTCAAGTTCCATAATATTTTTTCCCGGAATAACAATTTCTACATCTTTTTCAACAGGGGCAGATAACTTGATATTTTTTTTGGCTAAACGATAAGAATCGGTTGCTACAGCTTCTAAGACGTCTTTTGTGAATTTAAAGTTTACACCTGTTAATATTGGGCGCAATTCTTGATTTGATATGGCAAAAACAGTTTGATTAATAATATTTTTAAATACTTCTCCATTAATAGTGATAGGATCTTTGTTTACTTCTAATTTAACATCTGGATAATCTTTAATATCTAAACAGTTAAGATTATATTGATTATTTTCTGTATATATTTTAATTTTTAATCCATCTATTACTTCAAAGTTTATTAGATCACTTGGCATTTTTCGTACGATATCTAGAATATATTTACTTTGAATAATAATTCCTCCTAGACTAATTATTTGCTCAATATCTTTCGTATCTATCAGTACTTTGATTGTTAGTTCTGAATCACTTGCAGTTAAGTATAATCCATTGTTAGTTAATTCAAATTTAATTCCATTTAATACTGGTATTACATTTTTAGTAGATATTGCTCTAATTACATTATTTAGTCCTTCTAAAATAACACTTTTTTTAATTGTAAATTTCATATTCATTCCTTCTTTCTAATTTTTAATATTATTTATTATAGTGTTAGTAATGTTTATAACTTCTTTTTTGCTTTTATTTTCTATTCTTTTTGGACTTTTAACTTGTTGATAAGAGGTTGTTTATTCACATTTTAAAAACAAGTTATTTACAGTTTTGCTTTTATTTCTTTAATTGTTTCTTCTAATTCATGATTTTCAATTAATTCTTTTTCAATCTTATCACAAGCAAATATTACTGTTGAATGATCTCTACCTCCAAATTCTAAGCCAATTCTTGGGAAAGTTTCATCTGTTTCTATTCGACATAAATACATGGCCAGTTGACGTGGATGAGCGACTTTATTGCTTCGTTTCTTTCCTTTTAAATCATCAATTGTTATATTATAGTAATCGGCGACCGCTTTTTGAATTTTAGTGATATTATTGTTTGAATAGATGTTTTTATTAACAAAATCTTTTAGGGCTTCACAAGTAAATTCTAAATCAATTGTTTTTGGAACAATCATTGCTGTGTATGCCATTAATCGATTTACTGCTCCTTCAAGGAAACGAATATCATTTTGACAAGCATTGGCAATATATTCAATACTTTCTTCTTTTATTAGTCCAGCAATACTTGTATTTTCGATCTTTTTCCTGATAATTCGACATCGAAGATCAAAATCTGGTGGATAGATATCTACAGGTAGGCCCCACATGAATCGTGATCTAAGTCTTTCTTCTAATATTTTTAGGTCTTCTGGGGAGCGATCACTGCTTATTATAATTTGTTTATTAGATTGATGTAAATAATTGAAAGTATTAAAGAATTCTTGTTGGGTTTTTTCTGCACCTACTAAATATTGAATATCATCAATAATTAGAACATCAACATTTCGATATTTGTTTTTAAAATCGTTGGCGTATTCAACAGTATTTTTGGCATTATCTGGATTGGCAATATTGGTATATTCTGTCATAAATTCATCACAAGTACAATAAAGTACTTTTCTATTAGAGTTTTGCGTGATGAAATTTCCTATTGCGTGCATAAGATGAGTTTTTCCTAACCCGCTTTTTCCATATATAAATAATGGATTATGAATTCTACCTGGAGCTTCTGCGACTGCCATAGCTGCTACTTTGGCTAGTCGATTAGTGTCGCCAACAACAAAGTTATCAAAATTTAAGTTTGGATTTAAGTTTGTTACAAAATTTTTGTTTGTATCTTCTTTTTTATTAACACTTTCTTCTTTGATTGGTGTTATATCACTTTCTAAGATAAATTCTATATCATAGTTAATATTGGTGATATTTGCTAATGTTTTTTCTATTAATGAATAATAGTTGTCACCAAGCATTTTTTTATGAATATCCATGGGGACTTTAAATGTTATTTTATCGTCAGTTAAATTAATGATTTCTAGATCATTGAACCAAGCATGAAATGATGCTGGATTAATTTCTTTGTAGATATTATCTAGAAACTTTTTTAATAGTTCTTTTTTATCCAATTTAAACCTCACCCCACAGTCTGCACTTTTAACACTTTAATTGTATCGCATTTTTGATTGAAATAAAAGTCTAAAATGTTAATTTTTTTTTATCCACATACTACTAACTGGATTTAGCCCTTATCATACCTTATTTTTTTTTATTTATCAACACTATTCACAATAATTATCATATTTTTATTTTTTATTCACAATAAAGTTTTTATATATTCATTGTTAGTAATGTGGATAACTTTTATTTTGATACACAAGATGCAGTGGATACGAGCATTTCTATTATTTTATGTATTGTTGATAACTTATTATTTATTCACAATTTAATAGAAAAAACGTGTTGATAAAATTTTTTTAGTAATGCTAAATGTTTATTCATTGTGTATAAAATGTGAAGTATTATTTTTCCTGAAAAAAACTTGACTTAATAAGAATATAATATTATAATTAAACCACCCTGAATTTTAAGGAGGTGCTACAAATGAAAAGTACATATCAACCTAATAATCGTAAAAAAGCAAAGAAACATGGATTTTTTGCAAGAAAAGAAACAAAAATTTTAAAAAATAGACGTAAAAAAGGTCGTAAAGTTTTATGTAAGTAACCACTTTTTGTAGTGGTATTTTTTTTCTTAATTGGGATGTGATTAATTTGAAGAAATATGAAATTGTTAAGGAAAATAAAGATTTTGATGATATTATTAAAAATGGGAAGTATTTAAAAAGTAAGTATTATTCAATATATTATAAAGAAAATAATCTTGGATTAGCTAAGTTTGGGATAGCTGTTAGTAAGAAATTTGGAAATGCTGTAGAAAGAAATAAAGTGAAAAGACAACTTAGAAGTTTAATAGATCAATATAAAAAGATGTTTTCAAAATCTAATTATTATATTATAATGGTAAGAGTGGGAGTAAAGAATGTTTGTTACTCTATGATGGAACAAGATTTTGTTTCTTTATTACAGAAAGGATTTGAGGATGAAAAAAATTAAAATTGGTATTTTATTTTTATTTATTTTAGGTTTAACTGCTTGTGGGAATAGCAATTATATTGTTGATGAAGAAGGTGCTTTAGTAGAATATGAAAAAACTGGGCAAGTTTTGCAAAAAGATATTCTTTGTAAACCTGAAAATAAAGATTTAGATGAATTGTATGCTAAATATGGGGATCAAACAAAAATTAATTATGATGATTTACCTCTTTGTAGTGAATTTTCTTTATCTAGTAATGAATCAGATGGAATTTGGGAAGGAATTTTTGTTAAACCACTTTCTTTCTTAATTTTAAAGCTTGGCTATTTAGTGAATAGTTTTGGTTTATCTGTTATTTTAATTGGGTTAGCTATTCGTTTAATTCTTTTACCTATTTCTAGAAAAACAATGAAACAATCTAGTAATATGAAAAAAGCTCAACCGGAAATTGCTAGACTTGAGAAGAAATATGCTGGTAAAACGGATAATGAAGCAATGCTTCAAAAATCTCAAGAGATGATGCTTGTTTATAAAAAATATAATATTAGTCCTTTTGGCAGTTGTTTACTTGCATTTATTCAACTTCCTTTATTCTTTGCTTTTTTACAAGCAATTAATCGGACACCAGTGATATTTGAAGATACTTTTTTAGGTCTTACTTTAGGTCAAACGCCAATGAAGGGTTTATTTGAGTATCATCAGTGGGCTTATATCATTATTATTGGTTTAATTATTCTAACAACATATCTATCATTTAGAAATTCGATGTCTACTACTCAAACTGGTAATCAAGATATGGAACGTCAAATGCAGTTTATCTTTAAGTTTATGATTATTATGATTTCAGTTGCATCTTTATATTTATCGACTGCTATTGCATTATATTGGATTGCTACAAATGGATTTGTTGTATTACAGAACTTTATCTTTAAGAAAATAGATTTAAGAGAGGAAAATAAGGATAGAATTATTGTTCCTCATAAAGAAAAAAAGAAAGATAAGGGTAAGAAAAAGAAAGGATTGTAGTTATGAATGTAGTAAGTAAAGAGGCAAAGACAAAAGAAGAAGTCTTAAGACAAGTTTTAGCAGAATTAAATGCGAGTGAAGAAGAAGTAACTTATTCTTTTAAAGAAATAAAAGGGGGATTGTTTAAAGGAGTTACTTATGAGTGCTCTGGTTTTTTAAAGCTAGATTTAATTAGTGATGTTCAGGAATATCTTAAAAATATTTTAAATGGTATGGGGCTTGAAGTTTCTTTTGAAGTTAATATGAAAGATGATGTTACAAATATTAAAATGTATACTTCAAATAATCCTATTGTGATTGGCAAGAATGGGACTAATTTAGAGGCTTTAACCATTCTTGCTCGACAATTTATTAAAAATTATACTTTTAATGGTCCAAAAATTGTTTTGGATGTTGAGGATTATAAAGATAGACAAATAAAAAAGTTAGAGCGTTTAGCAAAGAATCTTGCTCGTGATGTAGTAAGAACAAAGGTAGATGTGGAAATGGATAATATGAATTCTTATGAAAGAAGAATTGTTCATAATGTTTTAACTGATTTTAAGGGTGTTAAAACAGAAAGTATTGGTGAAGAACCAAATAGACATGTTGTTATTAAATATGATAAATAAGTACCTTAATGGTGCTTTTTATTTGGCATTTAATCCATCTATATATCCTTCTACTTTTGCAATATCATTTTTTGATAATTCATTTATTTTTATTAGTAATTGAAATTGATCATCACTAATATTATTTGGTTTTAAAGCATCAATTGGTAAATTATAGGATGTTCTACATAATAAATAGTCGATATTAGTGTTAAAATAATCGGCTAATTTAATTAGTATGATGTTATTGTTTCTTTAAATGAATATAATCAGTTAAAATCTGGTATGACTGAAGATGAAGTATGGAATATTATTGGTGGCGTATGTACTAATACAGGTACTTCTTATGGATGTAATGGAAATGGTGAAATTGGATCTAATGTTATTTTAATGTTTCAAGGGGGCGAACTTTCAACATTTTCACAAATTGACTTGGAATAAAAAACTGTCAGAAAAAAATTATTTTGACAGTTTTTGTTTGGACGCCATAGTTTAAATTAATAATAAAATATTATAACTTAATTATCTCTTTGTCATACAATATTTTAGAGGAGGATTTGTATGGCTAAAAAAGTTGTTATTGATCCTGGTCATGGAGGAGAAGATCCTGGAGCTAGCAGTAATGGGATTGTTGAGAAAGATTATACTTTGATGATTAGTAAATATATGGCTGATCGTTTAACTGAACTTGGTATAGATAATGCTTTAACAAGAGATAGTGATGTTACTCTAGATTCTACTACAAGGCCTAAGAGAGCACAAAGTTTATTTGGTACTGGTAGTGATGTAATACTGGTTTCTAATCATATTAATGCTGGTGGTGGAGATGGTGCAGAAATTATTTATGCACTTAGAAATAGTGATACTTTATCAAGAGAAATTGCTAATGAATTTATTAAATCAGGTCAAAATGTAAGGAAATATTATCAAAGGAGGCTTCCTAGTAATTCTAGTAAAGATTATTATTATATGCTTAGAGAAACACCTAATAATGAGTCTATTATTGTTGAATATGGTTTTTTAGATTCTAATGGTGATGATGTAAGTCAAATTAAAAATAATTGGAAATCTTTAGCGGAAGCTGTTGTTAGAGCTTTAGCAAACTATATAGGTGTAGATTATATTCCACCAGAAGATTTAGGTGAATTTGATGAAAACATTTATATAGTAAAAGCTGGCGATACTTTATATGGTATTGCTAATCAATATGGAGTTAGTGTAGATGAAATTATGAATTTAAATAATTTAAATAATAATTTACTTAGTATAGGGCAAGCTTTAAAAATACCAGAAGTTAAGATGGAAGAAGATAATGAAAATGTTTATGTAGTAAAAGCAGGCGATACTTTATATAGTATTGCTAATCAATATGGAATGAGCGTAGATGAATTAAAAAAGTTAAATAATTTAACAAGTAATTTATTATCTATTGGGCAAAAATTAATTATTGATAATAAAAGTGCTTCTACTATGGATACCTATATAGTAAAAGCAGGAGATACTTTGTATTCTATTGCTAATCAATATGGGATGAGTGTAAATGAATTAAAAGAATTGAATAATTTAAATAGCAATCTACTTAGTATAGGGCAAGTATTAAATGTAACCAATAGTTATGTTTCTATTCCATCTAATCCATCAAATACATATGTTGTTAAAAGTGGTGATTCATTATATAGTATTGCTAGAAAATATGGGATTACAGTTAATGATTTAAAACAAGCTAATGGAAAAACTTCTAATTTGTTATCTATTGGGGAAATTCTTGTTATTCCACTTAGCGAAAGTAGTAAATCTTATACAGTTAAAGCAGGAGATAGTTTATGGAAAATAGCTACAAAATATGGGGTTAGCGTTAATGCTTTAAAGCAAGCCAATGGTCTAACTAGCGATTTACTTTCAATTGGCCAAATCTTAGTAATTCCTTAAAAATAACTTTTTATTAAGTTATTTTTTTGATATAATTTTTATGGTGAAATATATGAGAGTTAGAGGATTTGAAATAGCAAAAGGATATGAAGATAAGGATATTCATTTACCTGTTAGAAAAACAAAACATTCCGCTGGATATGATGTGGAAGCTGCAGAAGATGTCTTAATTCCATCATTTAAATTAGGTTGTAAACCAACACTTATTCCCACTGGTTTAAAAGCTTATTGCTTAGAAGATGAATATTATATGTTAGTTAATCGTAGTAGTGGTCCTAAAAAAGGACTAGTAATGTGTAATAGTATTGGTATTATTGATAGTGATTATTATGGAAATATAGATAATGATGGACATTTTTATTTTCAATATTATAATATATTAGATCATGATATTGTTATTCATAAGGGAGATGTAATTGGTCAGGTTATATTTCAAAAGTATTTGCTATGCGATGATGATAATGCTGATGGTACACGTGTTGGTGGATTTGGCTCTACAGATAAAAAATAAAGGTCTTCTCGACCTTTTTTAGTATAATTCTTGACATTCGCCACTAACTGGCCTATAAAAACAATGATTTTTATATCTGCCTGCTAGAGGTTGACTATACCAAGTGGAAGTACAGTTATTTGATCCTGGGGCATAAAACCATAGAGAATGAGTTGCTGGATAGTAATATTCTCCTCTTAAGGTACGCTCTGCTAAATTTTTTTCGGCAGTTGTAGCTGAGCCATAAAAAAGAGAAGAGTTCGTACCAACAAATTGGTTGGGTTGATAGATAGCATCTTCTATACTATCTATATTTTTGAATGTGTAGCAATCAGCAATAACGCGATTAACAACGACATTGCCAACCATAAGCATACCTAAATCTCCTTCTGTTTGGGCTTCGGCTCGCATAATTCTTGCTAATAAATCAAGTTCTTTCGTAGTATAATTTACTAACATAATAAAATCACCTAATTTATTATATGAAAATGCTTTTAAATTGGACTAAATTATGTTATAATTGACTTATCTCTTAGGAGATTTAGGGGATTAGTTAAATGGTATAATAGGAGTCTCCAAAACTTTAGTTGGGAGTTCGATTCTCTCATCCCCTGCCATTTTGATTTATAACCCCTATGGGGTTCTTTTTTTATGTTAGAAGGTGATCACTATAAATAAGATTGATGAAGCAAGTTTAGAAAATGCAAAAAAATTATTTTCTAGTGGTGATATTAATCATATTGAGATTGGTACAGTTAATGGTTTACAACAAATACATAAATATTTATTTGATGGTTTGTATGATTTTGCTGGTCAAATTAGAAAGCAAAATATTTCTAAAGGAAATTTTCGATTTGCAAATTCTTTATATTTAGAAGATATTTTGAAAAAAATAGAAACAATGAATGAAAATACTTTAGATGATATTATTGATAAATATGTAGAAATGAATATTGCTCATCCTTTTTTAGAAGGAAATGGTCGTAGTACAAGAATTTGGTTGGATTTAATTCTTAAGAAGAATTTAAATAAGATTGTTAATTGGGATAATATTGATAAACGTTTATATTTACAAGCGATGGAAAGAAGTCCTATTAATACATTAGAGATCAAAACTTTAATTGAAAACAATTTAACTGATGATTTTAGTTTAAATTCTATTTTTAAAGGAATTGATGCTTCATATTACTATGAAACTGATGAATACTAATAAAGGAATGGTAAAAGAATGGATAAAATTTATAATAAATTAGTTAGAGATAATATTCCGGATATTATTGAAGCAAATGGTGAAAAACCTATTTATCGTATTTTAGATGCAAAAGAGTATTGGGAATATCTACTTCTTAAAGATACAGAGGAACTTGAAGAAGTACGTTCTGCTTCTAGTACTTTAGAAAGAAAAAAAGAGCTTGCCGATAAATTAGAGTTAATAAGAGCAATGGCAGAGTATAATGGTTTTACATTGGAAGATATTATAGAAGAAGCTGATAGAAAAAAAGGAAGAAATGGTGGCTTTGAAAAAAGATTATTGCTAGAAAGAGTAATTAAAAAATAAGTAATTAGCTTATGTTTATAAAGATTATTATTTTGTTTAGGAGAAAAAAATAATGGGATTGTTGAGTGAGATTTTTAATGCTTTAACTGATGGGGATACTCCACAAGAAAAAGATAAGAGAATTAATGAAAAATTATTTATGGATGAGGCCAAAGCTTATGGCCTTACAAAAGAAGAGATTGAGGAATGTAAAAAAAGTGGTATTACTCCAGAAGAATGGGTACAAGATAAAAATAAATAAATGTAAAGTTTATGGGAAACAGATTATTGTTTTCTTTTTTTGTGGTAGAATAGTTTTATAAGGAGGATAAAAAATGGATTTAAAAAAATTATTTGGGTTTGAAGGTAAAAATGTTGTTATTACAGGTGCTGCTTCTGGTATGAGTAAGTCTGCTACAGAGCTATTAATTGAGCTTGGAGCAAATGTGTATGCTATTGATATTAATCCGATTGATTTGCCTGTTAAAAAAGCTTATCAAGTCGATTTGAGTAATAAGGAAGAAATAGATAAAGTAATTGAAGATTTACCATCAAAAATAGATGCATTATTTTTGTGTCATGGTATTGCGGCTTTTCCTGGTAAGGAGTTATTAGTTCAAAAAGTGAATTTTTATAGTCAAAAATATATGACAGAAGAATTACTTGATAGAATAACTGATCATGGTTCTGTAACATATATTTCATCTGTTGGTGGATTTGGATGGCAACAAGTATATCAAAAAGCTATAGAACTTATTAATATTCCAACATGGGAAGAGGCAATGGATTGGTATGATAATCATCCTGATTTAATTAAAAGTGCTTATGTTTTTGCTAAACAATGTTTACTTTCTTATGTTACTTATAAGTGTATGAGTGATGAATTTATTTCAAGAAAAATTAGGATTAATGCAATTAATCCTGGTGATACAACTACTGGTTTGACAGATGATTTTAATAAGTCTACTAGTCCTAATGGTGATGCACAAGAAGGTGCAAAAATGATTGAAAATATATTCCTTAAAAGTTGGAATGGTTATCCAGCGGAACCTAAAGACATGGGATTTCCTATGGTAGTTGTTGGTAGTGATATTTGTTCATATATGTCTGGTCAATTAATTTATATTGATTATGGTTTAACTTCTAGTTGGCTAAGTACTTCTCTATTTAATGAAAAACAAAAAAGTATCGAAGAAATAAGTCATGAAACAAATAATTAAATCTCTTAACTGAGATTTTTTTATATATAAAAAAAGAGGATTAAAACCTCTTAATCTGGGCTCTAGAATTTCTGGTGTGAAGTAAATTATATAACAAACCCAATTGGATCCTAAGAAAAACAAGCATTTTTACCT
>CALVHI010000003.1 GCA_944327365.1 uncultured Bacilli bacterium
ATCATAAAAAATAGTAATTTCCCTTTTATTTACTTAAGAAAATTACTATTCTAATTTATTTTCATGCTTTTATCCTGTAACTATTTTAATGTGTTACCTAATCCAAAGAAACTTCTTATTTCCTCTTTTTGATCATTATTTTCTAATATTACTCTTATGTCTTCTTCATTTAATTGTTTGGGAATACCAAATATTTGTTTATCATCTATATGAATATAATAAGCAGTATATTTGCCTTTTAATTTTTTGATAATTATTCCTTTATTATAAAGTTTATTTGTTATTTCGAATAAATAAAAGTTTAGTACTTCATATAAATTATATGATATTAATACTTCATCTGATGCGCCAATTACTCCTTTTATGGAATTAACGATTTGATCTAAAGCACCTTTATTTGTGTAATTTTTAGGCTCTTTAATAGAGCACTCTTTATCAAATTCTTTTAAAATAAACGTTTCTAAATCTTCTAATTTAAAGGCTGGTAAAAAATGATTAAGACCTAGTGTCTCATCATATGATTCATGAATATTTTGAAATCGATTAACACTTAATTCATGAGCATATTTCTTAAAATTAGTGCGATAATTTCTGGCTTTTTCTATAGGTACTGCAAACTCTTCACTAAAGTTTATGTCTTTTATTTTTTCATAGTCTATATCAATTAATTGATTTAATTCGTCATAATAATAAATTTCATATCGGTAATCTTCATATTCCTGATCAAAAGCTTTATATAATGTTACTTCAATTATTGTTGTATTTTTCTTGATTGTCATTTCAATTCTTTTATTATAATTATTAACGCTTTTGATCGATAAAATCATTTTATATTCATCATTTTCTTTTTCATATATTCGCCATGATAATATACCGGTATTTAAAAATTTCATTAATTTTAATACATTTCCGGATATTTCTGATATTTCTGTTCTATTTAATAGTTCAGGATACATTTCAATTAAATCTATATACATTGTTTCATTGGTAGTTAAATGTATTGTTGATAGCGATTCATCATCAGGTAATTCGCTCTTTAAGATATCTACTATTTTAGCAAAAAATGGGTTTTCTGCTAATTTATATGGTATATATAAGACTAAATTGTCTATGAATTTTTTTAGCATAATATCGCCTCTCACAAATATATGTTATTAATTTTAACATATTTTGGAGAAAAAACAAGTAAAAAAGGGTGTTTTTATGCTAAGAGAGAAATTTATAATTATTAATTTTAACTTGAACTTACTTGGACTTCATTTTAGTTTAAAATAATTTCTAATTTTCTAACCAGTTATAAAGTTTTTTTAATCTTGTATCGTTTGTTGTAGCACATAATCTTTCTTCTTTTGTTTTAGCACCAATAAATTTTAACCATCGATTTACACTTGTTTGATAATCTAAATCTTTTAGCTTATTCAAATCGATGAGTCTAGTATTCATAACATTTGATAACTCAATATTAGTATTGTCTATATTATAAGTATAATCTTCAATAATTTTACCTGTTTTATTTGCTGTTTTTTTAAAGCTAAGCTCTATTAACTTTCTATATGTACTATTGTCTAAACCTATAAGTATATGAATGATAAAATCTTGTTTGATACTGAAATATGTATTTAGTTTAATTACTATGTTATCTATCATAATGATTAAATTACTACTTTTTCTCGAAAAATCTACATTATTTAAAAGCGTATTATAATATACTTTGCTTTTTTTCAATTTGTTTTCTGGGATTTTCAGAAAGGCAGATAAAAAATAAATTGTTTCTTCTAGATTACATGGTTCTTTAAGCATTAATTTAAATTGTTCGCCTAATAAATTTACACATTTTTTGGACATATTTTTTTCCTTTCTAACTTTACTATATAAAAAACTGAGAAAAAAAGCAAATTGTCAATTTTATAGCATTTATTAGTAAAATTGATATATTCTACTATTCAAATCATAGGCTTTTCTTAATCAAATTAATATGATTTAATAATTACGATAAAGACTAATATTTATTATAATCATGATAGAATTAAAGAAAAATTAAAAGGACTGTCCCCCGTACATTACAGGTTACAATCCTCTAATTAGAAACTATTTATATACTGTCCAACTTTTGGGGTCAGTTCAAATTAATAGTTCTCTTTTTTTAGTTCCATAAAACTTTGTGGATGAGCACATACAGGACATACTTTTGGAGCTTCAGCACCAACATAGACATGTCCACAGTTACGACAGATCCATACAACTTCTTCACCACGAGCAAATACTAAATTATCATCAATATTACCAACTAATTTTAAATATCTTTCTTCATGGTGTTTTTCTATAGCTGCTACACCTTCAAAAAGTTTTGCAATGCGGTCAAATCCTTCTTCACGAGCTACTTCAGCAAATTCTTTATACATTTCTGTCCATTCATAATTTTCGCCTTCAGCTGCATCTTTAAGATTAGTTAAAGTATCTGGTACTTTTCCTCCATGTAATTCTTTAAACCACATTTTTGCATGTTCACGCTCATTGTTAGCAGTTTCTTCAAAAATAGCCGCTATTTGTTCATATCCATCCTTTTTTGCTTGTGATGCATAATAAGTGTATTTATTTCTTGCTTGTGATTCGCCAGCAAAAGCAGCCATTAAATTAGCTTCTGTTCTTGATCCTTTTAATTCCATAATTTTACCTCCGTTTACTATTATAGCTGAGTTTTTTATAAATGTAAATAAAGAAATTTAAAAAATGCTTATTAGGCATTTTTATCATTAATCAATGGGTCATCAAACTCATCACTTGTGTAAGCTTCAATAGATGGATGAACCTTTATTTTTTCATCATTTTCTAGAGGTGCTATTGGTTTAATTTTTTTCTTCTTATTTTTATTTACACCTGTATCTACTAAATAACCAATTAAAGCAAAAACTAAAATTAGAGAAATTACTAAAAACCATATATAATTGTCTAATAAAAATTCAATTAATATATCCACTTTTAACCTCCTAATTTTATTTTATGCTAAATGCTTAAGAAATACTTATGTTTCCTGTAGTTGGTACTATATGTATCCAAGTATTTCCATCATTAGCTGTTATTTCTTCACCATTTTCTAGGCGATAAACTGTTTTACTAGAGCGTGAATCTTTTTCCCAAGTGATTGGAATGGATTTCCCTTCTGTAATAAAGTATCCTTCTCCAGAACCAATATTATCTAATTCTTGACGTCCTTTATTATCTCCGGCAATAGTAGTATTTCCTACTTTATAAACAATTATGTTTTTAACTGTATATTGTTCTTCAGTTTCATAGTCTTTATGAACTTTATCATTAACAAATTGTTTGTATACCTTATTTTCTTCATCATATACATAGTTTGTAGTTGTACTAGATGAGTATTTAATATCTATTGTTGTAGCGTCAGTTGCATCTTCGGGTAATTCTACGCTATTAGCACTATAATTTAATAATAAGTCTTTATTTGTAGTCATTCGATAGCCTAAATCTTCAGCTTTATTTTTTAATGCATTTAAATTTGTATATCCTGTATGTTCTGTACTAAGTCCGCTTATTTTTTGTCTGAAAAAGTATGGTGAGCCATAAGATAGGGCATTTAAGTTTTCAATATCAAGTTCAGAAATATCGCTTTGAGCTTGAGGAGACCAGCCCCAATGAACATAAAACGCATCATTTTCTAAGACATAATCAATATAATAGTGTCTTGCACTTCTCACACTTCCGATGACTTCATTGTCTTGGTCTTTAAATAAAGCTAAATATCTAGTGATGCCGCCTTCAACAGTAATTTCATAGACTAAATAGGCATCTTGCAAGCCGGTATGATAAGGTCTTGCTGTGCTAATATTATTGATCATGACAGCATATGGTCTTGTATTGCTATTAATATCTACTATATTTACTTCTTCTCTTCCAACATTGATTGGTTCAGTTGGCTCTTGTTTGTCAACGTTTTCCTTTGCTGGCTTCTCTTTTGTCAATAAGATAACACTTGTTGCGATTGCTACCACTACTACTATAAGCGCTACTACTAAAATGATTAAGCTTTTTCTCTTTAATTTCATACTTCCACCTCATTATCTTAAGTATATCACAAATTTCGAACTTTGAATAGCTAAAATTATCTAGTCATATAAATAACTGCTTCGGCTCCTTCACTTGCTGCATTAATTATTTGATAAATTTCTTTTTTGGTTACATCTCCACTTGCATATACCCCTTTGATATTTGTTTCGTGATGAGAATCAACTATTATATAATTATCTTCTCTTTTTATTGCTGTATTTTCTAAAAAGGATGTATTAGGAATATTACCAACATAAATAAATATGCCTTTTACTTTTAGCTCTTTATTATCTTTTAAGATAATACCTTCTATTTTATCGTCTATTATTTTCAAAGAGGTTACTTCATTATTTAAAATTAATTCAATATTTCTTTTACTGCTTACCATTTGAAGCAAATTATCTTCTCCCCGAAAATTATTTCTTCTATGAATTAAATAGACCTTATTGACGATGTTTGATAAATATAGAGCTTCACTTAGAGCTGATGAGCCTCCACCGATGACGGCAACATCTTTGTTTTTGTATAAGGCGCCATCACATAAAGCACATGTACTAATTCCTCTTCCTAAAAACTTCTCCTCGTCTTTTAGGCCTAATAATTTAGGCTTGCGTCCACTTGCGATTAATAAGTTTTTAGCTTGATAAACATTACTTGTTGTTTTTACCGTTTTGATCTTTTCTAAAATTAGATCAGTTACTTTCTCTAATTTGTATTCAATTGCCATTTTATTTATTTCTTCAAAAAGATTATATGCTAGATCTGGACCAGAAATACTAGCTATACCTGGATAATTGTTTATTTCACTAATTTTGTTTATTGTGCCTCCGGGTGCATTTCCCTCTAAAATTAATACTTTCATCCCTGCTCTTTTAGCATAAATGCCAGCTGTAATCCCTGAGATGCCCATACCAATTATGATTAAATCATACATTCTTTTTTCCCTCTTTCTTTGTTATACGTTTTTCGTTTATATCATTATATAGATTTTCATATTTTCCTTTGCGGTTTAAATAAATTAAGTAAACCAATCCGACACCGAAAAGAATAAGTGATAAAATTTGGGCCACTTTAAATCCACCTAACATTAATGAATCCGTACGCCATGCTTCAATAAAGAAACGTCCGAAACTATACCACATTAAATATATGCATGTTATTACACCAATTTTAATGTATTTAAATCGGCGAATGATAAGTAGTACTATGAATCCTAATAAACACCATAAAGATTCAAAATAGAATGTTGGCAAATAATATATGCCTCCTATATTCATGCCTTTAATCACAAATTCAGGTATCCATAAATCTTTTAAGTTCGCATAAGTTGTAGCAATTCCATGCGCTTCACTATTAAAGAAATTCCCCCAACGACCGATCGCTTGAGCTAAAATTAGGCTTGGGGCTGCTATGTCTAATAATTTAATAAAATTTAAGTGATGTTTTTTAGCCAGAAAAATTACCGTTGCAACTCCAGCAATTATCCCTCCGTGTATAGCTAAACCGCCATTCCAAATAGCAAATATATCTAATATATTATTACTGTAATATGAAA
Source organism: uncultured Bacilli bacterium (assembly GCA_944327365.1). GTDB lineage: Bacteria > Bacillota_I > Bacilli_A > RF39 > UBA660 > Caccenecus. The sequence goes on from CALVHI010000003.1 coordinate 5,621, forward strand.
AATTAAAAATTACATAGTAAAGTCTTGCCCCAATAATTCCTATGATTATAGCCCAAAAGCAGATATTAAAAATGGTATCTTTGGGATATTTAAATCTTTTAGCTTCTTTTTCTAATAAAATAATACCTAATATAATACCTATTAATATTAATACTGAATACCAATGTACTTCAATTCCAAAAAGATTAAACATGACAGGGTTCATAATATTCCTCTTTTCTATTTAATTATATAATTTTAAAAAACCAATCTTCATGATTAGCATTATTTTAATTCTTTTTCAACAATATATCTTGGACGATGTTTGGTCTCACTATATATTTTACCAATGTATTCACCAATTAGACCTAAAGAAACTAATTCAACTCCACCAATAAACCAAATAGATAACATAATAAAAGCCCAACCATCTACTGCATGGCCTAATATTTTTATGATTATTGTGTAAGTAATAATAATGATGCTAATAATTAACATGATAAAGCCTAAAGCTGTAATTACTTTTAGAGGTTTTACACTAAAAGAAGTGATTCCATCCCAGGCAAAAGATAGCATTTTTTTTAAAGGATATTTAGATTCCCCAGCGGCCCTTTCGTTTCGTTCGTATGTGACTATAGAAGTTTTAAAGCCAATTAATGGAACAATTCCTCTTAAAAATAAATTGACTTCCTCAAAGTTTTCCAATTCATCTAAAGCTTTTTTGGACATAAGGCGACAGTCAGCATGATTAAAGACGACTTCAACCCCCATTGCTCTCATTAATTTGTAAAAAGATTCTGCAGTAAACCTTTTAAACCAACTATCTTTTTTACGAGAACTGCGAACGCCATAAACAATTTCTGAGCCCTTATTATTTTCTTCAATCATTTTATCTATTACATTGATATCATCTTGTAAATCAGCATCCATACTAATTGTAATATCAGCATATTTTTTAGCGGTCATAAGTCCTGCTAGTAAAGCATTTTGATGCCCTTTATTACGAGATAATTTTACGCCAACAAATAGAGGATCTTCATTGTGATATTCTTCGATAAGCTCCCAAGTTTTATCTTTCGAGCCATCATTTACAAACATTACTTTACTATCTTTGCTAATCTTATTCTCTTTTATTAGATTATCCATCTTTTCTTTTAATTTCTTTTTAGTTAATGGTAATACTTCTTCTTCATTATAACAAGGTATTACTAAATATAATATTTTAGACATTTTTACACCTCACCAACATTATAGCAATCTAACTCTTTTTTCTCAAGACTTTTGTCTTATTTTTGCTTATTATATAATCATTTAAGCTAATCCACTCAATCCCAAGTATCAGTACTGATAAAATAAGATAAGAGGCAATACTCATATATGCTCTTTCACACTTATAATCTACCCTAAAGATAAAGGTATCACTAACCTCTTCTTCATTTACATAAACAGAACCATTATTATAAGCTTTATAATACTCAGATTCATTATATGTACCAATACTTAAGACAGGCGCACCAAAAACTTTACTTAATTCAATGCGGTAACGAGTGTTTTTAGTTGGGTTAATATCATTAAAATCAAATTTATGATTGTTGTTATCTTGGATATTACTACTATTAAATTCTTCTTCTACTAATAGCTTATTACTATCATCATATAATCTAAATAGATAAATACTTTCTTCTTGTTCACTCTTATTATTTAGATGCACTCTTATCTCATTAAAGGCATCGCTGGTTGTGAATGTTTGACTGACTTTATTTTCTCCTATTTCTATTTCTGTAAAGCCACGATAAGATAGCACTCTAATATCTTCATATGTATTTTTATCTAATGCATATTTTGGAAAATTAATTGTTAGTAAAAGGAAAGTTATTAACATTAAGACTATACTTCCAACTTTTAAAATTTGTTTTTTATGGATAGTTATGTTTTTTAGAACTTTAGTTTTACTTTCTTCTTGTTCATTTCCTATCATTTCTTCTTTATTTATTTTAGAATAAATTAAACCTAAAGGAATTATCATCCATGGTAAGAAAGATAGGCTATATCTTTGAGCGGCCTCCCATATTATATAGAAGATGATTGCTCCAAATAAACCAATATAGATAATTGCATCATAATGATACTCAATTTCTTTTTTTCTAAATATTTGATATGCTCCTAAAAGAATCATAAAACTGATATAGGTTTTTAATATTTGTAAGGTATATTTTAAGAATATATTGGTATTGCCATAACCACCTAAATATTCATAAATGCCAGTTCCATCAGCAGTATTATTTAATTTAGCATAAACACCATAATTGCCACTGGACCAAGTACGCGCTATTTTCATACCTTCTAACTTAATTAAACCAATTGGACCAAGTTCACTCATTCTTTCCTTTATTACTTCGATGTTTGCCTCCTCTTTATCTTCTTTTGTTTCTTCATTAAATGTTAAATCATGGTCGGGATTGTTATAACCACCAGTATATTCTTCGTTTAATCCCATCATAATCCAGTGCGTTATGGGAAATGAGGCATTTTTATCTAAATCTAGTTCAAAGCTATTTTCAACCACTTTAAATCCAAAGAAACCTATTATTAAACCTAAGAATAAAGCTAAATATATTTTTATTTTACTTGTTACTTGTTTATTAATCAAAATGTATCCTAAGCTAGCGATTAAAAGAATTACTACAACTATACGGACCTTTAATCCTATCAAGAAAGTAATACCTGATAAAATTCCTAAAATTACTTTATTTCTTGTCTTAGTTTCTTTTATGCATTTCATTATTAAATAAAGCCCAATGACGGCGAATGGCATACAGAGTGTATCGGTATAAAAGTAAGATGAATATAAATAAAAGATAGGATTCATTACCATGAATATTAAGGCAAGTAACCCGGCTTTTGGTCCCTTTAATTCTTTTCCTATTAAATAGATAAAATATCCAGTTAAAGCCATGAATAAAGCATTAAAAATTGTTCCCATTAAGAGCACATTTGTACAGCCAAAGATACTTCCTATTTGGGTAAATCCATAAACAAATATTAGTAAAGGAATTTGATTGGTATATTTCGAAAAATATGGTCCTGTTATAGTTAAGCTATTTTCACTCATCATGCGATTAACATATTCCATAATGTGTGATAAATCTGTAACTGATGATATTGGTAAAAATATACCTATTAATAATAAGCCTATAAAGAATAATATGCTTAGAATAATAGCAATTATCTTTATTTTTTTATCAGATAGTTTAGCTAATTTTTTATAAATAAACTTAAATAAAAAGAATGTTATGATAGTACCAATGATTACAATTAAAGGTGATAGATTTTGGTCTATTCCATAAAAAGCACTGACAACTGTAATATAGAAAAAAGTAATAATTAATATACACATTACTACTTTGTAGCTAACATTTAAAAATTTAGTCATAAGTTACACCTCTTTGAGTCATTTAATAACAATATTATATCGATAAATGTATCTATTTTCAATATGTTTAACACAAGAAAAAAGCTCTATTATTTTAGGTAAAATTAAAGTTTCTAAATACTTAAAGTAATTAGGAATTTTTCGACATAAATGTAAAATCGCGTTGGAATTTGTCAAATGCTTTTTCTTACTTTTTTAAACACGATCATTTATAATAAATTCTTGAGCATTAGAGCTGGTGTCTACTAGATAATTCCTACTATCTGTCTTACTTCCTTACCTCTTAGGAGTTTTGGTTGATAAACAATAGAAAGGGTTGTATGGTTAGTATGAGGAAGTTGCTACAATATTACTTATAGATTGGTGGAAATCAAAAAAGACATCAACCACTATTATTGTGCAAAACATTATAGAGAGTAATGTCTTTCAAAAAACAAGTATGCATTTAGACCTAATGCTCTACTGATTATTTTTGCTAGTCTATTCTATTAATATTTTTAATTGTGTAATATACCTCTAAATTTAATAATAATTCATTTACATTTTTTACTACATCCCCTATTAAAATTTCCTCTTTCATATCATCACCGCGATTATCATATCATATATTTTTTAAAACTTCATGCGTTTCGACAAAACTTGTCAAAACTTCTAAAAATAATACAATATTTCTTATTTTAATAATAATCGTTAATATTTTGAGCTTATTCGTATATAAAAGGTTTAATATCTAGTTAGATTTTCTAAAAAACTTTATGTTAGATTTTGAAATGCACCCCTCTGGGGAGACATTTATAAAAAAACTAACGAGAGAGAAAGTAACTTTTATTAATTTATATGGAGATAATTATATGTGTATAATATGTGTGCTGTACTAGATATATACAATTCATCTGATTTAATAGACCTTTTATCATTTTCTATATTTACAAAATGTTGAATTTTATAATTTGTTTACTGAATATCTAAACAAAAAGAAGTAACATTTATTTTGTTGCTTCTTTTTAGATATTACTTTTCGAAATCGTTAATACTTATAATATTAGATTGAAATCGAAAAAAAATATATGTACCTGAGTAATACCTGTAGTACATATTTTTATTTTATTCTATTTTAACAAAGATATTTACCCTCTTTTTACCAGTTTATTTTAATATATATTCATACATATTATATTTAATTATATTAGCACTTAATGTAAAACGATTCTGGACAATTTGGTTTATATCTCTTATATATTCTTCAACATTTTCTAGTGTTTGTCCTTCTTTTAAAGTTAAATTTCCTTTTGTATAAGTTCCATAATCGCTTACCCAACTGTGATCAGAGAATATTGCTAACCCGGGGGTATCACTTAATATATCTTTTCCAACAATTAATCTTGAATCATATTCTACACCAAATAAATTTAGAAGAGTTGGTAAGACATCAATCTGACTGCCAACTTTATCTACTTCAACAGTTTCTATCTCACTATTCCAAAGAATAAAATTACTGCGATTTACTTCTATTTTTTCATCACGTTCATAATCACTTAATTCATTTACCTCATCAATTGTTAAAGTATATGGGTAGTGATCTCCTACTAAAGCAATTACAGTATCTTCTAAAATTCCCTTTGCTTCTAAACCATCAATTAAAGCTTCTAGGGCTTTATCTAATTCAATTTGCGTTGCTAAATAAGCTTTAACATTGTTTGAATATGGTAAGTCTTTTACATATTGGATATTTTTTAAAGCAATAGAGTTTCCAGTAGAATTATAGGCATAGGGCGCATGACCTGACACCGTTACATAATAAGTTACAAATGGTGTGTTATCTTGATATAATGGTAAGGTTTGATTAATCATGTCTATATCGCTTGGAAGCCAACTACAATTAATTAAATCCTCCATACCATTTCCACAGCCCATATAAGAAGTAAATCCTAATGTTTCCATGGTCTTTTGTCTACTGTAATAGGTATATGTCCAGTTGTGATAACCATTAGCCGTGTAGCCTAAAGGAGTAAAAGCATTCCCTAAAGCATAAGATATCGTTGGCTCTAACTTTTTCCAATCAGATAATATGGACTGGGTTGGAATAAGTCCCGTCGTTGCTTGAAACTCGCCGCCAGTAGTACTTAAAAATACAGGAGAATAAAAATTATTAAAGACAAAGCCTTCATGACTTAATTTATATAAAGTTGGTGTTATTTCTGGATCTACAGCGATCATGTTAAAACCCTCGGCAAGAATAAAAATTAAGTTTTTTCCTTTAAACATGCCAGTATATTCATTTTTATTGGTAGCATCACTATTTTTAAAATATTCTAACATGTTTTTTATTGTAATATTGGTTTCATTGGCAATTAAAGCATCAAAATCAATTGCTATTTCATTATAAGTTGGTACTACTTCTTCCGGCTCTTCCTCTTCGGGAATACTTGGTACATCTGGTTCCTCATTTATTGTTAATTTTTCTTCAAAGCCAAATAATACCCTTTTAATATCTAGCCTTGTGTAAGTAAACAAGCCAAAAGTTTCCACTGTTTTAGATTCACTATTAATATTATAATATAGATTATAAGCTGAATAGGTATCATTTTTATTTATGTTTAAACATAATAAGGAAATTATCCATATTAAAATAGTAGCAATAAAACATATTAATATCTTCTTTAGACTCGTTCTTTCAAAATTTATATGATGATGGAATATAATTAAAAGGATAATTGGTAGCAAATAAAGAATTACTACCCATATGTTTTTTATGACAATATCAAATATAATGTTGGCAAAATCAAGAGCATTGTTCGCTAAATTAAGTGTATTAAAAGAAAAGATACTACTGAATAATTTATGAAAGAAAAATTGAAAACAATAATAGAAAATAAAGATAAAACTAATTATATAAGTAGTTATAATATTTCCTTTCTTCTTAAATAGATTGGTTAAAAGATATAAAATTAGGATAATTGGTATACTAAAAAGAAGCGTTGAGAAAATACCTGATATGCTCTTTGTAACAAATATTTTTGTTAGTGCTTCTAAATAAAGGATTAGAAAACTTAAGTAAAATATAATTCTAAACTTCTTCATTTTTTCACCTTATGAATATTATATCAAATTTTTGATTTTTTTTACAGAATAAACTTCCTTTTTAAGCAATATTTGTGTATAATTTTGTCAGGTGATTAGATGTTTAAAAATATATGGGATCTTTATCTTAGATATCAAGAAATTATTAATTATTTAATTGTAGGAGGACTTACCACTGTTATTAGTTTGGCTGTAAAATATGGACTTTTATTTACAATATTGGATGCCAGTGATGCAGTAGAATTGCAAGTAGCTATTATTAGTTCTTGGATTATAGCAGTCGCTTTTGCTTATTTTGCTAATCGTATTTTTGTCTTTCATTCTAATTCAAAACAATATTTGAAAGAGGTTAGTGGGTTTGTCGCTGGTAGAATTGCTACTTTAATTATGGAAATGGTTATTATGTGGTTCTTCGTTACATTACTTGGTTTAGATAGTAATTTATGGGTTATTATTTGGACAATTGTGGCACAAATACTTGTTGTAATTGGTAATTATATTATTAGTAAATTATTTGTGTTTAAAAAATAATTTTTCAAGCCTTAAGTCGTATAGATTTAAGTTTTTTTATAGTTTTAATGTTCGCTTGTTTTTATATGGTTTCAGTGTTAGAATATAATTGCTTTAGAAAGGGGATTATCATGGATGAATTTATTAAATATCTTTTAGTAACTGACCAACTTGATGAAGTATTTTGGGGTAAAGAAAAGGAAGCAGAAGATGAGGAAGTTTTGAAAAGAACTTTAAGAAAAAAAGATGATAAAGAAGATGATAGTCATAAAAATTCTGGTTCATTTACAAAATAATTAGGAAAGGAGTTTTTTATGTTTGAGTTAATATCGAAATATAAACCTAGTGGAGATCAACCACAAGCGATTGAAAAATTAGTTAAAGGGATTAAAGAAGGCAAAAAAGAACAAGTTTTACTGGGTGCTACAGGTACAGGTAAAACGTTTACGGTTGCTAATGTTATTAAGGAAGTGAATAAGCCTACTCTTGTTTTAGCTCATAATAAAACTTTAGCAGGTCAACTCTATTCAGAATTAAAAGAATTATTTCCAAATAATCATGTCGAATACTTTGTTTCGTATTACGATTATTACCAACCAGAAGCCTATGTTCCCTCAAGTGATACTTATATTGAAAAAGATGCATCTATTAATGATGAAATTGATGAGTTGAGACATAGTGCTACTAGCGCTTTAATTAATTATAAAGATGTTATTGTGGTTGCTAGTGTATCTTGTATTTATGGTATTGGTGAGAAAGAAGAATATGAAAAATCTATGCTTATTTTAAATGTAGGGCAAAAAATAAAGAGAAATGATATTATTAATCATTTGGTTGATATGACTTATGAGAGAAATGATATTGATTTTCATCGGGGGACATTTAGAAGCCGGGGGGATATTATTGATGTTATTCCGGCAAATGAACATGCTCATGGAATTAGGATTCTACTTTTTGGTGATGAAATTGATAGAATTTGTACGTTTGACCCTGTAACCGGTGTTGTTGTTAGCGATAAAAAGACAATTACCATTTCTCCGGCTTCTCACTTTGTTACGAGCCCAGAAAAGTTAGAGGAAGCAATTAGAAGAATTCAAGCTGAACTTGATGAACGTCTTAAAGAACTGAAAAGTGAAGGAAAGTTATTAGAAGAGCAAAGGCTTCGCGAGAGAACTAATTATGATATTGAAATGCTTAAGGAAACTGGTTTTTGTAATGGCGTTGAAAATTATTCTAGACACCTTGCTTTACGTGGCGCTGGGGAAACTCCTACTTGTTTAATCGACTTTTTTCCGAAAGATTTTTTACTTGTTGTAGATGAATCCCATGTTACTTTACCACAAGTTAGAGGTATGTATAATGGGGATAGAATGCGGAAGCAAACTTTGGTAGATTATGGATTTCGTCTTCCTAGTGCTCTTGATAACAGACCTTTAAACTTTCAAGAGTTTGAAAGTAAAATTAATCAAGCTATATATGTTTCTGCCACACCTGGTGATTATGAACTTGAACATACGCACGGAGAATACGTCGAACAAATTATCAGACCAACTGGTTTACTTGACCCAACAATTGAAGTTAAGCCAACTGAAGGCCAAATTGATGATATTATTGCAGAAATACGCTTGCGGATTGAAAAAAATGAACGTGTTTTAGTTACAACTCTTACGATTCGGATGAGTGAAGAATTAACCAATTATTTAAAAGAAATGGGTATTAAAGTGGCATACTTACATAGTGAAATTAAAACACTGGAACGTCTTAAAATTATTCGTGAACTAAGGCTTGGTGTCTATGATTGTGTTGTTGGTATCAACTTGCTTCGTGAAGGTCTTGATATCCCAGAAGTTAGTTTAATTTGTATTTTGGATGCGGATAAGCAAGGATTCTTACGTAGTGAGCGAAGTCTTATTCAAACGATTGGACGTTGTGCTAGAAATCAAAATGGTCATGTTATCATGTATGCTGATACAATGAGCGAAGCGATGGATGCCGCCATTAAAGAAACGGCACGTCGTCGGGAAATACAAGAGCAATATAACACAGAACATCATATTATTCCTAAAACAATTTCCAAAGAAATTAAAGAAGTTGTTTCTAATGAAATTGAGAATAAAGCTCAAAAACCTAAGATGAGTAAGAAAGAAAAAGAAAATATTTTGGCAACTTTAGAAGAAGAAATGAGGGAAGCTGCTCGTAATCTTGATTTTGAGCGAGCTATGGAACTTCGTGATATCTTGCTTGAAATGAAAAGTAATTAGTTAAGAAACTAATTATTTTTTGTTTATGAAAAAGCGATTGAAAATATAGGCTATTAGTTTATTAAAGAAGCGACTACCTATATTAAAGATTAAAAATAATATTCCTTTTAAATAAAATATTTTTAATAATAATTTCAATTTTAGTTTTAAAATGCTTCTTTTGTATATACTGTTATGCTTTTTGTTTATCGCTTTTGCACATATTTTTCCCGTATAAAGTCCATATCTTAAACCTGATAATGTTAACCAACTGCATCACCAACATAATAAATATTTTTGTTTATTATGCCCTTTCTTATTCCTATCGGTGTATTCTATATTTAATTTTTTTAAATATTCTTTAAAAATTTTATTATCATTTAATTTTGGATTATAAACATCTGTTAAGCCAATATTAGTAGTTCCTTTATAGGTACTTACCCAGCCATATCCACTTATTCACAATTTTTTGCTTTTCTTCGTATTTATAGAATATTTTGAAATCTTTTATTAAGCTATAATGACACTTGTTGATATTTCATCCTAAAGATTCATACTCTTTTTTGTTTTACTTGTAATATATCCGGCATAACATTTGTATCTGGGAATTCCTTTTGTTCTATAATTAAAAAACATATATGACTTTACACATATGTTTTATCTATATTTTCATATAACACCTTTCTTTTACAAATTTTTTTATTCTTTTTTCGTCTTTGCCTTCATAATATGTAATCAGTAAATTTTTGAACTCATCTGTTAATTCTGCTGGTATTACTATAATTCCTTTTCCTTTCGAAATTAAATAGTGGTTACTAAACAATACAGATGTTCTTTTATTACCATCAATAAATAGTTGCTTTTTCATTACATATAATAAAAGTTCTGTTGCTCTATCTATATCATTCATTTCTTGATCAAAAATATTTTTTAAATCTTCTTTAATAGTACTTTCAATTGGGATGGGTGGTTGCCATTTAGTCCCTCCAATTGTTACAGGAACATTTCTTAAACTTCCAGCAGAATAGTAAAATCCTTCTTCAATTAATTTGTTTATTTCACATAATAAGGCAAAATCTGTAGGACTTAAAATAACACTTTTATTTAATATAAACTCCCAAGCATGTTTTAGATTTACTATTTTCATGATATCGTCTGATGCCATATTATTTACTTTACCACCTTCTATTATACTTTCAGTATCAGCATAAGTAGTTGTAACTCCTTCTAATATAGCTTGCTTATAAATGGTGTCTACCATATGTCTTTTAGCGAAATCAATATTTCTTTCTACTTCTTCACTTAATTCTTCTTCTATATATTTCAATTCCTTTAATCTTTTATTTATCTCTTTTGTTTTTCTTTTTATTTCTTTTGCTCTAACATTATTTTTTAATATTAAATTGTATAGTTCTTCCTGGTATTCTCCCACATATTTGGTTTGCAGTCTTCCCTCTTCGCGATAATGGATATATAGATATTTGTTATTATCGTTTTCTCTTATTTCTACTGATCCATATGTAAGAGACGATAATTCGTGTAATAGTGCTTCTTTTTTTTGCAATAGGGATATAATTTCAACTTTTTCTGACATAATTCCTCCTTATAAATATGTGAAACTTTTTGGCTAAAATGTTATATTTTTGTTTCACAATTATATTATAACACAAAGCATTAAAAAAACGTGAAACTTTTTTTGCTTTATTTACACATTTTGTTTCACATCTTTTAATTTAGTGTTTAATATATTATTCATTAAAACGATAGGTTATTTTAAAAATCCTTTAATAATAACTTCTTCAGCTTCATGTTCATTTAAGCCTAAAGTCATCAATTTCTTTAATTGTTCGCCGGCAATTTTGCCAATTGCTGCTTCATGAATTAGATTAGCATCAATATTTTTAGCATAAATCTCAGGTATAGCTTTTACACAACCTTCATCTTTAATAATAGCATCACATTCGATATGGGCATAACATTTGGTATTACCAGTAATGTTTGAGGTAAATTCTTGGTAAGAGGAGCCCTCTGCTACACTTCTACTGGTTACATGAACACTTGAATTTTCGCCATTTAGTTCAACAATAAATTCTGTTTTAGCAGTCTCTTTACCCGTTGTAAGGATTTTTTCAGATATTTCAAGGGTAGTATTGCTGTCAAGATAAGCTTTGGTAATGCGAATCGTGTCATCTACTCCTTTTATTTGGATGCTGTCCATCGTCATTGAAGTGTTATCTTTCATATATATTTCAGTTGTAGGATTAAGGGTCTTTTTGCCCTTTCCTTTTCCTTTGCCATAGTGCTTTTCAACATATTTCACTTTAGCACCTTCATCAAGATAAAAACGATGAATACCATCATGTTCTGAATCTTTGTGTTTATCATTATGGATTCCACAGCCAGCAAAAATGATGACGTTCGCATTTTTTCCAATATGAAAATCATTATAGACTACGTCTGTTAAACCACTTTCGGTAATAATAACTGGGATGTGAACGATTCCAAAAAGAGTATTTTCTTTGACATAAATATCAATGCCACTTTTATCTTCTTTGGTTACAATACTAATATAATCATTTACTTTTCGCTTAATACTCTCACCATTTTTTCTGATGTTATAAACTTCGGCATTCTCATTAAATGTATCACTAATTTCACTCAATAATTCTTTATCTGTATTATTCATGATTACCTCCTTTTGGACAAATCGGAGATAAAATGCTTTCTAACATCGTATCTTTCGTTCCTACCTCTTTAATTTGCCCTGCTTCTAATAAAATGATAGCATCGGCGATAGATAGTATCCGCTCTTGATGGGAAATCACAATAGTTGTTCCTTTTTTCTTCATACCAATCTCTTTAAATATTCCTGTTAAATATTTAAAACTCCATAAATCAATTCCGGCTTCTGGTTCATCAAAGATGGATATATTGGGATTTCTTGCAATGACACTGGCTATTTCAATTCTTTTTAATTCACCACCAGATAAAGAATTGTTTAGTTCTCTATCGATGTATTCTTTGGCACATAATCCTACTTTAGACAAAATATTACAAGCTTCCTTTTTTTCTACCGCTTTTCCTGTAGCAATTTTGAGTAAATCATATACTGTTAATCCTTTAAAGGTTACAGGAGTCTGAAAAGCAAAACCAATTCCTAACTTAGCTCGTTCATCTATGCTTAATTTAGTAATATCTTTTCCATTATAAATGATAGAACCACTATCGGGAATAGTAAGACCTATGATTATTTTGGCAAGCGTTGATTTGCCACTGCCATTAGGACCTGTTATACAATAGAATTTATTATCATCTAAAGTTAAATTTATATTATTTAAGATAACTTTGTTGTTTCTTTTGAAATTTATATTTTTTAGTTCTAACATATTTTTCCTTTCTATGAGTTTTAACTCACGTTAATTATATTATTCCCATCTTTAATTGTCAAGAAGTTCGATTTTTATTGGCTTTTAGACAAGTTAGTGTTATAATTAGCTTTAGTCAAGGTTTATAGGAGGTGGAGAATTGAAAACTTATAAAGCTAATTTACCAAAGGGTGTTAAGAAAACTTTTGCTAGAAAAAAAGGAGTTAAAGTTAGACTTATTAATAAAAATTTAAAGAAAAATAAATAGATGAAATGTTGAATTATTAAGAATTATCAACATTTTTTTTATGTGTTAATAAAGAGATGAAATAATGATTTAGATTATCATTTCTTGCTAAGATTGGGCCAATAATTGTAGTTGCATAAAAGTTCTTTTCTTTGTATCCTTCTAGTTGAGTATTATTATTACCGCATCCTTCTTCTATATTAAATAGAATATTTTTAGTAGATGCAATCTGATACTCCGTGTTTTGAAATCCTTTGATCACGCCTTTACATAGAGAAGTAGTTGCTAAAACATCATGGACTTGTCTTTTTTCACAATACTTTATCTCATATAATTCTAAAAAATCTAATATATAAGTAGCATTCCCTGTGGCTAGTAAAATACCATTATTTTCTATGTAACTTAGTATTTCTTTTTTATAGAGAAATAAACGCTTTTTTACTTCTTCTAGATATTTAGGCCTTCCACTTCCTATATAAACTAAGTCATATTTAGAAAATTCTAATTTATCTTCTTTATCAATTAATACGATCTTATATTTTATGTTTTGCTTATTTAATTCATAAATTAGCGCTTTTATATTACCATTTTCCCCATATAGTGATAATTCATAGGGGTAAAGATGGGCAATTGTTAACATGTTGAATCCTCCTTAAAAGTATGTTCAAATGGTTCCATATAATCAAAATTCAAAATCCCATAAATTTTATTTGCTTTACTCTTGTTTATCTGTTTTTTTATTTCATTTAAATTATCAGCGGTTATAATTTTTTCTTCCGGAATTCTTGCTAGTAACAAGCGTTTTTTTATGTTTTCTTTATCAATCCCTACAGCATATATTTTATTTAAAGTATTATTATTTAATAATTCAAATTCAATATCATATAACCATGATACATCAAAGTGATTGTATCTTCTACTAATTTCTTTCCATCCAATAATTATATCTTTTAAATCTTTATCTAAGTATACTTTATATACACACTGATTGTAGGTTGTAGCATTTTCAGCTTTACAATTTAACCCTTTGTATAATTTTCCCTTTTTTATAAACTCTAAATTTTTGTTTTGATTATGTTTGTTGATCCCTTGACATATTGCTTCTTCATCAAGGCCTAAAGATATTAAAAGCGTATAACATTCTAACGTATTATAGGCATTAAATATCATATCTCCACCAATATTATAAGTTTTGTCATTAATTGAAATTGTTTTTTCCTCTAAATTTAAATCTTTGCCGATCACTTCAGGTTTAATCCATTTAAAGTCACATTTAGAGCATGTGTATTTTCCTAATGTTTCAAAGTTATAATAATCATATTTTAATAATTCATTACATTTTGGACAGTAGTATGTATTTAGATTTTCAAATAATTGAGTTTGGTATGAATATTTGTTTTTTTCTAGAGTATAATAAATATTTTTATTGGGTAAATCAAGTTCAAAGTTTCTTAAGAAGGGTTCATCCATTGGGGTAATGATTGTTGCTGTTTTGGGTATATTTTTTTCTATTTCTTTTAATATGGCATCAATATGATATTGTCTTGGGGGTTGATCTTTTGTAATATTGGTTATTACTATATAATTTGGATTAATTCCTGTATATACTTCTTTAACATGTCTTTCATCTACTTCTAAAATTAAAGCATCCGTTTTTATTTTGCCAAATAGATTACAAGCCTCTATACATAGGGTTGAAACCCCATACTTTAAGTTTGAACCAGCAGTATTAAAACTTACTTTATAGCCATTTTCTTTTAAAACATCGGCAATTAAACGAGAAGTACCTCCCTTTCCTGATGATCCTGTTACTATCACTCTTATAGGAGGGTATTTTAGCTTGGATAAAATATTTTTATCTACTTTTAAAGCTAGCATGCCTGGCAAAGATGACCCACGATGAAGAAGTTTTCCTACAATTAAAGTTAGTTTTCCAATTATAATGCTTAATGTTTTCATATCTACCTCTTGTTATTATTTTATCATTTTTTAGGAGGTTTTTAAATCTATAATTGACAAGAAATTATATTTATAGTACTATTTATTCAAGATTTTGTAAAGGAAGTGAAAATACATGTGTGGAATTGTAGGATATGTAGGAAAAAATAAAGCTATATATTCGTTAATTAAAGGACTTAAAACATTAGAATATAGAGGGTATGATTCAGCTGGAGTTGCTCTTATTCAAAATGGGGAAATTATTAGTATAAAAGATAAGGGAAGGATTGATCATTTAGAGAATATTTTAGAATATGATAAGTTTACCGGGAATATTGGAATTGCTCATACGAGATGGGCTACTCATGGTATTCCTTCTAAAGAAAATGCTCATCCTCATATAGATCAAAATCATCATTTTGCTGTTGTTCATAATGGGATATTAGAAAATTATTTGGAATTAAAGGATTTTTTGTGTAAAGAAGGATTTTCTTTTTCATCACAAACTGATACGGAAGTAGTTCCTGTCTTAATGGAATATTATTATCAAAAAGATAAAGATGTAATAAAAGCTTTTCAACATACTTTGAAAGATTTAAGGGGTAGTTATGGAATCCTTATTATTACACCCCTTCTTCCTGATACTATTTTGGTAGCTAAAAATAATAGTCCCCTTGTTATTGGTAAAGGATGTGATGGAATATATGTTGCATCTGATGTGCCAGCTATACTCCAGTATACTAATTATTTTTATTTTTTAGAAGACGGGCAAAAAGCAATTATACACGATGATGTTATTACGTTTTATGACTCTAAGTTTCATGAAATTTCTAAACAAAGTAAAAAAATAGATTGGGAAATGGATGCGATAGATAAAAATGGGTATGAAGATTATATGTTAAAAGAAATTCATGAACAACCGGAAGCATTTAAAAATACTTTAAATGGAATTATTTCTGCTCATGAACCTATTCACTTTTTAGAGTTTTCATTAGATAAAAAATATTTAGAACAATTAAAGCAAATATATATTGTTGCATGTGGTACGGCAATGCATGCAGGTTTAGTTGGGAAATATGCGATTGAACGGTTGTGTCGAATTCCAGTTATAGTTGAAGTGGCTAGTGAATTTAGATATCAAGATCCAATACTTGATGAACAAACTTTATGTATTTTTATTAGTCAATCTGGGGAAACAGCAGATACGATTGCAGCATTAAAGCTTGCAAGAGAAAGGAAAGCTAAAACGATTGCTATATCAAATGTTTTTGAATCTTCAATTACAAGAGAAGCAAAATATACAATTTACACACATGCTGGGCCAGAGATTGCGGTTGCTTCTACTAAAGCTTATATTGCTCAGGTAGGTATTATGGTTAGTCTTGCACTTTATATGAAAGAGGTATTAGAAGGTGTAAATGATGAGATCATAGCTTTAAAAAGAGATATAATTGAAATACCAAGATTGATGGAAGAAGTATTTAAAAATGAAGATATGTTTAAAGAACTTGCTCATAGAATGAGTAAAGAGACTGATTTATTTTATATAGGTAGAGGAAATGATTATCATACAGCGATGGAAGGGTCTTTAAAATTAAAAGAAATTAGTTATATACATAGTGAAGCATATCCAGCTGGGGAACTGAAACATGGGCCAATTGCTTTAATCGATAAGGGGACTTATGTTTTTGGAATTCTTACGGATGCACAAGTATATGAAAAGACATTTAGTAATTTAGAAGAAGTTAAATCAAGGGGAGCTAATATTATTTTAGTTACGAATCAAGATATTAAGGGTGATAATGTGATTACCATTCCTAATATAGATCCAATTCTAAGCCCAATACTTGCAATCATTCCTTTACAGTTTATAGCGTATTATATAGCCAAAGAAAAAGGCTTAGATGTTGATAAGCCTAGGAATTTAGCTAAGTCTGTTACCGTAGAATAAAAGAACTGAGTTTCAAGTTTCAGTTCTTTTTATGTTAATAAAAATGTATCAGAATTAAAATAAGTGATATTTCCTATTAATAAAACTTTATCAATTTTATTATCATTTATAAATTCATTTAAATTAAATTTTTCTCCCATTTCATCTTCGTAATATCTTAAATCTATGTTATATGTTTTATTAAAGTGACTGGCAAGTAATTCTGTAATTGCATTATCGAAGGAATCACCAATTATTAAAAGATTTTCTTTCTCTTCTTGATGATAATCAATTTCAACTAAACTTGTATCCATACCATAAAAATTTCCATAAAGATTCATTTCTGATAACTTATTATCAAAATATTCTAAATATTGTCCATATTCATTTAATACCTCATCATTCATGTAAACTTCATGTTCTGGAAAATCATACCGATAAGCACAAAATGGTTCTTTTAAGATTAATTGCCCTCCTATATTTCTTGCTTTGGAACCACTCCAATTAAAGTTTAAACAAGCTTCTTTGCTTGGACTCATCGCATTATTTAATCCCAATAATTCAACTATTTGTTGGTATCCTTTATAGGAGCCTTTATAATTCCAGTGATGGTCAGTTTTAAAATAATATTCTTTAAATTCAGATATATTATTAATTTCGAATTTAGCAGTCTTAATATTTTCAGTTAATCCACTAATTAAATACTCGTAAACTCCTATTTTTTTGTTATTTTCAAAATTTATATCATTATCTTTTTCTATGTAATATAAATAAAATTCAACATTTGGATTTTCTTGTGTTTTTTCATTATAATTGACAATTCTATTGTCTAATACATTTTTAAATTCATCTATATTATCAGTATTATAAATTAAATAGTCATCTTTTAAGTAAAGATTAGATCCCATGCTAATTTTATCTTTATCATCATAAAATGGATAATATATTCTGGATAATACGCTAATAGTTTTATTGGCAAGTTTCATGGTTCCTGCTAGAGGAATTTGGTCTGCTAGAGCTAGTTCAAAATTATCTTGATAAGTTTTATCAAGTAAACTTTCAATAGAAAGCTTTGGTATTTGATTAGCGCTTCTATTTTCTAAGTAATTATAATTTCTTGGTCTAACTATTGGAACTAAGAGTCCTCCTAATAAAATTGCTATTAATGCTATGATAAATAATTTGTCTTCAAGTTTCAAATGAATTCACCTCTTTATTTAAAATCTAAAATAGATAAATGGATTGTACATACTGCTTACTAAGAAAGATATACATACAACAAATAATCCTAATAAAACTAATTTTTTAATAATTCCATACCATCTTTTACCTATTAATTTGTCATCTAGTTTCTTCATTATATTTAAACTAAAGAAGAAAGCGAACGGTAGTAAAACTAGCGATAATATAATATCTGGATTACTTGCTATTAAATTGTTTAAAGTAATGGTTGATGAACTATTTAATAATAATGCTATATCACTTAGGTTATTTACTCTAAATAAAACCCATCCAATATTAATTAAAATAAATGTTATAGCAAAACCTACTAAATATGGTGTTTTGTTTATTATCTTTTTTAATACTGTTTTTTCTAATATTAAAATTACGAAAAAATATAAGCCCCATAAAATAAAGTTCCAAGCTGCTCCATGCCATAATCCTGTTAAAAACCACACAATTAACATATTTAAAATCCATCTTTTTGTACTTACCCTGTTTCCACCGAGTGGGATATATAAATATTCCCTAAAAAAGGTAGTTAAACTAATATGCCATCTTTTCCAGAAGTCAGTAATACTTTTAGATATGTATGGATAATTAAAGTTTTCTAAGAATTCAAATCCAAAGATACGTCCTAATCCAATTGCCATATCACTATATCCTGAAAAATCAAAATATATTTGGAAGGTGTAAGCTAGAATACCTAAAATAATTACTGGATAAGAAAGACCTGCTAGAGCGCTGTTGTCAAATACGGCATCGGCTAGTATTGCCATTTGATTGGCAATTAAAACTTTTTTGGCTAAACCTATCAAGAATCTTTCTGTTCCTGATACAACTTTTTCTAAACTTTCTTGTCTATGATCTAATTGATCCTCAATGGTTTCATATCTAACAATCGGACCAGCAATAAGTTGCGGAAAAAAGGAAACGTATAATGATAAGTTAAACCAACTTTTTTGGACTTTGATATTTTTCCAATATAAATCAATAACATATGATAGAATTTGAAAGGTATAAAAACTAATACCAATTGGTAAAACTATATTTTTTATTTCGATATTACTATTAAATATACTATTAATATTATCGATAATAAAGTTTGTATATTTAAAGAATATTAAACTTCCGATAATTAATACGATTGATACAATTAGTGTGAGCCTCTTTAATTTCTTGTTTTTCTTCTCATCAAAATAATTAATTAATAATCCACTAAAATAACTTACTGTTACAGTAAGTAACATTAAAATAATATATTTTGGTTCTCCCCAAGCATAAAATACTAAAGAGAAAATTAACAAAATAATATTTCTTAACTTCTTAAATTTTCTTGGTGTTATAAAATATAAGATTAAGCATAATGGTAGAAAATAAAATATAAATGTTAAACTACTAAATACCATGTTTTTCACTCCTTCAATTTAATACAAATACATTTGATGTATAATAATCAATATTTCCTATTAATAAAACTTTATCAATATCATGTTCACTTATAAACTCGTTTAAATTAAACTCTTGACCTATATCTTCCTCATAAGCCCTTAAATCGACATTATATGTTTTATTGAAATGACTTGCTAATAATTCGTTAATAGCATTGTCATAGGATTCTCCTATAATTAGTAAATTTTCTTTATTCTCTTGATGATAATTAAATTCTAATAAACCAACATCTCCTCCATAAAAAATTCCGTATGAAACTTCACTTCCTGAACCATTAAAAAATTCTTCGTATTTACCATAATTATTTGCAGATTCATTATTTATGAAAATGGTGTGTTCTGGAAAATTGAATTTATAAGCACAAAATTCTTCTTTAAATATTTGTTGGCCTCCAAAAGCTCGTGCTTTAGATCCACTCCAATTTAAATTTAAACATACTTCATCATCTGGAGTAATTATATTGTCTAACCCCATTAATTCAGTTAATTCTTGATACCCTTTATAGGAGCCTTTATAATTCCAATGATGATCTGTCCTATAGAAATATTCTTTATATTTATCAATGTTATTAATTTCGAATTTAGCCGCTTTTATTGTTGGATTCAAGTTTTCAATTATATATTCGTAAGCTCCCAATTTGTCGTTATCTTCAAAATTAATATCTGTATCTTTTTCAATATAATATAGGTAAAATTCCACATCTGGATTTTGCTCTTTTTTTAAACTAAAATTTGAAATTTTTATATCTAATTGAGGAATTTTGGATTTTAGACTTCCTCTTCCATAAGTTATATAATTTTCAATCAGATAGATTCCACTTCCTAAGCTTACGTAATTATTATTACTTATATTTGAATAAGCTAATGTTAATAGTATGTTAAAAGTTTTATTTGTTAATTTCATGTTACCTGCTAACGGGATTTGATCTGCAAGAGCTAACTCAAAATCATCTTGGTAAGTTTTGTCTAAAATAGTTGTTAAGCTCAATTCGGGTATTTGATTAGCTTCTCGATTTTCTAAATAGTTTGTCTCCTTTGGAAATAGAATGGGTTTTACTAATCCACCGAGCATTATTAACACAATGATTAATATAAATAATTTATCCTCTATTTTCATCTTTTTTCCTCCATGTCACTTATTTTAACATATTAAATATTGTTAGTATAGATTAATTTATTTTTTTTACTTTTCTTTTATTAACTAAATATTGATTTTCGGCTAATCTTAGTAGTGGCATATCCGATAAGCTGTCTGAATAAGCATCTTTTATTTTAATGTTAGGATATTTTTTAAATAATCTGTTTACTTTTTCTTTGCCATAGCAGTTTTTACTAATGAAATCTCCATTACTTTTATTTACTTCTGTTGCTATTACATCTTTAACTTTTAAAAGTTTTCCAATTGGTGCTATTAAAAAACTTGGAGATGCGCTAATAATTATATCTTTAGAATGATCTTTTGCTAAATACCATTTTTTAATCTTCTTATTATGTTTATCCCAAAATGATTTTACATGAGTATCTAAATCATCTATCTCTCTTAAAAAGGAGAAAAAGGTCTCTTTCATTTCTTCTTTACTAATTTTTTTAGTTTTATATTTTATGATAGCAATAATATCTTTTGGAATATATTTAATAAAAAGCCAATTTTTAGTGATAGAAAATAAGAAAAAGTCTACACTGGAATCACCATCATATATTGCTTTGTCAAAGTCATATAAGTTATACACGTTTTATCACCTTATTACATATAATGTTAAAAATATTGCAATTGCGTATATTCCTATTAATAAAATTAATACTTTGTCTTTTAATAAGACTTCTACTGGATCACCTAAACTATTTGATTCAATGTTAAGTGAATACTTCATACATATTAGTAATACTACAGGGATTGTCCACATAATATATTTAGAATTCAAGTCTTGACACCATAATGAATAAAAAATAATAGTCATACTTAAACACATGTACATATTTTTATCTAAAAATTCTTTGTTATAGTATTTTAAAACACTTCTTGTATTATTTCCGATTGATTCTTGAGCCATTAATTCATTTCTTCTTTTTCCTAACCCTAAGTAGAATGAAATGGATAATACAGTTAAGAATAACCATGTTGATACTTCAACATTAATTATAGCTCCACCATATAGTACCCTTATTAAAAAGCCTAGTGCTAGAATAAATACATCTAATAAAGGAATATTTTTTAGGCCGAAGCTATACATTATATTCAATAAAATATAGCTGATGATATATATACTTATAAAATGGTTATATGTGCTTAAATATATTAAAATTGCTATCGTAATTATTAAAAATAATCCAGCAATTGTTAAGGCATTTGGTATTGAAATTGTTCCAGCTGCAATTGGTCTATTTTTCTTGGTGGGATGATTTTTATCTTTCTCTTTATCTCTAATATCATTTATAATATAAATAATAGAAGATGCTAAAGAAAAACTGATAAATCCAAGAATAGTAAGAATTATATTAGATTGGTTAATTTCTCGGCTAAATATTAGTGGCAAAAATATAAGCAAGTTCTTAATCCAATGCTTTACTCTTATTAGTTTTAGGTATTTTTTCATTTTTAACCTCCCAATATTTTATTAAGTCAAATAATCCTCCAGTTGCTAAAATACATATAATTGGCTGTACTGCATACATATATCTATTTTGAGCTTCTACTAATATAAGTAATAACAAGCTACCAAATAAAATCAAATATAATAAAAATTTTTTTAAATTACTATTTCGAATACTGACAAGACCAAATGCCATTAGTGTTACTAAAATAATAAAATAATCATTATTAATTGGTTTAATCGTGTCTTCTAAAATATTAGATGCATCAATATATTCTTTTGCATTTATTGAATTTATAACCCATGTTATTTTAGAGTTATCATTGCCAAAAATTATCGTAGCCTTATTGTCAAAAAAGTTTGGATCTAAAAGTGTACTATCTTTACTAAATAATCTGTTTTTTAACAATTTTATTATCTCCTCATTTGCTTTATCGTAATCGTAGTTATTTTCTCTTATCGCGGTATAATATTCACCATATAACTCTGCGTTATATCTACCATCACCATTTAAACCAACGTTTAAGTAACAGGGGGTAATGTTTCTTGCTACTTCATGACCGGCAATATGATCAATTTCCATAAAAATTAAATTTTTACTAATAAGCATACTTATTAAAATTATCATTACTGCACCTAAGTTATTTAATATGTAAGTTTTTAAATATTCCTGTTTAAATCCTTTAAGAAAGTAGTATATTATGAAAGCTATGATAAATGCCGGTGCAAAATTTTTAAAGAAAGTACTTAATCCTAAACTTATACCTATTAATATAAAACTAATTATTTTTTTCTTATTTAGTGTAATTTTATCACTTTTTTCTGTTATTAGAAATAGCCATAAAATTAGTAAAAGTAATAATAAGCAAAAATGCTCTTGACTAAAAATTAGGGTATATAAAATGTTGGATGGCCATAATATGTAAAATAAACTTGATATAAATCCGTATGTTTTGTTATTAAAAATTAAAAATGAGACTTTATAGACCAATAAGGAAGATATGATTAATATAATGGCGTTTGTAAGTAATGCTACTAATTGAGAACTGCCAAATATTTGATAAATACCATGAACCATGGTAGGATATAGAATCCAATGAGTAAAAATTCGATAATAATCACTTGAAAAATCCATAATGTTCGATGCATTTAAAGCTCCTCCAAAATCTGATACTTGAACTAAATGGTTTTCAAATAATAATACTATTCCTATTCTTGTTATAATTGCTAACAGTAATATTATCCAGGGAAAATATTTTTCTTTAATGTGTATCTTTTTGAGTATTTTACTTTTTTTGTATATAAATAGTAATAGTAATAAAATTGTTACAAAAATTACTACAATTTTTAAATCTGAAATTCCATATGAAGTTGGATATATTAGAAATAAAAAAGCAAAAATGTATAATAATACTGTTAATATTTTATCTTTCATAGTCCCTCCTGATTTTTGTATTTTTCAATAATTGCATCCACTATATATTTACTTGCAAAACCATCGCCATATGGATTCACTGCTTTTGCCATTTTTTCGTATTCTTCTTTATTCGTTAAAAGTTTTTTTGTTTCTTCATAGATTTTGTCTGTGTCGGTTCCAACTAGCTTAAGCGTTCCCGCTTCTATTCCTTCCGGTCTTTCGGTTGTATCACGTAAAACTAATACTGGTTTCCCAAGAGATGGTGCTTCTTCTTGAACTCCTCCACTGTCTGTAAGAATTAAGTAAGTTTTATTTTGAAAGTTATGAAAATCAAAAACTTCTAATGGTTCAATCATTTTCACTTTATCACATTCTCCTAAGACTTCATTAGCTATCTCTCTAACTTTTGGATTTAGGTGGATTGGATATATCACTTTTACATCATCAAACTCATCTACTATTCTTTTTATTGCTGTAAATATATGACGCATTGGTTCCCCTAGATTTTCACGTCTATGAGCCGTTAATAAAATCATTCTATCACTGCCAATCCAATCAAAAACGGGATGGTAATAATTATCGGTCACAGTTGTTTTCATTGCATCAATAACAGTATTTCCTGTTACATAGATGGTTTTTTCTTTTTTGTTATCATTTAATAAATTTTGCTTACTAAGTTCTGTTGGTGCAAAATTCATATCAGCTAGACATGATACCATTTGTCTGTTCATTTCTTCTGGATATGGTGAATATTTATTATAAGTTCTTAGTCCTGCTTCTACATGACCAATATCTACTTGGTTATAGAAAGCTGCTAGGGCGCCTGCAAAAGTAGTTGTTGTATCACCATGAACCAAAACGATGTCAGGTTTAACTTCTTTTATTACACTCTCTAACCCTACTAAAGCACGTGTTGTGATATCTGCTAGAGTTTGTCCTTGTTTCATAATATTTAAATCATAATCAGGTACAATTTTGAAAGTTTCTAATACCTGATCTAACATTTCTCTATGTTGGGCTGTTACACATACAATACATTCAATTTCTTTTCTACTCTTTAATTCTTGAACTAGTGGGGCCATTTTGATTGCCTCTGGTCTAGTTCCAAATATTGTCATTACTTTAATCATTATCATCCCCAGCTTTCTTCATTTGTTTTTCCTTTTTCTTATGCTTAAATATTATATCTGTTTTCAAAACAAAGAATAGTACTATAATCATTAATATAACATAAAGAATAATTGCTAATTGATTATCACCAATTACATAAAAGATGGATACAGCAGAAAATAGTACATTAACAAAATAAATTATTAATACGGTTTTTCTAGTAGTAAAATTCATTTTAAGTAGTTGATGATGTAAATGATCTTTATCCGGCTTACCAATAGATTCTCCTTTTAGTAATCTTCTTACTATAGCAAATAATGTATCAAAAATTGGAATAGATAATATAAGCAGCGGTACAACTAATGATGTAATTGTAGTCATTTTAAATCCTAGCAAAGAGATAACAGCAATCATAAAGCCTAAAAATAAACTTCCGGAGTCACCCATAAATATTTTTGCCGGCGGAAAGTTGTGTCCTAAAAATCCGATGGTTGCTCCTAACATAATTAATGATAGAATAATATCTAATCCACCAATACGATTTACAATAAATGCAATAATAGCTATTGTTGCATAGTTTATAGCGCTTATCCCTGCCGCTAAACCATCTAAGCCATCAATTAAATTAATGGCATTTGCTATAGCCACAATAAATAGCACTGATAAAATAGTACCAGCCCAATATGGAAAGTCAATACGTAAACCTAAAAAGGTTATTTCTGTAAAATAAGTGCTTCCATAAAACACCACAATAGCTGCGGCAATAATTTGAAACAAAAATTTTGTTCTAGCTCTAATTGGTTTTATATCATCAATAAATCCAGTAAGAACAATAATAAATGCTCCAATTAAAATAGATAACATTTGAGTAGTTGGATCACCATAGATCATGTATCCAATAATAAAGGCTCCAAATATGGCTAATCCGCCACATCTTGGCATCGGAACTTTATGTACTTTTCTTTCATTTGGCTCATCAATAGCTCCTACATGATAAGCAATTCTTTTTGCCAAATAAGTTAGCAAGTAACTTGAAATGATTGTTACTAATAATATAAGATATATAGAATATCCATTTACTTCTAAATTCATACTTTCACCTGATAATATAATAACATAAATAATAGTAAAAAAAAAGAATTTAACTCTTTTTCTTTTCTTTTTTTATTTCAAATATAAATTTTACATTGCTATTATAAAATCTTTTTAATCTACTAGGTTCTTTTATTATACGATATAACCACTCTAAATTCAATTTGATAAATATTTTTGGTGCTCTTTTCTTGTGCCCACTAATTACATCGAAAGAACCCCCTACTCCCACAAATATCCCTTTTTTGAATTGATCTAAATATTGATAAATTAGTTTCTCTTGATCCGGTATTCCCAAAGCGACTAAAATAATATCTGGCTCTTTTTTTATTATATCTTTCATTACTTTATCACGATCTTTTACATAACCATTTTGATAACCTACTACTTTTAAATTAGGATATTTTTCTTTTACTACTTTTAATAAATCATCTATTATTTCTTGCTTAGCACCAAAAAAGTAAATACTCTTTTTTAATTCATTTCCTAATTGCAATAATTCGCTTGCAATATCGATGCCTGCTATTCTTTCTATTATATTTACTCCTAATATTTGAGCTGCTTTTACCACACCTATTCCGTCTGGAACAATCACTGTATTTTGATCATTTAATATTTTTGATACAGTATCGTCCTTTGTAGCATATTTTAAAGTTTCAGGATTAGCAGTTACTATTAATCTTTTTTGATTCTTGTTTAACATATTTTTTAATTCTTTAAAGAACATGCTTTTTTCTTGATTATACATTTTTTCTAAATATGACTTATACATAATTACCTCGTTTCTAATAACTTTAGCCAAAGTTTTCGAACTTCTTTTACATTATACTTATTTTTTCTTTTACTATTTGATTGTTCTTTTTCTTTTAAAATTTCCCTATTATTTAGGTAATATAAAACTCTTTTTGCCATTTGATTTGTATCTCGATTAGGTATTAACAACTCTTTATCATTTTCGAGAACTTCGCAGGCACCTTGAGCACTATCAAATGCTAAAGGTAAGATTCCTGCTTCCATTGCTTCTAATAATACAATTCCAAATGATTCTGTATAAGAAGTCATCAGGTATATTGTACTGTTCGCTAAATGCTTGGAAATCTCTTCACTATTTAAAAAACCTAGTAAATGCACTTTGTTTTCTAAATGATATTCCTCTATTTTAGAAATTATCTTTTCTTTTTCTGGGCCATCTCCAATCAAGGTAAGTTCAGCATCTTTATTTTTTTCATTTATTTTTTTCATAACTTCTATCAAGTCTAAGAAACCCTTTTCAGGATTTAGCCGTCCTACGCTAATAATTTTGCTATTATTTAGCTTAGATTTTATTTTTATTTTTAGGTCATAAGTATTTGGAATATAAAAGCATTTTACTTCTGTTTTATCTTTATAGAATTCATAAAGCTCTTTTGAAACAAGTACAAAATAATCCAGTTTTTTAATGCAATTTAAAGTTTTTTTAATATATTTTGTGTTGTTATTATGATGATTGTGTTCGGTTGCTATTTTAATTATGTTTTTTTTGGCATATTTTCCAACATACTTATTATGAAATGCACGTGTTGTTATAATATAGTCGCTTGTTATGTTTTTAATTGCTTTAATATTTAATTTTCTTTTTAAATATAGTAATTTGACTGATTTTATTCCTTCTTTAAAAGTTAAGAAAAATTTTTTTGATTTTAAAGCGTTTTTAAATTCTTCTCTGTTTGATATATCGTTAATTAAATAGGTAATTTGGGCTCCTGGATAATCATATACTTTATCTTTACTTTTATAAGTAAAAATTACTTCTATCTCATATAAATCTTTTAGCATTAAACAAAGTGTTGAAATATATTTTTCGGCTCCTCCTACACCATCATGAAGAGCCAATATGCTAATTTTTTTCATTTTCTGTCCTATCTTTTTTATTAAAGAATATTAATAATGCAATAATTGCTAAATAAGATGTTACTGCTGGAGCACCTAAAACATGTCCTGAAATAGTTGATATTCCTAGAGACAAACCTATAAGTAATGAATCCGCTATAAGATTTGGATAATTTTCTATTTCATGTTTTTTAATTCTTACAACTCCTTTTATAATTAAGAAAATAAATGGTGCAATAATAATTAATAAACCTATTAATCCACTTCTTATTAAAATGTCAAAAGCATCCATTTCGATTAACTTATCATTTTGTTGAGCATCTTCTTCAAACCCAATACCAAATAATTTATTTTCTAAACTACTATTTTTATAAATTTCTAGGTTTTCTTCTAAATAAATGTTTCTACTACTTAAAAGTTTATCTATAATCGTCGGTTGTTCATTTGGCTTATTTGGAATAGTTGGGGGTATTGGCTCTTCAGGTACTACGGGAGTCACCGGATTAGTGGATTCTTCTCTGTCCAATAATTCAAATAAATTATTAGCATTAAACACACATAATGTGCATATTATTACACTTACTAACATTATTAATTTTTTAATCTTTTCTTTTGAGCTAAATAAATAAATTAAGAAAGTATATACAGTGATAATAATCATTCCGTAGTTTGCTACTTTAGTAAGAATCAATGAGATTAATAAACAAGACAACGTAAAGACAATTAAATATTTTATATTACTTTTTTCTAATAATTTAAAACTACTAGAAAAGAGAATTAAACATATTGTGCCCACTTCATTGGCAGCATAAAACCAACCATTAAATCCTTCTAATTCAACACGATAAGAATAAAAATATGATTGTGTAATAATTGGTATGAGTAGTAATATTAAATATGTAATTAAATTTATTAATAAAATTTTGTTCCATTTTTGTGAGTCAAATTTATGTTCTGAATAATATAAAATCATTCCCACTATAAGAATAGGAAAATAGAAGAATTTAAACATATGATTAAATGTAACATATAATGACCTAATATTTGTTATATCACTTGCTACTAAGCAATGAATTATTCCATATATAATACAGATAATTAAATAGATTATTGATTTTTTTTTGTATTTACTTTTGCTTATAAAGAAAATATAAAATATAAAATATAATAAAAATGCTATTCTCACCATCAATCCTAATGTCAACGGAAAATCTAAAAACCTAGTCATTAAACTAGTTATTAGATTTATTATTGGAAAAAGAGCATACAAAATATATATCCAATTTTCTTTGATTTTTGTCATATCACTTCTCACCCTTTATTAATTTAGATTTTCGACAAATCTTGATAAATACTTCTTTTATTAATCCTTTTTCATAAGTATTCATAATTATGACATACATATAAATAGAATATAAAATTGAATAAATAGAAATATACATTATTAAGTATAACAGTGACATAGGTAGCTTGTCAACTAATATTTTTAATAATATAGCAATACTTAACACTGGGATGACAATTTTAGTGAAATTAATCCAGTATCTTTTTATATTTAATTTAATAACTTTACTGTAATATATATTCATAGCAATAATTTGTCCTAGTATAACAGCAATTGCAGTTCCGATGGCTGCACCAATACTATTATATTTCATAGCAAGAGGAATTGATATTACAATATTGAGTATAGCTATAATAAAAAAAATTACGGCCCTAAATTGATGTTTGTTCATCGCTTGTAATACATAAATTCCAATGTTTTGGCTTAAAGGTATTAAATTCGGAAGCATGCAAATCAAT
The DNA here is from genome assembly GCA_944327365.1 of uncultured Bacilli bacterium. Lineage (GTDB taxonomy): Bacteria > Bacillota_I > Bacilli_A > RF39 > UBA660 > Caccenecus. The sequence goes on from CALVHI010000003.1 coordinate 34,898, forward strand.
ACAACAAAGTATACTTCTCTAAACTCTTCGCCCACCCATACATCAATAAAGGAAATACCAAACATAATAAAACCACTTGCGATTAAAGTTAATATCATCATCTGAATTCTACTTACACTATTAAAAATTTCCGAAATTTTACTAATCGGCTCCTTATTTTCCACCATTTTTGTAAGTTTTGGAAAAAATAGTTGGCTAATTATCGCTGAAAAATTACTGTTAGCACTTCTAATTTGCATAGATAGGTTATAGATGGATACTGCAAAAGTACCTGAGACAGCTCCCAAAATTACTTGATCTGTATTTTTAAACACCGTATCAACAATTGTCGCTAAAAGTATAAAAAATGAATAATTAAACATTTCTTTCACTAATGGCTTGTTTTCTGATATTTTTTTGAATTCATATTCAAAATTTAATTTTTTCCTAGCATAATAATAATTTAATAAATAAGTAAATAAATTTACGAAAGCTAAAACTGCTACTAGAGCAATAGATTTATATCCAAAAATTAATACAATAATCATTAAAAATGGTTTTAATAAATTTTGTAGTAACACAGTTGTTTTTTGAAACACAAACTTTTCGTTTGCAGTAATATATGAACTATAAACACTAAAAGGAAATGAAATGGCAACAGATACTGTCATTATTAAAAGAGATATTTTAAATTTATGAAGTTCTATACTTGTTAATTCTGTAAATATAAAGCCAGATATAAAATATAAAATTATGCCTAATAATAAAGCAATAATACCTATTCCTATATAAATTTTTAATAATATTCCATTGATTGTTTTTATGTCTTCAGGTTTTTTGTAATTTTTAGATATATATCTTACGGCTGTACTTCCAAGCCCTAAATCTAACACACTAAAATACGCTATTACAGAAGATATTAAAGCATATATACCATATTCACTAGTTCCTAAATTATTTAAAAGGATTGGTGTGAAGAAAATAGCCACAAATGTGCTAACAGCCATGGAAATATATCCGATAATCACACCTAATCTAATTTCTTTTTTCATTTATATACTCCATAACAAACGTAAAAATCGTTTAATTTTGTTTTTCTTAATCCATTACTTATTTGCAATGCATCAAATTCGCATGAAGTATTGGCTTCTATGACAACAAAATCATTCTTTGTGACAACTGTATCCCAAGCTATCATGTTAAAAAAATTGAAATCTTTGTGACATTCGATAATTCTTTTTTTTATTTCATTAAATCTTGGTATTTTTGTTCCATAAATTTTTACATTTGTATCTGGATGTACTTTTATTTCAAAAGGATATACTTTAGAAACCTCTGTTTTAATAGTTCCTGTCTCCAAATCAATTTCACAAACTATTCCTCCTCTGGATAAATTGTCGGTTGGGGCACTTTTTTTCACACCAAATCGATGCACTGCAGTAATTGCTTCTATTTCTCCATTAGAATTTTTTATCGTTATCATCCTAATTGTATTTACCGAATTAGGAAATATTTTATGTGAATATTCTGCTTGTCTAATAACTTCTTCAATAATAAAACTGGTCATATTATTTATCAATATTCCGAATTCATTCAAATTAGAAACTTTATTATCTATAATAATTTTATTATCCATAATTTCTATTTTTTTTACTTGATTGCCACCACCTAAATTCAGCGGTTTTAAAATATATTTTCCGTCTCTCATTTGATTTAAAAAATTTTCCAAATTTATGGGATTATTTTTATTATCATATATATGATTTTCTATTTTATAAAAGCACATTTTTGCTAGTGGGATTTTGTCTTTAAATACACTTTTGAAAATTAATTTATTATCTAATATAATGCTAGCTTTTCCATTTATTTTAAATCTATTTTTTAACCTTATATAATCTGGAACATAATCTTTATAGTTATTTTTATCCAATCCATATATAGCATATTCGTCTACATTAAAGCCATGAATAAAAGCTTTAAAAGTTCTTCTTGCTCCTATTTTATTTTTTCTGTTTTTAAATGAATTGTAACTGTATTTAAGATATCTTAAAAATTTTTTCATCTCTTATTTCCTTTCCTAGTTCTCTAAATACCTGTTTATAAATTTAGTTAATTTTGTTGATGAGGTTGATTTTGTGTACTCAAAGTAAACTATATCTACACCATAATTTTCTTTTAAATCCTTTTCGACTTTATTATAGAAGTCTGTTCCTTTCCAATCATCACCCATAAAAATAGCATTAAATTTGTATTTTTTTAGTGCTTCTATTTTATCCCTATTTTCCATTTTTACGGCTTTATCTACACATTTTAAAGCACCCACTATTCTTAATCTTTCCTCAAATGGAATAACTGGCTTTTTATTTTTATATTCTAATACTAATTCATCTGTATTTACTCCTACTATTAAATAGTCGCAATGCTTTTTAGCATTTTCTAATAAATTTAAATGACCTATGTGAAATAAATCAAATGTTCCTTGAACAAAACCAATTTTGTACTTTTTCATTTTTCCTCTCCTATCTTAAAATACTTTATAATTCTTTCTGATGATTTATTGTCTTTATAAGTGTGAAATAGATTTTTCATTTTTTTTCTTTCTTTGTCATATTTATCTTGATTTAAATTTAATGATTCAATGAATTTGATTAAATCATCTTTATTTTTCATTAACATTCCCGGCATATAATCTAATGGATTGTCAATTGAAAAACCTATTCCATTTTTATATTGTTCAATATTTTCGATTTCAAAAGCTATTGGTTTATCCAATAATAGATAGTCCACATAAGCTGACGAAAAATCAGTGATTAATGCATCTGTTACAGCCATGAATTGATAAAGGGTATAATTATTATCAATTAAATCTTTATCTTTCATTATTTTTATATTTGTATTTTCTTTTATGTTAAAATATTTCATATCCTGTCCAGGATGTGGTTTTAAAATTAAAACTATATTATATTTTTCTAACTCATTATTTATTTCATTTAAATTATTCTCAGATATTATACCAACATCTGAGGGAGTTAGCTCATTTAAATCATTACGATTATCAACGTTTGAATGCTTAAATGTTGGTAACCATAAAATTATTTTTTTATCATCCTTTAAATTAAATATTCTTTTTAGGTTATTTTTTTCTTTTTGATTAATATAAAGCATGTCATTTCTTGGATAGCCTAAAACGTGGCATTTTCCTTCAACTCCTTGTTTTGTTTGACAATGTATTTCTTCGGTAAATTTAGATGTTACTATAGCATCGGTTACGTCCACAAAAAAATCTTTATAAACATTTTTTAAATTTTTAAATGATGTACCGTGCATTAAAAAGCATCTTACTTGATGTTTATTATATTTATTACCTACAAAACAATGTGTAAAAAAGCAATAGTCAGCAATCGACATAATAAACATTGTTTTTATATATTTAAATTTTTTGTTATGTTTTTTAGTGATAAAATAGGTATTATCCATTTTTTTTGAGCTGTATTCTTTAGGTTCATTTACCAACCAATAGATTTTATATGATTTATTTATTTTTTTTTGCATTAAATAATCATATAAAGCTTTTGCATTATCACTTAAATCTGGTACACTTTCAAATAATATTATTTTTGTTTTTTTAAATGGTTTTATAAAAAAAGTGAACAAGTATATAATAAATAAAGAAATTTTTTTTATAGTTCTCATGAATACTTCACCTGATAATAATTATAACACGTATATTCTTATATCGCAAACTTTACTTGTTTATTTAACAAAAAAGAGCACTAATGTACCCTTAAATTATTTGCCCAATAGTAGCTAACTTTATTAAATTCATCTATTAAATTTGTATATTTTGTTGATTCTGTAGGAATATATTCGTTATCTTCTTTATAATATATACTGTTAATTACACTAACATGATTTTTTAATTCATTAGTATATTTCAAATATTCATTCCCTTCATATCCAATATATTCAAACAATTCATTCATTATAAAGTTGGGACTAATTGTATCTAGTTCTCCCGCAAAATCTTTGTTAAATACTTCTTTTGCCTCGCTATTTGCATGAATAATATAGGGAATACCATAATAATTTTCAAATCCTTCTGTAGTTGTTAAATCTAAATTAATTCCTAATTCTTCATATACATAGTTAGCTTCTCCTAAATATGGATTATGATCTCCAAAGAAAATTAGAATGGTTGGTTCTTCATAATTATCAATATAATTAACTAATTCATATAATGCCTCATTTGTTGATTTAATTCCTGATAAATATCTATTAAACATATTGTATGCATTATCAGAATATCCTAAATTTTCTATATAAGTTTCATTGATTTCAGAGGCGCTGTAAGGTCCATGATTTTGATATGTAACAGAGAAATTAAAGTAATACTCACCTTCGTTATTAAATTTTTCTAAATCTTCTATAATTTCAGAATATAATTCTTGATCACTAGCATAGCTATTCCAACCATTATATTCACTAAATCTATTTTCATAATTCCAATAGTTATCAAAGCCAAGATTTATATTAACGGTATTACGATTATAAAACGCACCAAAAATTGGATGCATTGCTTCTACTACATATCCCTGTTCTTTGAAATATCTAGCATAAGAATTTGTTTCTTTCCTAAATGATGGAAAATTGGTATATCCTGTTATAAATTTTCTTTCTGTATTAATTGTTCCACCACCAAAAATATTAACTATTATTTCACCATGCAGTGAGTTGTTTTGTATTTCATGAAAATTTTCATATATATCATTAGTAAATTCGATAGTATCAAATTTTGAAAAATCATTATATGCTTCTAACATAATAGCAATTATATTTACTTTTTTGTCTTCTGGTATATTATCATATGTATATTGATCAATTATATTTTTTGCTTCCTCTTCATTATATCCGCTTGGCTTATTATCTAAAATTTCTGTATTGCTATAGATAAAAGGATAAATTAATCCTCTTATCTGTGATTGCCTGGTATCTATCCAAATATTTATGTTTTCCTGGTTACCAACACTGTCATAAATCTGTTCATTAGTATAAACATTTTGATATGTGAAATAACTAGCAATAATTAGTATGCCCGCTATAGGTAATGTAATTCTTTTTTTTAAGTTAATTTTTTTTATATTTTTTCTTAACCAAATTGCAATTCCTATACATAAAAGGATTAAGACAATTGTATACCATCTAATAATTATATCATACCTACTTGTCATGATAAGAGCTTCTTTGAAAAGTGTAATATCTTCAAATTTAAACACATCATCACGATAATATAATTTTGTTTTATTAATTATACCAATTAAAAAAACAAATAGGGAAGTTATAGAAAATGATAACCACATCCTTTTAGTTAGAAATAAGAAAATGTAAATCATTAATAAAAGTGGTATTAAATTTAAAAGTAATAACTTCGCGTCTTCTAAATAATTGTTTATCATTACTGTATCTAAATATACAGTTGTAAAAGTAAATGATATTAATAACAGCAAAAGTGATAAAAAAAGTGGTAAGATATATTTTAATATTATTTTAAAAATTGAATAAATTTTTTTATCTACATAGTTTATCAATATATTTCCTTTTTTCACATAAACGCACTTAGCTTTAAATGTTTTTATATGATCAAAATTATTATAATAAGCTTCTTTAAATTGCTCATTTATCTTGTTTTGATTATTTATTTGTTCGCTTAATACTAACTCATATTCTTTATTAAAGTTTGGTGCTATTAATTTTTCTTTGTTTAAAAATGGCTTTACTATTATCTCTGGACTTGAAGAAAAAATTACATTTTTATCAGAGTAATTATCTATATACCAAGAGCTAATTTTCTTTCTGTTTTTTTTCACAAATTCTATTATTATTTCATCTAAATTATTTATTTTGTTTAAATATTTGTGATATTTCTGTTTTTTGGCTAATTCTTTTTTTAATGAAATGAATCCTAAAAATGAGAAAAGCAAATGAATAAAAATATAAAGATATAATTTTTTGTTTTTATTACAACAAAATAAATAAAAATCACGATCTATATTGCCTTTATACACTATTTTGTTAAATTCATATAAATTTTTCATTAATTATTACTCCTTTACATGATTGCTATTTTAGCATATTTTCATAAATATCACAAGCATAAAGTATATCATAAAGTATATTATCTAAAATAATTGATAAAACTATACGGTAATGTCGCTAAATGATTTAGGGCTAGTATAATAAAATTATCTTTATATTTGTCAATTGGTTTTAATAATTTTTCTTTGCTAACTAAATCATATAGCTTATTTATTTCATCTTCATTAATAAATAAAGATGAAATTAAGATAAATTCCATTATACACGCCAAGATAAATAAAATCATTCCTAAGCGTATTACTAATATATTATTGACAAAAACTCCCATTATCATAAAAATGTAGCTTGTAATTACTAAAAATGAACTTAACTTATGAAAAACGGGGACATTTTTTCTTTGACTATCTACTTCTAGGGCAGTGTTAATAGCAACAATTGCAGAATATAGATCTAGCCCATCAAATACTTCAGGTGATAATTTCATCACATTTCTATCTTTGTTATAGTGGTCTAAATATTTACCACTTTTTTTAATAATATGAGGTTCTTCGTTACAAAATTTTGAAGATACTTTTCTTGCTATTTCAAAACCAGATAAATTCGCTTCATTTTTTATGTTTTTTGTTGTTTTTACGGCACTTCTAAATAACAAGTTAATTAAAATAATTAAACCAACTACTATTATAAATATTATATCAATGATTATTCCCATTATTTTACCTCGTAAATTGTTCCTTCTCTTGTATCTTTTAAAGTAATACCCATATTTGCTAATTCATCACGGATAGAATCGGCTAGGGCATAATCTTTATTCTTTTTCGCATCATTTCTTTTTTCTATCATTTCTTTGATATGTGCCTCATCAATATTTTTTTCTTCTCTTTTAAGTAGGTCTAATGATAACACTTTATCCATTTCTTCTATTACTTTCATTTTGGTAGCATCAGTTGTATCAACTTTTAGTAAATCATACAGTAAAGTAATTGCATTAGCTGTATTCATATCGTCTTCTAGGCATTCTTTAAATTTGATAACATATGTTTCTAATACATTTTTATCAACATTACCATCGCCTTTTAAACTAGCAATTCTTGACTTTAGTTTTTTATAGGCATTTTCGGCACCAGAAAGTGATTCGAAACTAAATGTTAATTGTTTACGATAATGACTCTGAAGCACCATAAAACGGTAACTTAGGGGATTAAATCCTTCTTCTTCCAAATATGAAACCGTTAATACTTTTCCTTTTGATTTACTCATTTTACCAGTTGCATCATTTAAATGTTCGCCGTGTACCCAATATTTGCACCACTTGTGGCCAATATAAGACTCGCTTTGAGCGATTTCATTGGTATGATGGGGAAATATGTTGTCTACTCCACCACAATGGATATCTAAATATTCCCCTAAATATTTTAGGGAAATACCCGAACATTCTATATGCCAACCGGGATATCCTTTTCCAAAGGGACTATCCCATTTTAATTCTTGCGAATCAAATTTAGATTTGGTAAACCATAATACAAAGTCGGTTTTATTTTTTTTGTTGGTATCTTCTTCGACTGTATCTCTAACCCCACTAATTAACTCCTCACCAACATGATTAGTTAACTTATAATAATCCTCTAATTTTGAGGTATCAAAATAGATATTTCCACCTGCTTTATAAGCATATCCTGTATCTAATAGTTTGGTAATTATTTTTATATATTCATCAATGTTATCAGTGGCAGGACTTACAATATCAGGCTTTTTAATATTTAATTTTTCGGTGTCTTTAAAAAATGCTTCGGTATAAAACTTAGCTATATCTAATACTGTTTTGTTTTCTTTTTTGGCACTATTAACCATCTTGTCATCACCAGTATCAGCATCACTTGTTAAGTGCCCAACATCAGTGATATTCATGACACGAGTTACATTAAATCCGATAAATCTGAGTGTTTTTTCTAATATATCTTCCATGATATAAGTTCTTAAGTTCCCAATGTGAGCATAACTATAAACTGTTGGCCCACAAGTATATATTTTAACAACTCCTTCTTCCCATGGAACAAAGTCTTCGATTTTTCTTGTTAAAGTATTGTAAAGTTTCATAAACAACTTCCTCTCATGTTATTATTATATTATAAAGTTGGATTAAAGGAAAGAATTATCTTTTAAAATATTTAAAAAGGAAGTGACCGCGCCGGTACGTCGGCACGACCACTTCCTAGCAGATTATTTTATCACAAAAATTATTAATTTAATACAATACTTTTTAATTTATTCTAAATTTCTTTTGTTTTGGAAGACGCAACAATTTCATAATAATCAACACTCCTTAGTTTTATTAAAAGCAATTCTTGTCTTTTCCTTTCTTAAATCTTCTAATGTTTGCATTAAAAAAGGACAACTTTTTAGAAAATTTATATTTCATTATTGATATTGTAGTTATTATCTTCTTTAAATTCATTAATAATTAAACTTGTGGTTGTAAGTAGCATTCCGGCTATAGATACAGCGTTTCTTAAACTTGTGATAACAACAGCTGTTGGGTCAATTACTTTTGTTTTTGATATTAATTCAAATTTGTTTTCAGAAGCATTATAGATTACATTAAAATCATTTTCTTTTATTTTATTGTAAATATCATTTGGATTAACACCTATGTTTTCTAATATTTGCATAAATGGTTTATCTAAAGCTTCTTTTAAAATGGTTGAACCATTATTTTTTGTTTCTAAATTTTCTTTTATTTTTAACAAAATTAAACCACTTCCCGGTATGATGCCATTTGCCGCACAATTTAGAGCACAGAGCGCATCATCATAGCGCATCTTTTTTTCTCTTGCTTCGGTTGTAGTAGTAGCTCCTACATAAATAATCCCTATTCCATTTGTTAATTTAGCTAATCTATTACTCTGAAACTCTAATTCAAAATCATCATCTATTGTTTTAATTCTTTCTTTTAATTTATTAATGTGTCTTTTTATAGCTTCACTTTTCAGATTATTACTTATAATAGCTTGGTCTTTTGTAATTTTTATTTCTTCACATTTTCCTAAATTATTTAAATTTAATTCATCAGATGCTTTTACTATTTTTGCTTTACTAATCACTTCTAAATCTTTTAAAACATCTATTTGATGAAGTCCATATTCCGGTAATTTTAATAAGGTAACGTTTATTATTTTGTTGAAATTTAAAGATAGAATTTCATTTATTACCTCTTCAGTATAATCTGTTGCAAGTATTACTAGGGGTATTCTTTTTTCAATGGTATAATTTATGATTTCACTTATCTCTTCTATCTCGTTTACTTCTCTTGTCATAATAAGAATTAAACTGTTTTTATATGTTATTTCATTTGAATTATGAAAAAAATAAGGAGAAGCCAGTAGGGGTTCAAAACTGTAACCATTTATCATTTTAGTATACGTTTCACTGGTTTTACTTTCGTAGATTTTAATAGCACTCCCTGACTTTAATTTTAAATATAATGATGTTATAAGTTTTCCAATACTTTTGTTACTTGCTGCGATACTTCCAATATCATAATAATTTTCTTCGCTGGGATTTTTACTTTCTTTTTTTATTTCTTCTATTACGCTTTCTAAAGCTTTATCTAGTTCATTTTTTAATAGGTGAGGATTTATCCCATCTTTAATTTTCGCTAGACCACTTTTAAAGATGCTTTCTAATAAAACTAAAGTCGAAGTTGTTCCATCACCTACTGCCTCATCAGTTTTAATGGATGCTTCTTTGGCAAGAGTAAGAATGGTATTGATTCGTTCATCTTCACTTTCAATATTTTTTGCTATGGTTACGCCATCATTCGTGATAAAAGGGCTCATTAGAGAATGGTCAATGATGGCATTTGATCCTCTTGGTCCTAAAGTTTTCCTAACTGTTCCACATAATAATTCAATTGCTTGTTCTTCACAATCATATAATTCTTCACCTGTTATTACCTTTTTCATAAGCATCCTCCATTTCAATTATATATTTCCAATATTTTTTAGGCATAAAATTCATTTGACATCGCTTGTTTTTACGTGCTTCAATTCCTATTGTTTTAAAAAACGTCATCCATAAATTTTCTACTTCTTTTTCTTCTTCCTTTATTTCTATATCCTTTAAATTTATATTTTTTCCTGATACTATATAGTATTTTTGTGTATTATAAATACTATACATATTTCTTTTTACATCTTTTATAAGCCAATATTCGTTTGCTAAACGTTTCGCAAAGTGATAAGATAACAATTCTAAAACATCACTATCTGGTGCAATCTCGGCATATAAGACATGATTGTTAATTTCTTTAAATCTTACAAAGCCTTTTAATTTATGGCATTCATTACTAACACGTTTTGCTAATTTTAAAGCGCTATTTACGCATTTTAAATTACGCATAGTAAATATTTTATCTTGGTATTTTAGAGCATTTAATAAAAAATAATATATTATTAATTCTTTATGTTCATCACTTGATAAATATACATAATAAATAGTTTTCATGATATTTTTAGATACTTTTATTTTACTTATGTCAAACTCCATATCTAGTTCTAATTCAATCATGTTATCTAGAATGTTTGGTTTAAAATTTTCTTTATCTTTTATATCTAATGGTTTGATTTTTAATTCTATTAGCTTATTTATTAAATCTAGAAGACTTTTGAAGGTTCCATCATATAAATAAATATTCATGAAAATAAGCTTAATTGTTCTTTCTTATTTTCTATTTTTACATTGTCTTCTAAAATTAAATTGGCTTCAATAAAGCTTTTCTTAAAATACTCTCTGTTCATAAAATATTTGTTGTTGCAACTAATAAAATATTTAGCTCGTTTTATAACAACACCCATTTTCTTTAAATCTTCAAAGGTAATTTTGAAATTTTTACGACAAGCGATAATTCTTTTAGCTGATTTAATGCCGATACCAGGAACTTTTAGTAAATCATAGTAACTAACTTGATTAATCTCTTTTGGAAATTCATCTAAATGTCTTAGGGCCCAATTGGCTTTCGGGTCCATTAAAATATTAAAATTAGGATTTTCTTCATCTAGTAAATCACTTGTTTTAAAGCCATAAAACCTAAGCAACCAATCGGCCTCATAAAGCCTGTGCTCCCTTATAAGGGGCGGTGTTGTAAGGCTTGGTAATAATTTATCTTTATTTACCGGAATATAGGAAGAATAAAATACTCTTTTTAAATCATAACTTTTATATAATTTTTCACTTTTATTCATAATGTCTAAATCTGTTTCTTTGGTAGCTCCAATAATCATTTGGGTACTCTGACCGGCAGGAGCAAAAGAAGACTTGCGATTTTCTTTTACGTAAGACATAATTTTCGTAACTTTATTTTCTTCTTTGTTTGGCGCTAGAAGTTTTAGACCATTTTCGGTTGGTAATTCAATGTTTGCACTTAGTCTATCTACCAGGCTTCCTAATTCCTTTAATAAATGCTCACTTGCCCCAGGGATGGCTTTACAGTGAATGTAGCCGTGAAAATGATATTTATATCTTAACATTTTAATTGTTTTAATAAGTAATTCCATCGTATAATCTGGACTTTTTATAATACCTGAACTTAAAAACAATCCCTCAATGTAATTCCTTCGGTAAAAATTCATCGTAATTGTACATATTTCTTCGGGGGTAAAGATTGCCCTTTTCACATTATTGGTTTTTCGATTAATACAATACTTGCAGTCAAAAATACAACAGTTGGTTAAAAGTATTTTGAGTAACGATATACATCTGCCATCACTTGCAAAGGAATGACATATTCCTGAATAGGAAGCATTTCCTATACCACCACTATTGATTCTTTTACTACCACTTGATGAACATGATGCATCATACTTGGCACTATCAGCTAAAATTTTTAGTTTTTCTTCTAACGTCATAAATATCACCTAACAATATTATAATACAAATGTATGTATTAGTCAAACTAATATTCGCTGCCAATATTTAACAAAAAAGCAACCAAACTAATTTTGATTGCTGTATAAACTGTTGTAAATAGCCATAAATTTTTCATATAATTCTTGACATTTTTCTACATTCATTTCAGGGGTGTTTTTTAGAGGATTTTCCAATTTTAATTCAGCATATTTTGAAAAACCTAAATGATGAAATGGTAAGAATTCTATTTTTTCGATATTTTTGATCTTTAATAAATAGTTAGCAAGTTCATGCAAATAATTTTCATTATCCATGATACCTGGTACAACTACTTGTCTTATCCAAACTGGTTTGCCACTTTTATTTAAGCTTTCCATAAATTTTTCACTTTCGGAAATATCCCTTCCCGTTAATTTTAGGTATCCTTCCTTATTTGGATGTTTAATATCAAGCAATACTAAATCAACTAAAGATAGGATTTCATCATACTTACCAATACCAACACCGGCAGTGTCGATTGCTATGTGGATACCTTCTTCTTTTAATCTTTGGCAAATCTCAAGTAAGAAGTCAATTTGCAAAAGAGGTTCACCACCAGAGAATGTTACACCACCATTATTTCTTTTAAAATAGGGTTTGTTACGAAGTATTTTAGTTGCTAATTCATCAACAGTGTAATTTCCAGCGCTCATATTCCACATTTCAGGATTATGGCAATATAGGCATCTTAACTTACAACCATTTAAGAAAATAACGGTGCGTATTCCTGGGCCATCTACAAGTCCAAAGGTTTCAATAGAATTAACAGAAGCTTTCATTAGATTCTCTCGTGAAAAGTTCTTGAAATTACTTCTTCTTGTTGACGCCTTGTAAGTCTGTTAAATCTTACTGCATAGCCCGATACTCTTATGGTTAATAATGGATATTTATCGGGATTTTCCATTGCATCAATTAATGTTTCTCTATTTAAAACATTCACATTTAAGTGATGTGCTCCCTTGCTAAAATAACCTTCTAGTAAGCTTACTAAATTGTCAATTTGTTCGTTCTTACTATGACCTAAAGCACTAGGGATAATGGAAAATGTATTTGAAATACCATCACGACAACATTTAGCATATTCTAGTTTCGCAACAGAGTTTAGGCTTGCTATAGCACCAGACTCGTCTCTACCATGCATTGGATTGGCACCCGGTGCAAATGCGACTCCGGCTTTTCTGCCATCAGGAGTAGAACCAGTCTTCGAACCATAAACAACATTCGATGTAATGGTTAGAATTGAGAGAGTTGGCTTTGCATCACGGTAGCATTTGTGTTTAGCAAGTTCTTCATAAAATTTTTCTGTAATCTCTTTTGCTATATCATCAACACGGTCATCATCATTTCCATATTTAGGGAAGTCACCTTCTATTTTAAAATCAATCGCAATTCCCTCTTCATTTCTAATTGGACGCACTTTTGCATATTTTATTGCTGATAGAGAATCGGCAACAACAGAAAGTCCTGCTACACCATAAGCCATTAATCTTCTTACATGTGTGTCATGTAGAGCCATTTGTCCAGCCTCATAAGCATATTTATCATGCATGTAATGAATAATGTTCATGGCATTAGAATAAACTTCGGCAACTTTCTCTAACATTTTAAAGTAATTATCCTTTACTCTCTCATAATCAAGTACTTCATCCGTATTTTTTTTGAAGCCTTCTATTACAAGAGTATTTTTCATTTCGTCTATGCCACCATTGATTGAATAAAGTAGCGCTTTGGCTAAATTGCATCTTGCTCCAAAAAATTGCATGTCACGCCCTTCACGCATTGCTGATACACAACAAGCAATCGCATAATCATCTCCATATAATGGACGCATCACATCATCATTTTCATATTGAATGGCATCCGTATCAATACTCATTTTGGCACAATATTTCTTGAAATTTTCTGGTAAATGTTCACTCCATAAAATGGTCATGTTTGGCTCTGGGGCTGGGTCTAAATTAGTTAGAGTGTGAAGCAAGCGATAGCTAGTTTTGGTAACCATGCTTTCGCCAGATTCAGTAATACCCCCGATAGATGCCGTAACCCATGTTGGGTCTCCTGTGAATAATTCATCATATTCTGGTGTTCTTAAATGTCTTACTAGTCTTAATTTAATTACAAATTGATCAATGATTTCTTGAATTTCGCTCTCAGTAATTGTTCCTTCTTGTAAATCTCTTTCAAAATAAATATCAAAGAAAGCATCCACACGGCCTAGGCTCATCGCTGCACCATTGTTTTCTTTTACAGCTGCTAGATAAGCAAAATAAGTCCACTGAACAGCTTCACGCCCATTTTTGGCAGGATTGGAAATATCAAAGCCATAACGAAGAGCCATTTTCTTTATTTCATTCAAGGCTTTTATTTGCATTGATACGTCTTCTCTAAGTTGAATTAACTCTCTATCCATTGGGCCTAAAAGACTTGCTAAATCACGCTTCTTTTCTTCGATTAAATAATCAATACCATATAAAGCTACACGTCTATAATCGCCGATAATACGACCTCGACCATAAGCATCAGGAAGTCCTGTTAAAAGACCAGCATGACGTGCTCTTTTAATTTCATCCGTATATGCATCAAAAACACCATCGTTATGGGTTTTGCGAAATTCATTAAAATATTTATCTACTTCCGGATTTAATTTATAACCATAAGCATCTAACTCTTCTCTCACCATACGAATACCACCATATGGGTTTACAATTCTTTTTAATGGCTTATCAGTTTGAAGACCTACGATGCAATCATCTTCACTACATATGTATCCCGGTTCAAAAGCATTAATTCCTGACATATGGTCGACATCTATGTCTAACACTTTTTTCTTTAATTCTTCTTTTAAAAGATTACTACATGTATTCCAAACTTTATTTGTTTTTTCTGTAGTTCCTTCTAAAAAAGATTCATCTCCCTCATATGCTTTGTAATTTTTTTTGATAAAATCACTTACATTTATTTCTTCAGTCCAAAGACCATCCTTAAAATTTCTCCATTCTTCTTTCATATATTACCTCCATGCTAAAACATTATATCATTAATTGCTATTTCTGTTTAGGACTTTTTTAAAAAATTGTCACTCCATTGATATGTTTAATAAATGTAAATTTAGACAAACTATTATTAGTGATGAAGTATGAAAAAAGAGCAAAAAGTGTTATATTTAAATATCTTTGTTAATTTATTTGTTTCTTTTATTAAAATTATAGGGGGAATTTTAGGGAATGCTTTTACTTTAGTTATTGATGGATTTTATACTGTAAGTGATTTGGTAACAGATGTTATTGCTTTATTAGGAATTAAAATTGGAAGAAAACGCGCAAACAAGACTCATCCTTTAGGTTATGGCAAAGCTTTTTTTGTTGCACAGTTATTTATGAGTTTGACGGCTGTTTTTGTTGGTGTAGCTGTCATTTGTTTAAGTTTTGTTATCGATTATCAAAAGCCTTCTATTTGGATCATTTTTATTATTATGGGAACAGTTTTGTTAAAACTTTTTAGTGCTAATAAACTTTATTGTGTTGGCCTAAAAAATAAAAGTGATTTGCTAATTTCTTCAGGTTTTGAGTCAAAAACAGAAGCTTATTCTTCTTTGGGTTTGATAATCATTATTTTGCTTAGTCAATTAATTCCTAAAATCGATATGATTGGCGGATTAGTCATTGCTGTCATATTAATTATTCAATCTTTAAAAACAATAAAGCAAAATATTTCATTGCTAATTGGGATTGTTTTTGATGATGAAGAAGTTAGAGAAAAAATTAACCAAGTTATTAAAAAATATCCAGCTATAGATGTTATTGATCTTGATATGTTTAAAAATGGGCCTTATTATCAGCTAGTCTTAACTTTTAAAGTGAAAAAGAATTTGAAAGTTGGAAATTTACTTCGCCTTCAAAGCAAAATAAAAAAAGAACTCAAAGCAAAAACCTTGAATCTTAAGTTTATAGAATTTAGAATTACTTAATTATTGTAGGAACAAAATCAGAGAAATGACGAAAAATAAGAAGCCTAAAAATAAAGTTAACCTACTTATAAATAGTTCAAAGCCTCTTTCCTTCATATTTTGAAATAAAGCTTCATTTCCTCCTGTTATGACTTGTCCAGCACTTGTTGCTTTGTTTCCTTGTAGGAGCACTACAACAATAAGTAAAACAGATATAATTAATAAAAGCGTTTCTAACATAAATAATCATTCCTTTTTTAAAACATGTATAGTATATCATATTTTTAAATTGAAAACAATAGAATTCGTTTTAACTTTAATTTTAAATTTAAGTTCCCATTTAAAAAAAGATGGGAATTTAGTCATAAAAACTATGTTTCTCAACAATTAG
>CALVHI010000004.1 GCA_944327365.1 uncultured Bacilli bacterium
AAAAGCTCATAAACCCGTATAAATAAAGGGATCATGAGCTTTTTTTGCT
The DNA here is from genome assembly GCA_944327365.1 of uncultured Bacilli bacterium. Taxonomy (GTDB): domain Bacteria; phylum Bacillota_I; class Bacilli_A; order RF39; family UBA660; genus Caccenecus. Next base: position 50 of record CALVHI010000004.1, read on the forward strand.
ATTCAACTGTCAAACGGGAGATTATACCAAATTATGATAAGTTTTTTACATCTTTTTTAAGAAAGATGACATAAGTTATACAGATCATCACAATAATATAAAGAAGAATGACGAAAAGAGAGGTTAACAAGTCATTTCCATAAGGGCTAGTACCACCTGTTAAAATATAGCTAAAATCCCAATATAAAGAAACACATGCTCTAAATATTTTAAAATCATAAGTAAGAGCGATATTGGCAATAACGTTTCCTAGTAAATAAAACAAAAAGCCAATTGTTATTGCAGCAGATGTAGATGCACTAATTGTACTAACCATAAAGGTTAAAATACCAATAACTAAATACATAGGAAGGCCTAATACTAATAAGTTTGCTAAATATGCTAACACTGGAAAAGTTTTTATGCCATCATCCCATATAATAACTGGAATACTAAGACTATCAAACCCTAAAATAACTCCCCCAACAATCATTTCAATTAAAACAAGGAAAAGAACAATTAAAGGAATAAACAATAATAAAATGAGTAATTTAGAGGTCAAAATAGTTCTTCTTTTAAATGGTTTAGTAAAAAGATATTTGATTGTGCCTCGAGTATATTCTTCACTAACTAATGATCCAGCCAGCATAATAACATAAATCAAAATAAAGATACCAAATTCAGAAGAAAAATTAATCAAAACTGCTCTTAGCGTATGATCATTTAATAAATCTTGTTGGGTATCAATTACATATTCATGAATACTCATCTGTTTATCTAAATAATTTAATCTTTTTTCTTCTTCACTTGTTAGATGATCACGATGTAATAGATTAATATATTCATAAGTATTTTCTTCTAAAAACACTAGAGAATCGTGCAAATAATGATCTTCATCATAATATACTTCTTCCCCTTCGCGATAAAGAGCATAATTAAGTAGAGTTTGATATCTTTCACATTCAATACCTTTAGTATTTTCAACTTTATCCGTTAAATAAGCAATCCTTTGTTCTAAAAAGTATTTTACATCATGATTTTGAATATGGGCAATATCTTCTTCTACCTCAAAGCGATAGACCTCACTTAAATTTTCATCTTCATAAATATATTTGCTTTCAAAAAGACGATAAATTGGATTATATAAAAAATTTTCAATAATATAATTAACTTCATGATTACCATATTCTTCTTTTAATTCCTCTATTTTAATTTGCGTTAAGTTTTCTACATAAATTACAAGTTCTTCAGAATCATTTAAATCTAGCCCTAAATTTTCTTCTTCAAGATCTAAAATAGATGGAGAATCTTCGGTAATTTCTATAGGTGTACGATATAAAATATTTGTTAAAATGCAAAATAAAATAAAAACAAATGTAACAACATAAAAACTTCTTTTACGCAATAATTTAATTCCTTCATTTTTAATAAGAGCAATCATTACTATCCCTCCCCCGATCTTTTCATAAAAGCTTCTTCTAAAGAAAGAGTTTCTTTATTTACTTCATAAACTAAAATATCATGAAGAATTAATGTGCGTATGAATAAAGCTATATCATGCTCATCCCTTACTACTTCTATATGATTTTCATCCAATATTTTATCTGAATCATTTAAATAAGCTTGACATTGATCTACATCATTAACTTTTAAAATATACTTACTTTCATCCATTTCTTTAATCTTCTTAATTGAAGTATCTTCTAATATTTCTCCATTAGAAATAATACATACTCTAGTACAAAAGCTTTCTAATTCACTTAGATTATGACTTGAAACAAGTATCCCTACCCCGCTTTTAGCCAATCTTTTTAATAAAACTCTTAAATCTTTTATTCCTTCCGGATCTAAACCATTTGTTGGTTCATCTAAAATTAATAATTCGGGAGAATTAATAAGTGCAATCGCAATTCCTAATCTTTGCCTCATCCCAAGTGAATATTTACTCACTAATTCATGAATATAATCTTCAAGACCAACTAGTTCTATAATACGATATAAATCATCATTCATAATATTTTTATACATTCTTGCCTGTATCTTTAAATTTTCCCAGCCTGATAAATACATATAGACATCAGGATATTCTACTAAACACCCCACTTTTTCCATAGCTAATTTAAAATCTTTTTTAATATCATAACCATTAATATATACACGACCAGAACTCATCTTTTGAAGCCCTAATATACATTTAATTGTAGTAGTTTTCCCAGCACCATTAGGACCTATAAAGGCAATAATATCTCCATGTTTAACTTCTAAAGAAATATTTTTTAATATTTTCTTCTTCCCTATATTTTTACATAAATTTTCTATTTTTAATACATTCATTCTAATTCCTTCCATATATTATTATACCAAAATAGATATAATTATAAAACCTCTCAACTTAATAGCATACTAAAAATAGTTAAAAAAAGCAAGCCATAAAAATTCGACATATCTCGCTATATGCTATTATACTAAAAACTAGCACCGCAAAAATGTTCTATTTTGCGTAATTTGAAAAATGTGGCTACTTTTCATAACCACATTTTTCACATATAATTTTCTTATTTTTAATAACAAGTAAACTTTGGCAATTAGGACAATTCTCTTTTGTTGGTTCATACCAAGTTGCATATTTACACTTCGGATAATTACTGCATCCATAAAAAGTCTTTTTCTTTTTAGTATGCCTAGCTATAATATCGTGCCCACACTCTGGACATTTTGCATAAACTTTTACTTCTTTGATATCCTTCTTTACATATTTACACTTCGGATAATTATTACATGCAACAAAATCACCATATTTACCTTTGCGATTAACTAATTCTCCGCCACATTCTGGACAAATCTCCCCAGTTTTAACTGGAGCTTTCTTTTCCATCTCAAGAAAAGCTTTATCTACTAATGGAGCAAATTCATCATAAAATTTGCGCAATACTTCAATATTATTTATTTTATGATCTGCTATTTCATCCAATTCTTTTTCCATATTCGCTGTATATTCTACATTTACGATATTACTAAAATATTCTTGAAGCTTATCACTTGTTTCAATCCCGATATCCGTTGGATAAAACTTTTTATCTTCCATTTTCACATAACCTCGTTCTTGAATTGTTTTCATAATTGTCGCATAAGTACTTGGTCTACCGATACCTAAAAGTTCCATTTCTTTAATTAAACTTGCTTCTGTATATCTTGATGCCGGTTTGGTAAAATGTTGATACTTTTCTATTTTATCAGCAACAACGATATCACTATGATAATTTTTAAAATCAGGTAAAATAACATCTTCATTTTCTTCATACTCACCATATACTTTTAAATAACCATCAAACTTTAATACACTTCCCGTTGCTTTAAATATATAATCATGATTATTAAAAATTATGGTAGTAGCTAATGTTTTAGCGCTACTCATTAAATAAGCTAAAGTCCTAATATAAATTAAGCGATATAATTTATATTCATCATTGCTTAAATACTCTTTAATAGATTCGGGAGTACGCATAATGCTCGTTGGTCTAATTGCTTCATGAGCATCTTGAGCTCCAATTGGTTCTTTAGTGTGTTTAATTCCCCCAACATACTCACTACCATAATTATTTTTAATATAATTTTTTGTTTCTTTAACAAATCCTTCAGAAAGTCTTGTCGAATCTGTACGCATATAAGTAATTAAACCTACTGTTTCACTTCCAACATTCATTCCTTCATACAATTTTTGAGCGATTTGCATAGTTTTACTTGATGAAAAATTAAGACGATTCGTTGCCATTTGCTGTAATGTAGAAGTACGAAATGGATCTTTTGGCTTTTTTAACTTTTCTTTTTCCTCAACATGATCAATTTTAAAAGATAAAGATAATTTGCTGAGAATTTCATCAGCTTCTTTTTCATTTTTAATTTCTATTTTCTTATCTTTATATTTTTCTAAACTAGCTGTAAATGTTTTAAAATCAGCTTCAATTGTCCAATATTCTTCTGGAATAAACGCTAAGATCTCCCTTTCGCGATCAACAATTAATTTTAAAGCTACACTTTGAACCCGTCCAGCACTTTTCCCACCAGTTTTTCGTTGCATAAGTTTTGATAGACGAAAGCCAATAATGCGATCCAACATTCTTCTTGTCTCTTGACTTTTAACTAAATCCATATCAATTTTTCTTGGATGTTTCATTGCATCAACAACAACATCTTTAGTAATTTCATTAAAAACTACTCTTTCACTTATGTCGTCAGTAAGTCCAAGTTCATCATATAAATGCCAAGAAATAGCTTCTCCTTCTCGATCCGGATCAGTTGCTAGTATTACTTTATCCGCTTCTTTAGCCATCTTTTTTAAAGACGCTACTTCTTTACCTTTTCCTTTAATGACTACATAATTTGGTTTAAATCCAGCCTCTATATCAATGCCTAAACCATATTTGCCAGTCACAGAAAGATCTCTAATATGCCCTTTGCTAGAAACAACATGATAATCACTACCTAAATATTTTTCAATGGTTTTACTCTTCGCCGGTGATTCGACGATAACTAATTCACTCATAATTCATCCTTTCTTTCGTTGGAAGTGGCCACATTATTTAATTGTTCTTCTAAATAATGAAAGTAATTTTTGCGAATTGCTAAACTACTCATCTCTAATTTTAACCGCACTTTGGTGTTAATTGCAAGTATTTCTTCATCAGTATACGTATTTTTTGTATAATAATGAAGTTTTGATGTACTAGCATCATAAAAAGCTTTTTCATTTTTCCATGATCCATCATTAAAAATTACTAAAGATTCAAAAGAATCACTAAAAATATCTTGCCCCATATAAAGTCTAGAATCATATTCTAAGTTAAATAAATTCGCTAAAGTTGGTAATATATCAATATAACTCGTATAAAAATCAATCTCTTTTTTTTCAAGTTCACTATTAAAAATAATGAATGGTACTTGATCTGCATTATTATCTTGGCTTAAATCATAGTCATATAAAACATTTAATTTATCTATATCAATAGAATAAGGATAATGATCTGCAAATAAAACAATTACCGTATCATCTAAAATACCTCGCTCATCAAGTCCATCTAAAAGCATCCCAATTGCTTGATCTACTATTTTTAATTTTGATAAATATCTCTTTACTTCCACAGGATATTCTTCTGCAAATAAATCCATATACATATCTCCATATTTACTTGATAAATTATATGGCATATGAGAAGTAACTGTAGTAATAAAACTCATAAACGGTTGATCTTTATTTTGTTCATCTAATATGTTTAAATAGCTAGAAATCAGCTGACTATCGCTTGGCCAAGTATCATACGCGGGATATTTATAACTAAAATCAAGTTTTAAATCCACAGCATCATAATAATTCATACTTCCCATATTTTTATGAATAACACTTCTATTATAATACCAATCATAATAATCATGAAAACTATTCGTAATATAATCTTTTTGATTAAATAAATTAAATATACTTTCAAAATATGTATTATTTTGATATACATTAGCTGTACAATTATTATTAATAGAATATAAACTAATCATAGCGCTCATTTCATTATTGCCAGTACTACATACATTTCTTGGAGAATAATTATTCAAAAAAGTATATCCATTATCTGTCAAGCGCTTAATATTAGGGAAATACTCTTCATTAAATAATATTTCACTACCTGATTCTACCATAATCATAATTAAGTTTTTCCCCTCAAATAAACCAGTATATGAATTTGATAAACTAACTTGATTTTGAATAAAATACTGATTTAACGTATTATAATCTTGATCACTTTCTTGATCAATCAATTCCAACCATTGATCTTGATCAATCGTTACATGATTAAAAGATGTTTTATCACTTTCCAATTCATCTAATTGTTCTTCTAACTTTTGAGAGTCAATATCAGTATATAAAGTATACTCTCCAGGAAAAAAGTATTCCTTAAGATCAAGAATTCCATAGCCAATATAACCAAATCCTCGAATTACCAAACTAGCATTTGCAGGCTTTTTAAATAATTCATAAGCTGTAGTAGATTGTAATTTATCTTGCATAAAAGATGCCTTTAAAGATACTAAATAAAGAAAAGAAAGAAGAAAAAGAAAAAATATTGGAATCATTTTGAAAAAAATAAGCTGTTGGCTAAATTTTCTTTTAGGAAGGGTTAGTGTTACTTTTTTTTCGACAAAAATATAATAAATAAGAAGGAGAAGAAAAGGGAGTAAAAGAAGATAAAAGATTGGTTTAAAACTGCCAAGAAAATCGCCAATATAGCTCGTTACTGCTCCAATCTGTGTATTTGAACTAATTGAAGCATAAACGCCTAAATAATGATGAAATCCAAGCTCACAAATACCATAAATCGTAGCAATAAAAACCAGTAAGATAAGAATAATTTTATTTATTATTCTTGGAAATAAAGCAAGAATATAGCCTATAAATAAAGAAAGGATTTGAAGGCCAATAAATACTCTTAAACTAGCAATATTTAGTATTGGTATTCCATCAATAAGGTGAAATAACAATTCTAAAAAAAGAAAACAAAGAAAAAGTAAAATATAATTTTGAATTATTCTACTTAACCACAACTTCTTTATCTTTTTCACGATTCAATTCCTCCATAACTAATCTAACCGGCCTAAAAGTCATCCGATACTCATTAGTTATACCATATTTTTTAATGAATTCCAAGTGTTCTTTGGTAGGATATCCTTTATTTTTTTTATAATTATACATAGGATACTTTTGATCTAACTCGTACATAATATGATCTCTTGTTACTTTAGCAATTACTGATGCTGCAGCAATAGATAAAGATAAGGCATCCCCATGAATAATTGGCCTAGATGGAATATCAATATCATTTAAACTCATTGCATCACTTAAAATGTATTCTGGAGTAACATCTAAATTATTTATAGCAATATACATTGCTTTACGACTTGCTTCTAAAATATTGATCTGATCAATTTCTTTAGCACTAACTATACCAACCCCAATACTAATAGCGTCTCTTTGTAAAACTCCATAAAAATATTCTCTTTTTTTTTCACTTAATTGTTTAGAATCGTTTAATCCTTCTAAATGATAATTTTTGGGTAAAATAACTGCAGAAGCTACAACTGGCCCTACTAAAGGACCACGTCCTGCTTCATCTACTCCTGCAATTAATGTGATATTATTTCTATATAATTCTCTTTCATATTTTAATAAATTAGAACTCATAATCGAATACTATCTCCTTTATATATCCACTTTTAATATCATTAATAATACGATTGCTTACCTTCTCATAATCTACTTCACCATTTCTAATAGCCCCCATACTTTTAGCAATCACTTCGTAAACTTCTAGAAAATCTAAACCTGCTAGATTTTGCGTAATACCATATCTTTCTTTCAATTTATCAGGATAGTATTTATTTAGCTTATTAAGTATATGAACTGCTACCTCATTTTCATCTAATATTTCAGCTTTAATAGCACTAAAAGCGGCTAGATTTAATGCTACTTCTTTTTGCTCTAATCTAGGCTCCAATATACCAGGAGTATCTAAAAGTGTAATATTATGCTTAGTAGATAGCCAAACAAGCCCTTTTGTCACTCCTGGTTTGTTTGCTACTAGAGCCACATTTCTTCCCACCATCTTATTTATTAAAGTAGATTTTCCAACATTAGGTATTCCTACAACTAAAACTCGAACATCTTTTCTTTTTAACCCCTTACTCTCTCTTTTTTGTTGAATTTCTTCAGCTAATTCATGAGTAAGTTTAACAATTTTTAAAATATCCTCATCTTTATTTAAATCTACTAATAAAACTTTATTTCCTAAATTTTCATAATATTTTACCCATCTTAATGCAATTTCTTCATCAGTTAAATCTTTTTTTGTCATAATTATGATTTTAGGCTTATTCCCAATAATATCATAAATATTATTTATTTTTGATGACTTTGGTATTCTTGAATCAATAAGTTCATAGACTACATCTATAAGTTCCTGCTCTTCCTTCATTAGTCTTTTTGCTTTAGCCATATGACCTGGATACCAATTAATATTTGTCATAATATCACTTCCTCTCTACACTCAATTTTCCTATTCTACTTTACCAATCTTACCAAATGGGTACATAACAAAATTAGTAGTACCCTTAATTTCCTCACGACTAACTTTACCAAATACTCTACTATCTATAGATACAACCCGATTATCTCCTAAAACAAAATATTCATCTTCCCCAAGAGTTACAGCATCTACATTATAAGTTCTTCCATAACCAAAATCATCCTCTAACTTTTTGCCATTTATATAAATCTTACTATTACTAATTTTAATTGTTTCCCCGGGAAGCCCAATCACTCTTTTAATCAAATGATGATCATTTTCATCTAATAAAACAACAACAATATCAAAGCGATCAATCTCTCCTAATTTATTTAAAAGCATAATTTCGTTGCCATCTAAAGTTGGATACATACTATTGCCATTTACTTTAACTGGAGTAATAATAAACGTTCGAATAAAAACGACAACAACAATAATGATAATATAAGGTATTAAATTTCTTAACAATTTCATATACTCCTCCTAGATCCCTTTAATAGTAACACTTTTTCTTTCCATCTTCAATCATTTTTTACCAAAAGAAAAAAGGCTATTCACCTTTTGCATTAACATTTCTCTCTTTAACTCGGTATTCTTTACGCATACCCTTAATAAAGTTAAGTTTCGCACGTCTAACTAAACCTTTTTTCACAACGACAATCTTATCGATCGTAGGTGTATTTACGGGAAAGATACGAGTAACACCAATTCCCCCTGATTTCTTTCTTACTGAAAAAGTCTCAGATACACCATGACCTTTACGAGCTACAACCAAGCCTTCAAAAGCTTGAATTCTCTCTTTCTTTCCTTCTTTAACCCATACATCAACACGTACTGTGTCTCCTACACGAAATTCAGGAATGTCGCGTCTCATATGACGTTCATTAATTTTGTCTACTAAATTTGCCATATATCCACATCCTCTCTAATTTTTATTAACCTATAATCATAATATATATCATCGGATTATATTTTCTTGGGTCTTAATCATTATAACACACAACATAATAAATTACAAATTTTTTGATAAAGATTCACTTTCATGGCAAACCATTTGATATTCTCCTAAAGGTTTTTGTAAAGGACAATCTTCATCTAAAATACAAACATAATCTTGTTTATTAATATTTCCGTCATGAATTGACATAATTTTTTTCATTAATTTTTCTCCTTCTTTAAAGACAACCATTAAATCCTGATTATCATGATTAAATTTAGCAAATAAAATCTTACTTGAAAAAGGCAAAACCAAACGTTGGATAAAAAGAACTTGATCTTGCAATAATACTTTTTTTAGCTCAACTACACCGCACATTAATTTTCCAGCATGATTAGAAAGCGTATGATCAGTTGCATAACCAATAATCACTACCAAATTATCATTTACATCAAAAAAAGAAAAATTAGAATTCAAAGAAATCTCCAATCCTTGTTCTGGAATATAAAGAGAATGAAAAGAGGCTAGCTCTTCTAAAGTACACAGATATGTTTTCATAATATTTTTGTTTAAAAACTTCCTCCTAGTTCACGCTTTTTAATAAAACATCATAGGATCCATTAGGACTTTCTACAGAAACAGTCTCTCCTGCTCTATGGCCAATCACAGCCTTTCCTATTGGCGATTCATTTGAAATTTTATTATTGAATGGATCAGCTTCTAGAGAACCAACAATTTTATATTCTTCGCTATCACCAGGCTCATATTCAATAACAATTGTTGAACCAACATTAGCAATATTCTTATCAAGATGTTCTACTATCTCACAATGTTCTAATTTATATTCTAATTCTTTAATTCTGCTCTCTAATTGAGCTTGTTCATTTCTTGCAGCATCATAATCAGCATTTTCAGATAAATCACCTAAAGAACGAGCATATTTTAAAGCATTAATCACTTCTGGTCTTTTCTTTAACTTTAAATCGTTTAACTCTTGTTCTAACTCTAAATACCCTTCTGGGGTAAGTACAACTGTATTTTCATCTTTCATATTATTCCACCTTCATTTTTTGCATCTACAAAAGAATACTACAAATAATCCTTTTTGTCAAATACTTTTAATCGCATCATCGCATTTTCTGAAACTTTTTTATCTACTTCACAATAAACCCTCATTCTTGGATGTCTAGCAACTTCTAATTCATTTCCATCTTCATCCCAAATTTTAGTAATAGAATAAGTAAAAGCATCCATATTAGGGCCAAAAAACTCTACAACATCTCCAACTTGAAAGTAATTTCGTTCTTCAATTAAAATTCTACTACCATCTTGACTTAAAACAATCCCTAAAAAATCTTGGTTTGATACTTCTTCTCTTCCTAAATAGTATTGTTCACTAACTCCAGGGAGTTTATTATAAAACTGAGGAACGCTTTCTCTGTTAGCACAACGATTAATAATATCGTTAGAATATCGTATGTCACTTTCCTTTAAAGTATTCCTTTTAATTTTATCAAATAGCTTTCTATAAGTATCAATTACAGTTGCAATATAATAAACAGAACGCATTCTTCCTTCTACTTTAAATGAATTCACTCCAATATCAATCATATCTTTTAAATACAATGACATATTAAGATCTTTAGGAGTCATGCTAAATATTTCTTGTTCCCCATTAATATTAAAAGCCCATCGACAAATTTGCGCACATCCTCCCCTATTAGAATCTCGATTAGTGGCAACATTAGATAAGACACACTTCCCACTAAAACTTGTACACATTGCCCCTTGAATAAAACATTCAAGATCTAACCCAGTTTTTAGTTTAATATCTAATATATCTTCTCTAGACGCTTCTCTTGCTAAAACAATTCTTTTTACGCCTAAATTTTTATAATAGAGAGCTGCAAAGGCATTCAATGTACTGGCCTGTGTTGATAGATGTATTTCTAGCGGTATAGAGTTTTCTTTTATTATTTTAATTACTGCAATATCACTTACAATTACAGCATCTACTTTAATTAAAGCTAGATTTTCTAAATATTCTTTTAACCCCTCTAAATCTTTTTCATGAAATACAATATTGACTGTTACATAAAGCTTTTTGCGATGTTGATGAGCAAATTCTACCGCTTCAATCAACTCCTCTCGGCTAAAATTAATGGCATTAGCTCTTAGAGAATACTGATACCCACCAATATATACAGCATCTGCTCCATATAAATAAGCAATTTTTAAACGTTCCAAATTTCCTGCAGGAGCTAGTAACTCGATCATTTTCATCTCTCCTTAATTCTAACAATTGTTTCATGTTCGCTTAAATATTTATACGGATATTTCTTATCTAAGGTGGACTTGGCATGTAGAATATCTAATACTTCTTTATCTTCCAAAAACAAAGTCTGTATCATATGAAATAAAACAGGTTTAAGTTCACGATATTTAAGCCCGTTAAAAGGGGATCCCGTATAAACAACTGTACCATATTCATTTTCTACTACTTTAAAAGTTTGCTTTAAATCATTTGCAATTTCACTAACTTTAGATGCATTCTTCTTAAAATATTCGTTATAATTCGTAATTAATTTCCGTCTAGAATACATAATATTTACATATCCAAAAGTAAATAAAACTACCGGCTTTTTTGCTTTTTTAACTATTTTTTCTGTCTCATCAAAAGTTAGATCACTACTTACAACAACACTATCACAATCTTCTAAATAAGAATTAACACTAATAGAATTACAATTAAAATGATTTAAAAAAAGGATTTTAACAAGAGGTCGATCAAATTCTTTTAATACTTGCAAAATACCAATATCATCAAAGACAATTCCTTTAATATGATCAGGTAATGTTGCTAGCAGTTTTTTAAAATCACGTATTCCTTCATGATCTAAAATTCGATTAATAAATATATAAGCACCTTCACTCTTAATTTCTAAAGGAGTAAACACTTCAGGAAAGCCAACACTAAATCCTTTAATTGGAAAAAGGAAAGTAACATGACTTTCTTCTTTTAATTTTTCTATTAATGTATGATTTGTTATTAATATTAAATAATTATTTTTCATCTTTTTTTACACTTACGGATAGGCCGTCTCCTACATCATAAAAATTTGTTTCAAATTCTTGATTATTTTTCAAAAATTCAATATAATCCTCTATCTTTTCCACTAAACCTCTTAAATTTTTAGATTCAATTTCTTTAGATTTCCCTACATGACCATGAAATTTTAAATTATCTGTAATTATAACACCACCGTCATTTAAAAAATATTTAAACTTCTCAAAGAATTTAATGTATTGCCCCTTAGCAGCATCAATAAAAATCATATCATATTTAACACCAGTTAAATTAACATCTAAAGCATCTTGAAATACTACATTAATCTTCTTTTCAAACCCACATTTTTTAACATTTTTTAGACATTCCATATATCTTGCTTCATCACGTTCAATAGTTGTTACAGTAACATCTTGGGCTACACTTGCCATTAAAATTGTTGAATAACCAATTGCACTTCCAATTTCAAGAATATTTTTAATATTATTCTTTTTAATATATTTCATAATGAAAGCGATTGAATCTTTTTCAATAATTGGAATATTTTTAAGGGAGGCATATTCCTCCATCTCAAGTATTAGTTCTTTCATAATTCACCTCTAATTAATTATATTCGTACCACATGCCACTCGCTTGCAATTCTTTTATTTTAGCATCATGTTCAGCATTTGTTCTCGTAAAATATGTCTTTCCATTTTTATCCGCTACAAAGAAGTAATAGTCATGTTCTTCAGGATGTAATACAGCATCAATAGATTCTTTACTAGGTGAGCAAATCGGTCCGATTGGAAGTCGCCCAGCCATCGCCACTGGTCTCGTATTATAGGCGTTGATATCATTAATCTCGCTTAAATATAAATCGCGATCACTAAATTCTACCCCAGCAGCATAATACGTTGTTGCATCACTTCCTAAACTCATTTTTGATTTTAAACGATTATAAAATACTCCAGCCACACCCGCTCTATCATCACTAGTAGAGCCTTCTACTTCAACAATACTTGCAAGTGTTAAGAGCTCATGAATGCTATATTGACTATTTTCTATCTCTTCTTTATAATTATTTAATACTGCATTCATACCATCAAGCATTCTTTCTATAATATCTTTTATGCTACTTTCTTGATAAATTTCATAAGTGCTAGCAAATAAATATCCTTCTAACGGATAATATATTTCTGGATTTAAAATATCTTCTGATAAAAACCAGTATTTCTCGATAAGCTCATTTAAGTACTCTTCACTACTTAATACTTCTAATACTTCTTCTTTGGTAGTGCTAGTTATTTGCGCTATATCTTCTGCATATCTTACTAGTCTTCTTCCTTCGACAAAAGTTATATCTTCTGTATTATCTTCAACAATAATTTTTCCTTCATGAAATTGGTTTAATATTTCTTTTAAACTCATATTAGGACTTATTTCATATTCTCCAGCTTGTAAATTTAAATTATGATGAAAAACAAGATATACATACGCAGATAATTTATTTTTAATTAAGCCTTCTTCATCTAAAGCATCAATAATATCTGTTTTACTTTCTCCTGATGTAATTTGGAATATTACAACTTCATCACTTTTGGATGCTGGTGAAATTCCATAAAAATAGAAAATAATCAGCAAAACGATAAAAGCCACTATACCCCCACCAGCGATCATCAACTTCTTTTTCATACTGCCCTATTCACTCGCCTCTTCAATACTGGAAAGTAAATTTTCAATAACATTCCATTCTTCATCCGTCTCAATATCTTGAAGCTCTAATGTTTCTTTCTTTTTGTCATAAGTTGCTGCATAAGTTATAACATTTCCCTCTTCATCTAAAGAATTATCCGTAAAAACGATATAACTTTTCTTTGTTTCTTCTGAATCAAAAGTAAACAAAATCTCATATTCACACGTTTTTCCACTTTTATCTGTTACAGTAAAATAACGATTCTTCTCTTCATTCATTTATTTTCCTCCATTTTAAGTAATGTTTCTAAAATTATAACAGCCGCAACCCCATCAATTACTTTTTTGCGTTTTTTCCTGCTTAGATCTGCCTCTAATAATATATTTTCAGCTTGAACAGTAGTTAGTCTTTCATCGACAAGTATAACAGGAATATTAAATGATCCCTCTATCATTTCTTTAAATTTCAAACTTCTAGTACTTGCAAACCCCAAAGAACCATTCATATTTTTAGGAAAGCCTAAAGCAATTTTAGAAATCTTATATTCTTCTAATATATTGCTTAATTCTTTTAAAGCTATATCATATTGCTCTTTAGGAAAATGAATTACTTTTAGAGGACTTGCAATCACATGCGCTTCATCACTAATTGCTACTCCAAGGCTTTTCACTCCTAAGTCTAAACCTAAATAACGCATTTCATCACCTACAAGTACAAGTAATATTTTAACAGATTTTATCTAAAATTACAACCTTTACCGTTTATTTTGACACGCTCCCCGCCATATTACAACAGTATCACCATTTTCATCTATATCATAAGCATAACACATACTTTCATCTTCGTTGCATATTGCCTCACGACAATACTCGTAACTATAATTATCCATATTATTATTTGTCTTAAATAAAATAAGCACTATAACTTCTAATACTACCAAAACACCCATTACAATTAAAAACGTTTTAAGACTAATTTCTTTTTTCATTTTATCCCTACCAAATTCTAAAAATCATAAATACAAACAGTAAAATACAAGCGCCAAAAAATAGTGCTTCATAAAGTTTCATTGTTTTATTATTTTTTTTAACTTCTTTTTTCATAAACAACCCTCATAAAATATTGTAACATAAATTACCAAAGAATAATAGGGTAAATACGAAATTGATCTATTAAAATTTAATCCAAGATTAACGAATCCCCCACTTAATCTACATGACTTAATTCTTCTAATGCATGATTTGTCATAAGATTTTCATCCCCCTACCATAAACCAAAAGAAAACTCTATTCAAAAGAATAAAGTTTTCAACCATCCATAAGTGAGAAATATTGCATTTTGCCAATACAATAATATCAATTAGCATATTGCCCTAAAATCAATACCATTTTTTATTTACCAGCTTTAATGGTAGCTTGTGCAGTAGCAAGCCTAGCAATTGGCACACGATATGGGCTACAAGACACATAATCAAGTCCAACCCTTTCACAGAACTCAATACTAGCAGGATCGCCCCCATGTTCACCACATACACCTAAATGAATATCACTTCTAGTCTTTCTTCCTTTTTCTGTGGCAATACGAATAAGCTCGCCTACTCCCTCTGTATCTAATTTAGCAAAAGGATCACTTTCAAATATTTGGTTTTTATAATAATCATTTAAGAATTTACCTGCATCATCTCTTGAGAAACCATAAGTCATTTGAGTTAAATCATTAGTTCCAAAAGAGAAGAATTCTGCATATTCTGAGAGTTTATCAGCAGTTAAAGCAGCCCTAGGTATTTCAATCATTGTTCCAACATGATAAGTGATATCACTACCAGTCTCTTTAATTAACTTATCTGCTTCTTCTACAATAATATCCCGAACGAATTTAAGCTCTTTTACATCCCCAACTAAAGGAATCATAATCTCCGGAGTTGCTTTAAGCCCCTCTTTTCCTACATTAATTGCAGCTTCAATCACTGCTCTTGTTTGCATTCTGGCAATTTCCGGATAAGTAACCGCTAGTCTACAACCTCTATGTCCCATCATAGGATTAAATTCTTTTAAAGATTCAATTCGTTTTTTTAATGCTTCAAAGCTCATACCAAGAGCTTCTGCTAAAGGTTTAATTTCTTCATCAGTGTGTGGTAAGAATTCATGTAAAGGTGGATCTAAAAGACGAATAGTAACACTATATGGAGCCATTGCTTTAAATAATTCTTCAAAATCTCCTCTTTGATAAGGTAAAATATCTTCCAAAGCTTTCTCTCTTTGAGAAAGACTCTCTGCCGTAATCATCTTTCTAAAATTAAATATTCTATCACTTTCAAAGAACATATGCTCAGTCCGGCATAACCCAATACCTTCTGCTCCAAACTTACGAGCCTGCTTAGCATCTTTAGGTGTATCAGCATTGGTACGAACTTTCATTCTTCTTGCTTCATCAGCCCAAGTCATAAATGTTTCAAAGTCACCACTAATATTTGGCTCTTCCGTCTTAATTAAGCCATCATAAACACAACCTGTAGAACCATCTAAACTAATTTCATCGCCTTCATGATAAACCTTACCACTCTTAGTAGTAAGTGTATTCGCTTCTTCATCAATAATTAAATCTCCACATCCAGATACACAGCATCTACCCATACCTCGAGCAACAACTGCAGCATGGCTAGTCATTCCCCCACGAATCGTTAAAATTCCTTCCGCATGATTCATACCTTCGATATCTTCAGGAGATGTTTCAAGTCTTACTAAAATTGTTTTTTCACCCATTTTAGAATGTTCCGTTACACTTTCTGCTGAAAAATAAATCTTACCAGCTCCAGCTCCTGGAGATGCAGCAAGACCAGTGGCAATCACTTCGCCATTTTTTAGAGCATCTGCATTAAATGTTGGATGAAGTAAGCTATCGAGTTGTTTTGGTTCAACTTTTAAAAGAGCTTCTTCTTTGGTAATTAATCCTTCACTTACCATATCAACAGCAATTTTTAAGGCAGCAGTCGCGGTTCTCTTACCATTTCTCGTTTGAAGCATAAATAAATGTCCATCTTCAATAGTAAATTCCATATCTTGCATATCTTTATAATGATTTTCAAGTGTTTTCGCAATTTTAGCAAACTCTTTATATACCTCTGGCATCGTATCCTCAAGTTTACTAATAGGTTCCGGAGTACGAATGCCTGCAACAACATCTTCTCCTTGTGCATTAATTAAATATTCACCATAAAGTTTAGCCTCACCTGTTGCCGGGTTTCTAGTAAATGCTACCCCTGTACCTGAATTATTGCCACGATTACCATAAACCATTTCTTGAACATTTACCGCCGTACCCCAACTAGATGGAATATCATTCATTCTTCGGTAATAAATAGCTCGCTCATTATTCCAACTTCTAAATACAGCAGTAACTGCTTCAATAAGCTGAATTCTAGGGTCTTGTGGAAAATCTTCATGAGCAATTTCCTTATAAATCTTTTTAAATTCATCAGTTACTTCCACCATATCAAGAGCAGTTAAATCCGTATCAAATTTAACACCTTTTTCTTTTTTAATTTCATCTAAGCGTCGCTCAAAACTTGATTTTGGATAACCCTTAACTACATCTGCAAACATTTGAATAAATCTGCGATAAGAATCATATACAAATCTCTTATTGTTTGTTACTTCCGTAAATCCCTCTGCTACTTCATCATTCATACCTAAATTAAGAACTGTATCCATCATACCAGGCATACTAGCACGAGCTCCACTTCTTACACTAACTAAGAGTGGGTTTTTCTTATCACCAAACGTTTTACCAGTAATACCCTCTAATTCTTCTAATTTAGCATAAATTTCCTTTTTAATTTCTTCATCTAATACTTCTTTATCTTCATAATACTTATTACAAGCTTCCGTTGTAACAGTAAAACCTCTTGGAACTGGAAGTCCAAGACCAGTCATTTCTGCTAAATTAGCACCCTTACCCCCTAATAGTTCTTTCATATCTTTATTACCTTCCAAGAAAAGGTATACATATTTTTTCTTCATATATCCTCCTATTTATCCATTATAACATGATCAAATCATAACTACAATAAGCTAGCTAAAAACTTGACAAAATTTATCAAAAAACTCATCAAAATGATGAGCTATAAATTACTAATACTTGCTCGCTTATATTCCTCACATAGACAATCTAATTCATGAATAAAAGCATCAATCTCTTCTTTGCTAGTTATTCTAGCACCACTCGCATATTTATGCCCTCCACCATGATAATGGCTTGCCACTTCATTAATTATTGGCCCATGAGAGCGAATGCTTACTTTATAAACTTGATTTTTTACATCTTCTGTAATAAAAGTCCAAACACTAACCTCACGAATAAAGTTAAAATGATTAATAAGATTAGCCGGAGTAGCTAAATCAACATGATATTCACGAATTATATCACTCGGTATAATAATATATCCTAAACCATTATCTGTAACTTTCATATTCATTGCCAAATACCCTTGAAATCTTACTTCATCAAGACTACGATCATATAAATAACTATATAAAGAAGTAAAATCAAGTTTTGTTTTTTCAATCAATTTATGAACAATTAAAAATGTTTCATTTGTAGTATAAGGAAGTAAAAAACGATCACTATCTGAAACTATTCCTAAATAAAGATTACTTGCAATCTTAGTATCTAACTTAAGAGGCGAATTCAAAAGAAGTTGTGCGATCATTTGACAAGTAGAACAACTTGTCTCATCCGTCCAATCAACAGATCCTTTAATATCTTCAGCTGGATGATGATCAATTTTCATAATTTCCTTATATTCTAAACCTTCAATTCCATCTACTCTTAATATATTAGGAACATCTAAAACTATTAATAAACAATCTTTAAAATGAATAGTATCTATTTTATCTAAAATACCATAATATTTAAATTTAGATACACCAAGTCCTACGGCAACAACTTCTTTTTCAGGAAAAGTAAGACGAATAGAATCACGAAGAGCAATCGTAGAAGCAATAGCATCAGGATCAGGTCCTACATGGCGAGCAATAACAATCTGATGATATTCTTTTATCTTTTTGTATACTTTTTTTACCATATGATTAATGGGTACCACCCCCTTATTTAATTAAATCATAAGTATCCAAGGCTATCATAAGTTCTTCATTTGTAGGAACAACATAAACACTAACCTTAGACTCATCACTAGAAATAATTCCTTCATTTACATCTAAATAACTAGCAATCTTCATATTTTTATCATGATCAACATAAATTCCTAAACAATTTAATTTATTAACAATTTCTTCTCTAAATTCTCTAGCATTTTCACCAAGTCCCGCGGTAAAAACTAAAGCATCTACTTTACCATCTAATTCTACATAATATTTAGCAATATAATCAACTATACGATTAACATACATATTATTAGCAAGTATTGCATCATGATTTCCTTCCGCCATAGCTGATTCAATATCTCTATGATCACTAAATTTTCCACTTAAACCAAATAAACCACTTTTCTTATTTAAAATCGTATCTACTTCTTTAATTGATTCTCCTGTTTTTTCCATATAATAAGGAATCACTGAATAATCAATATCCCCTGAACGTGTTCCCATAATCAAACCAGCATTCGGAGTAAATCCCATTGTTGTATCAAAACTTTTACCATCTTTAATCGCACAAATACTTCCACCACTACCAATATGACAGCTGATAATATTTATATCGTTCTTACCTAATTTTTCTTGCATAATTTTAGTAATATATTTATGGCTTGTTCCATGAAACCCATATTTACGAATTTGCAAGTCTTTATACCAAGATAGTGGCACTGAATATAAATATTGTTCTTCCCCCATTGTTTGATGGAATGCTGTATCAAAAACACCTACCATCGGTACATTTGGCAATACTTCTCTAAAAGCTTCTACTCCTAAAATATTAGCTGGATTATGTAGAGGAGCTAAACTAGATAATTCACTAACGGTATGAAGTACATCATCATCTATTACAACACTAGATGCATATTTATCTCCACCATGAACCAAACGATGCCCAATACCATTAATTTCTTCTAATGATGTAATAATCTTATTATCTAATAACTCTTTCATTAATAATTGAATAGCATCTTTATGATCTTTCATATCACTTTCTTTTTTTATCTTCTCTCCATTAATTTTAATACTATAGATTCCTCCACTTAAACCTATTTTTTCAAAATTTCCACTAATTAATTCTTTTTGCTCTGGAAGTTCAATCATATTAAATTTCAAAGATGAACTACCTGCATTTACTGTTAATATTTTCATAAATTCCTCTTTTCTATAAAACTATTATACAAAAAAAAAGAATAGATTTCCATCCCTTTTTTTAATTTATCCTGTTTTCCAAAAAGCTATTAATGTAACATCATCATAGATTGGTTCATTAAATAAAAATTCTTCCCCGTCTTTAAACCACCCTATAAACTGATACCCTTCTCTTGTAGGCTCTTTAGACATTTTAGCAAGACTTCCTTTTTTAATAACTAAATCTTCAATTTCGCTTCCTCCCTTAGTATCAAAATGAATGGTGGCGAAACTTTCTTCTTTCTTTTTATAACTAGCTACAAACACCATATTCTGATGAATTTCATCATCAAACATAAAGGGTTGATTATGATAAAACCAACCCATAAATTCATAACCATCTTTATAAGCTTTAGGAATATCTTTTAAAGTTTCGCTTTCATTAACAATAATTGGTTCAATTTTATTACCACCTAAAGTATCAAATGATAATTTATAAGTTATCTTTTCTTCTTTTTGCCAATGAGCTGTTAAAGTAATATTAGAGTCAACTTTTTGATCAAAATCAAACAAATTTTCCCCTAAATACCAGCCCATAAATTTGTAGTCATCTCTAGTTGGGTCATCTGGTTTATTAACTTTTTCTTTTAATCCTGTTTTTATAGGTTCTACTATACTTCCCCCATTAGAATTAAAAATTACCTGATATCCATCTTTTACTAAATAAAAATAAATACCACTACCTAATAAGACGACAAGAAGGAAAATGAAGATACCAGTTTTAAAAACATACCACATAAAACCACCATTATTATTATAAGAAAGAGCATAAAAAACATACTATTTTCTACTAATATTCAATATAATTCCGATACTAATCATACTCATAAGTAAACTAGAGCCTCCATAAGAAAAGAATGGGAGAGTTACTCCTGTAACAGGAATTAAACCAACAACAACAGCTAAATTAAGACTAGCTTGAATAAATATTCCAAAAGCAAGCCCAAATACCAAATATTTAGAAAACAAATCATTGCATTTAAGAGCAATCTTAACCATTCGATAAAAAATAAAGAAGAAAAAGCCACACACAATAAGTACACCCAAAAAGCCAAATTCTTCACTAATGATGGAAAAAATAAAATCAGTTTGAGGTTCAGGTAAATAAAAATGTTTTTGTCTTGAATTTAAAAAGCCTTGCCCTAAAAGTCCTCCTGGACCAATCGCATACAAGCTTTGAATAATTTGATATCCACTGCCTAAAGGATCACTCCAAGGATTTAAGAAAGATACAATTCGAGCTATCCGATATGGTGCTGCAATAATAAGTCCAACGATTCCAACTAGTCCTAAAACTCCTAACTTAATAAAAAAAGATATTTTTAAACCCGATGCAAAAATAAGAGCAATTAAAGTAAGAGCCATTACCATTGCCGTACCAAAATCAGGCTCTAGCATTATAAGAGCAAAAAATATAGCAATGACCAAAAAAATTGGAAGCGCTCCTTTTTTAACCTCCTGCATATTCTTCTCATTGCGAGCTAAATACTTCGCCGTAAAGATAATTAAACCTAATTTAGCAAATTCACTAGGTTGGATCCCTAAGCCCCCTATGCCAAACCAACTTCTGCTCCCATTTCGTATTGTTCCAATCCCGGGTATTAATACTAATATAAGCAAAATAAAACAAGCAAGTAAAGTCATGTTAGCGCGTTTCTTTAAAAAAGATAAATTCATTTTACTACAAAATAACATTACAAATATTCCAATTACAAAAAACAAACTTTGTTGTTTTACATATTTTAAAGAATCAGCATACTTAAATTCTGCCCAAATACTACTTGATGAATAGATCATAATTATCCCAAAAATACTGATAAGGATTACACTAATAAAAAGATAATAATCGATATGGTGCTTTTTCACAAACAATCACCTAACAAATTTTATGATGTAAAAAAAAATGTAGAACTTCTACATTTATAGCCAAACTCCATAAGTTATGGCAGCCATAGCAAGGATTAAACCTGCTACCCAAAAATATCTTACAATATCTTGTTCATTCATTCCCATGACTTCAAAATGATGATGGAGTGGAGCTCTTTTAAACACTTTTTTATGAAACTTACGAATAGCAATAATTTGAATTAGACTACTTAGTGTTTCAATTACAAATACGCCACCAATAACTGCAAGAGATAACTCGTGTCTTGTAATAATAGCAATAGTTGCAAGGGCTGCTCCTAAAGATAAAGAACCTAAATCGCCCATAAACACTTTAGCTGGATGAGCATTAAATACTAAAAAGCCCATTAATGCTCCTGCTATAATAAAACAAAATATAGCGACTTCCTGATATCCTTCCATCCATCCTGCATTCCAAGAAATAAGACCAAAAGCAAAGAAAGCTATGGCACTAAGACCCCCTGCTAAACCATCTAACCCATCTGTAATATTAACAGCATTAGAGCTCCCTACTAACAAGAATAAGATAAATAAGCCAAAAGTCCAACCAAGAGGAATTGTAATCCCTAAACTCGAGATAACTAAATCAGACTGTCCACCATTGCTCATAAAAATATAGAAGAAAATAAGAGCAATAATCATTTGAATTAAGAGTTTAGCGAGTATACTGAGTCCTTTATTGTTATGATACTTTATTTTTAAATAATCATCTATAAATCCAAGTAATGCATAAGACAAAAATACAAATACTAAAATAATCAAATTATAAGAAATTTCTATACTATCATTAAAATATAAAAGTATTAAAGCAACAATCGTAGGAATAATAAAGATTAATCCACCCATGGTAGGAGTTCCTTCTTTTTTTAAGTGCCGTTCTCCAATATAATGACTAACATATTGCCCAATATGAAAGCGTCTTAAAATTGGAATTAATATAACACCTGTAATAATTGCTAAAATAAAACCTAATAAAAGAGCCATTGCCGCTTTAGCAAGTATTAACATAACCCACCTCTTCCTTTAGTCTATTATACTACTTATTATGGTAAATTACTTCATTTATAATTCGATTTGACACCAAAGTTTACGACTACCCTAGAAGAAGCATGATTGACTCACCTTCTTTTACATAATATCCAGCCTTAGGAGACATGTATAAAACTGTATCACCTACTCCTGAATACTCTATTTTAAAATTTTTAAGAGCTTTAGTCGCTTCTTTTTTACTCATTCCTACAACATTAGGCAAAATACTATACTTTTTATCTAGCCAAGTATATTCTTTAGGCATTCCATCATCACTTGGTTTAATATTTAAAATATCTATTGCTGATAATAACACATTTCTTGCTATAGGAGCGGAAACCACCCCACCATACTGAGTAACTCCTTTAGGATTATCAATAGCAACATAAACTATTATTTCCGGATCATTAGCAGGCATAAAACCCATAAAAGATAAAATATAATTGCCATCTAAATATTTCCCATTTTCTACTTTCTGTGCTGTACCAGTTTTCCCTCCCACTCGATAATTTTCAATATAAGCATTTTTACCACTACCATTCGCAACAACACTTTCTAAAGCATATCTAACTAAACTACTTGTTTCTTCACTTATTACTTGGGCAGTTGATTGAGAATGAACTTTCTTAATTAAGCTGTTTGTTTCACTTTCTAAATAACTATCTACTATATATGGAGTATAAAGATACCCGCCATTTATTGCTGCTGAAACGGCTCTAATCTGTCCTATGGGAGTGACACTAATTCCCTGACCAAAACTCGTTGTTGCTAGTTCTACTGGCCCCATTTTTTCTTTATCAAATAGTATTCCTGTTGCTTCTCCATTTAAATCTATTCCTGTTTTAGCTCCAAATCCATAAGCTTCAATATAACTCATCAGTTTATCTACACCTAGAGTTTGCCCAATTCGAACAAAACCGGGATTACAGGAATTTTCTACAACTTCAAGCATCGTTTGTACACCATGTCCTCCAGATTTCCAGCAATGAATAACTGCACCATCAACTTCAATTGCCCCTCCATCTGTAAAAGTGTCTTCAAATAAATTAATAGTTTTCTCTTCTAATGCTGCAGATAAAGTTATTATCTTAAAAGTTGAACCAGGCTCATAAGTCATCCAAATCGGTAAGTTACGATTAATTACTTCCGTTTTATAATCTTGATAATGATTGCTATTAAAGTTTGGCCTACTTGCCATTGCTAATACTTCTCCCGTATCAGGATCCATTGCTACAATCAAACCCCGTTCAGGATTATATCGATCTAAAGCATTATCTAACTCATTTTCTATAGCTAACTGTAAATTGATATCAATAGTAAGTTTTAAAGTAATTCCGCTAGTTGGAGCCTCATAAATTTCCGTAAGTTCAAGTTTATTCCCTTTTCCATCAGAAAAATATTTAATTGCCCCATCAGCTCCTGTCAAATACTCATCATAGTAAAGTTCAATTCCTGATAAACCTTGATTATCAATACCTACATAACCTAACACATGAGATAATACATCTTCATAGGGATAGTATCTCTTACTTTCTTTTAATAAATACACTCCATCATAACCTAATTCATCTATTTTCTGTGCAATATCAAAAGATAATCCTCTTCCTTCAGGATGTACTCTTTCTATAGAAGTAGACTTTGTAACATGTTTTAACATATCTTGATAATCAGTTCCTAAAATAGCTGATAAATCTTGAGCTACTGCCTTAGCATCATCAATTTGACCGGGAACAACGACAAGAGATACCGTTGTAACATTAGTTGCTAATATTTCTCCATTTCGATCAACAATAAGCCCTCGATCTGCTTTAATCGGAAGTTCTCTACTCCACAAGTTTTCTGCTAAACTAGAAAGCTTATCATAAGCAAAAACTTGAATATAAAACACTTTAATAATAATAGCTATTAAAATAATTATACTAATTAAAAAAATAAAACGTATTCTTTCATGAATAGTACTAAAAAACATATTCTTCACCAATAAACTATATGAAAGCAAAAAAAAAATTAGAAGTTACTCTAATTTTAAATTATCCAATTTTAGCTTTCATCATCGCTTTATAAACTTTTTTAATTACTTCTTTTTTATCGTGATTCATATCAATAAAATTGACATGTAACTGATACCCACTATCAAAACTGAATAATAACTCAACTTTACCTGGCTTAAAATTAATTGCACTAGTAGAAATAGATACATAGGGAATAACATGTATTTTTTTATAATATACTGCTAAAGTATCACGGTCAAATAATATCATTTTCTTATCTGTAAAAACAACATAATCACGACTATTTTTATATCCAATTAAAATAGTTTCATTATCCTCTACATATTCTTTTGCATAATCTGGTAACTTATCTTCATAAACTTCCGTTTTAAAATCAAAATACTTAGATAATTCTTTAAATTTAATATAAGACATAACTCCACATCCTTACAATATTATTGTACAAAAAAAAGGAATATATTTCAATTCCTTTTTATGCATTTGGATTTAAAACTGGAACATAATATCTATAATTCCAATTTGTATCTCGAATTGCTGCATAATAATTTGCTGTAGATTCATAATAATTCATTTGGATTTTATTATTATTATACACACTATTTAATGTTTCTTGAACATATTTTTCGCTATCTGATGTTACTAAAATACCAATCCAAGAACTACCCTCAACATTGTTTAAAGTAAGATTATTATCTTTAATGTTATCTAAAGAGCCATCATAATTTAATAAATGAATAGCTCCCATTATAGTAGCATTTTTAATAGTTATTTCATTACTACAAGTACTAGTCGCAGTACAATCCAATCTAATAGTTCCTTGGCCTTGTAAATTGCTAGTTGTATTATAAACACCACCATTAATAACAACATTATCAGCTTCTGGACTAATATTTAAAACAGTACTTTCACTTATAACATTTACATTATTTAAAGTTACATTATCACCAGTAATTGTTATAATTCCTTCAATATTTACATTATTTAATGTAATATTGTTGGCGGTAATATTTAATGAACCTGTTATTTTATTAGAGCTATTACCATAAATTGTAACTCCATCAGCAATATTAGCAAAATCGGTAGCACTCATTGTAACATCATTAACTAAAGTAATATGATTATTAGGAACACTTAAGGCATTTTTTATTCCTTCGGCATCAAATTTTACAACACTAATATTTTCAAAGACTGTTTCATTTCCTGATTCATCAACAATACGAATATTAGCATTTTTTAGTTCATCTTGATATGGCATACCACCAGCAAACTCACCAGCTGTATAATCATTATCAATCTTTCTCCATTCTTCATCATTTATATAAATCCTATATTTTTTTGAATTATCAGTAATTTTAAATGTGAATCCTCCGCCTAATTTATTTACACCATCTTCAGCATATCTAACAAAATAAGTCATATTACTTTCAAGTCCTGTCACTTCTGGTGCAGTAGTATCTGTTATTACTACTAACATTACTGCTTCAACTGAATTTCCAGAAGAATCGGTTGTCTTATAATAAAGATTATATCTTCCAGTTAAGTTAGTATCAAAACCATTTGTTTTAAAGTCATAATTATAAACATTGGCTTCTCCATTACTTGGAAATAATGTTGCAGAATAAGGCTCAATTGTTCTTTCTTTATCATAATTATCTGCAACTGTTGCCAAAACATCTTCAAGTGTTAATTTACTACCAGTTTCAATACGTAATTCATTTTGATTAAGTCCTTCAGTACCAGCAAGAATAATTGTAGGACTTGTTGTATCTTTTAAAGTAATAACTTTTTCTACATAAGCTTTATTTCCTGCTTCATCACGAATATCATAAGTAACAAGATAGTCACCAAGAGGACAAGCTTTTAATGATGTATTCCAATTATCATAGCCAAAACATTTAGTACTTTCACCTTTTGTACCATCAGCATTTTTTTGATACCAATTCATATTTACATTACTAAAAGATAAAGCCCCATCCATATTATCAGTTACTTTTCCAGGTTGAGGATATTCATATACATCAACGCCAACTTTAAATTCTGCTGGAATTTCAGATAAATCAAATTTTGGTGCAGTAGTATCAATTGTAAATTCATAAGTTGAAGAGTTATTAGCTCTATCCGTAACAACTAATTGATATTTACCTTCTTTATCATATGTTACAACACAATCTTGAGTATTATCCCAATTGAATTTACAAATAACTTCTTCTTCTTTCGTTAATTGATTAACAATTTTAACTTCTTTTAAATCATTATCTGTAACTACTAAATTGACTTCTTGATATTTATTTCCAGGTATGAATTCAACATCTTTAGATGCAACCTTACCTGTTCCAGTAACACTTGGAGCAGTACGGTCATGATAAATCCAGATTTCATCCATATTACCAGCTAAATCATAGGCTGTCAATTTATACATACAATTGCCATCAGTTAATTCCCAAGTTAAGGCTTCTTCACCTTCATAAGTTGTTGTTTTTCCAGTTCCATAACTATATACTTCTAAACGAGCAATATTTTCTTCTGTTATTTTTACAGTAAACTTACTAAACGTATCACCATTTGTAAAATTAAACTCTGGAAGCGTATTATCAACTATTACTTTATTATATTTACTTAAAGTAATATCTGCTTCTGTTTTAGTATCTCCTACATTACCAAGTTTATCTTCATAACCTGATACTGTAAATTTAATAATACCATCAGTTAAATCTAAAGTAGAAATATCTGGAATATCAACGAAATAAGAATAACTATTTTTACCATCATCCGTTGCTTTAAAAGCAGTATATTCATATCCATTAATTGTAATTGTTGGATTTACTGCTAGTAATTCATTAAAGTAAGCCAGAATTCTGATACCTTTACCATTTTTTACATAATGAGCATCAAATTCTGCTTCACTAGTATAACCGGTAATACCTAAATTTATTAATTCAGGTGCTTCTCCATCATATTTAACTTGTCCATAGCCATTTTCTTCATGGTATGTAACATTGTCATTATCAAGAGTTGTAGTATTACCGAAAATATCTGTAACCTCAATAGTAAATTTAATATTTTCAGCATGAACTAATTTCATTTCTTCTGCATCAATTGTAATGGTTTTTGAATAAATATAACGAGAATCATTAGCTCTACGAGTTAATTCCCCTGTCCAATCCCCAATAGTAATTACTGGATTTTCAGCTAATTCTTCATTAACATTTATCTCAACAATTAATTTTTGATTATTACCAATAATTGTACGATTATCTTCATCTGCACTTAAAATGTATACCCACTTAGATTCTGGCGCATCATTATCAATAGTAAATTCATCAGTATTAATATGGCCAAATTTATCTTTTGCGCTTACAGTATAAGTTCCAGAATTCTTACTATCGTATTCATAAGTTAAAGTAAGTGTTCTATTTTCATTGTTACCTTCACTAGTAAAGTCTTTTTCAGTAAACACCTTATCATTAACTGTTACTTCTGTTAAGAATTTGTCAGATACAGTTAAAGTTACTTCTCCACCAAATTTATTTTCGAATTCATTAGTACCAGTAACTTCAATTTTAGGATCTGTTTCATCAATTGCTACCCATATAGTTGTTTCATTTCCAAGTTTATCATAAGCCGTAATTTTATATGTTGCCTCATCACTTAAAGTAAATTCGTTTGTTCCTTCTTTTGTCTCAGTAGTATCTGTATCTTGATTATAAATAGTAATATAAGCTAAAGAAGCATCTTCAACTTTAATATTTATGTCTTTATCACTATGAGTACCTGATGCAACATTAAATTTTGGAGCAGTCTTATCAAGACTAAATTCTACTACAGTCTCATTACCAGCGTCATCTTTAACAGATAAACGATAAGTACCATCGCTACTTAGCGTCATACCATTACTAAATTCTAATGCTTCATCATTTAAAGTAATAGAAACATTTAAGTTTTCTTCAACTAATGATAAAACAACATCCGTATTTACATAACCAATTTTGTTATCTGGCCCTTGATAAGTTTTATCAAGAATAGTTACAATCGGTGCAGATTTATCCGTTTCATCTTCACTTGGTTTATCGTCTTCCTCGGGAGCATTTGGCTTATCCTCTTCACTTGGTGTACTTGGCTTATTTTCTTCATCATCACCAATTACTACTTCCGTTTTATCTTCATCCTTTGGATTATCAGTTATAGAGTCACTTCCCTCATTACGGTTCCCACTTGTTTTGTTATCGTCAGAATCGTTGGGCGTGTCTTCTTCTTCACCTTCTTCCACCACTACCATCATTCGTATTCTCGTTGTCTAGATTCTCATCATCATTGACATCGCTTGAATTATTAACATCATTATTATTCTCATCTAGACGTTCACTTGGATTAGCGAATACGAAAGTACCTAATCCGATTAAAAGAATAATAACAACGGCTAATATTATGCCTTTTTTCTTATCCATGAAAAACCTCCTGTCTTCCAACATTAATTATAGCATTTTTTTAATTAAAATCAACTATTCTATACATAAAATATGCTTTTTTTCGTGAATTTTTGACAAAATTTGCAAAAAAATAAACTAGAACGCTGCTAGTTTATTTAAAGGCCATATTCGAAAGGAAACTTTCCCTATCACTACATCTTTACTTATTAAGCCTATTTCTCTACTATCTAAAGAATCTTCTCTATTATCGCCAAGCACTAAATACATATCATCAGGAATTGTATCATAACCTAAACTACTTAGTTCAAAATCATCATAAACAAGACCTTCATCCAAATAATTTTCTATATATAATTCACCATTAATATATAAGGTATTATCACGAATAGAAACAATATCCCCAGGAAGACCAATGACTCTTTTGATTAAATATTTTGTATCAGCATATTCTAAAGATATAATATCTCCCCTCTTAATATCTGTAAAACGATATTTAAACTTATTTAAAATAAGCACATCCCCATTTTCTAAAGTACTATTCATCGAATTACCTACTACCTGTGTAACCGAAACTACATAAATCATTAAAAACAAAATAATTATTATCACAATGATTAATTTAACAAAATCTATTATAAATTCTCTAATACTAAGCCAGTCCATAATCCACCTCTATTTAAATAATTTCTCGCAACAATTTTTAAACTTAAACTTTTTGCCACTTCCACAAATGCATGGTTCATTCCTATCTGGCAAAATTATATTTTCTTTTAAAGCATTTAAGCTATTACCATAATAAATCCAAACTGGAAAATCAGGAACAATTAAAGTAACTTCATGATATAATTCATCGATATGACCACATATATTTTTTAATATTTCTTCATCATGAATATCAAATCCACAATAAAACATTAAATCCCGTAATACAAGATCGATATTCTCACTATTTAAATGCATTTCTAAGAAATTAAGAAACTGTAATGTTTTTTCTTGAAATAAATTTAGTTTATATTTTCCAAAACTAATTAATTCTTCTAAAGTATATTGAGCTATTTTATAATTTTTTCGCATTTTTAAAACATCTTCATAATAAAGATCTTCTAAAGAAATTAGATATTCTTCTTTTTTATAGCGAATAATTTTTATATATTTTTTTAACTTAGGCTGTTTATGAACATATTTTTTCAAGTTTGCAAGATTATAATATATTCCATGACTTTGAAGAATTTTTAAGACTTCACTTATTTGTAAAATATTATAAACACGACTCATACCAATTAAAACACTATCAAAAATATCTTGCATAGCATAAGTATTTTCGTCTAATAAATTCATTGCCATTTTAACATAATTTACTAAATCACTAGGAATATAATATTCTTTATTATTTTCTAAAATTAAATAGTTTTTTCTTAGATTTTGAAATAATAAATGATCAATATATCCATATTCTCTCTTTTTTATATTCTCATCTAATAACTTTTTTAGAATATGAAGCTCTTCAATACTACATAATCTTAATATAATTTCTGGATCTTTTCGATAAAGAGAAATGATATTGCGATAAATATCATTTCTTGTTACTTTACTATATTCTTTTGGGTTTAAAGCAATCTTACAATAAAAATCATAAACCTCATTCTTATTCTCTTTAAGCATGTAATCTTTTAAACTCATTATTGATACTCCTCTAAAAGTTTTTTATAAATTCCTGGTTCAACTAAATTAATCGCATTTATTGCATTTTCTAAACTAATCTTAAAGTTACCTTTATAAAAAGCTGTTTCTGCTTTAATTAACCATAGTTCAACATCTTTATGCATAGCTCTATAACGATTTCCATAAACAATTGCTACTTCTGCCATTCTTGCTGTTTTTACCGATTCTTTAATTGTATTATAAACTTTTAAAGTTAAATCTCTCGCTGTATCTACCCTTGTATTTAATATTTTAATAGATATCGGTCTTTTATCTAATTCCAATACCATGTCTTCAATCGCCCCAGCTGCTTCCCCTAATTCAACATAAAAGCTTTTAGGAGTTACTGGTAAACGATAAGATCTCATATTGTTTTTAGCTTGATTAAGAATCTTTTTAATTTCATCAAGTTGTTCTCTAGCTCTTTTTTCATCTTCTTTTAGGCTTCCCAAACTACGCAGTGTTTGTTCTAATTTTTCTTCTGTTTTTAAAAGCTTACTATTTAAAATTTCCATTTCTTTATGAAGACGAGAAAAAGCAAAAACACCTCTTCGACGCAAATCAATAATTCGTGCATAATCTTCTTTAATACTAACTATTTCACTTTTAATGACATCTAATATGGATAATTCCTCATCACTTAAATCATAGCTATATTTTAAATCTTCAATTCTCTTGTTTAAATCATTGCTAATCTTCTCAAGCTTTGTTGCTTTAATCAATATACTTCTTTCTAAATCTTCAAAAACTTTTTTTGAAGTTCTTTCTTTATCAAAATTATGGTATAATGAATCAAAATAATCTAAAATCGTCTTCAATTCAAATACGCTATCCTCTAAATTTAAAACATTCAATCTTCCAAAAACATCATTAATCTTCTTTTCTGATTCAACAATATTATAATCGATATTAAGATAATCTAAATTATACCCTTCTTTTTCCATTTTCGTAGTAATTTTTTTAATATCTGCTATTTTATCAGGGATAAGCTTTTTACCCATAATGATAATAGATGGCGCTTCTTCAATAACAACTTTTAAATTCCCAATTGTATCATCAATAGCTTTAACAATTTTACCAACCTCAGTATATTCATTTTTATCCATAGCAACTTCAAATGTACTAAATAATTTATCAACATTTTCAAACTGCAACTCTATTGGATTTTGTACATCTTCATAATCCAACTTATGATTATGATACTTCGTTAAAATAAGACGATATTCGCTCTTAAGTTTTGTTATTGTCTCTCTATTTTTTTCTTCACTTAATGTAATTTCCCTAATTTCATCTAATAAAAAATTAGATTTAGTTTTTACATAGGCAATTTGTAATTCTAGTGTAGCTATTTTAGGTTTCAAAGCTTTATAATCTTTATCTTCAAACACATTTTCTATTTCGATTAAAGCATCAGTAATCTTAGGAATTTCTACCTCTTTAATTTCCTTTAATCTTTTTTGCCAATCATCATATTTTTTTTGCATTACTTCATTATTAATCAATGCTCCAACTTTATTTAATTCTGAAAGAATGGAAGCTCCAACAATTAAATTTTTATCCCGCTCTAAATTAGCAATTTCATTTTGATATTTTTGTTTTTCTTTTTTATTAATCCAATGTAAAACAATAAGAATTAGAAAAACAGTAAATAAATAATAAAGAATACCTATAAAAATAAAAGTAGTTCTCGTCATATGTTTCACTTCCTATTATAATTGTATCACAACTTAGGGTAATTTGTCGATATAAGGAATTAATTTTTTAAAAATAATGAACAAAAAAAGAAAGCTATTTTTCACTTTCTTCTAGCATTGTCGTAACAAATATTCCATATCCTGATTCAACATGATCAGTAACAACATGAGTTATTGCACCAATTAGCTTACCATCCTGAACAATTGGTGAACCACTCATTCCCTGAACCACACCTCCTGTTACATCTAATAATTTCTTATCTGTTATTTCAAAAGAAATATTTTTAATTTCGCTATTTTCATTAATTCTTTTAATTTCTATTTCAAAAGATTCTACTTTTTCATCTTCAAGTACAGTATAAATTAATGCTTTTCCTACATGTACTTCACTAGGATCCGCCACTTCAATTAAGTTATCTAAATCATAATCATCAGTATAAGTTCCATAAATTCCAACTTTAGTATTTTTATCAATATCTCCATATACTGAATTATAATAAAACTTAGCATTTTTACTACCGGGATTTCCATCAGAAGATTCATCAATACTTGTAATTGAATTTTTAAAGATAGACCCCGCCTTTACTTCTACTATTCTTGATGTATTTGATTCTAATACTTCATGACCTAGTGCTCCATAAATATTATCTTCAGGATCAATAAATGTTAATGTACCAATACCAGTAATACCATCTTTTACATAAAGCCCTGTTTTAAACATTCCATTTTCAAAGTAAAGATCTAAACTTGTTTTCATCTCTTTATTTCCTCTTAAAAAAGTAATTTCAATAGAGTCTTCTTTTATCTTTTCTTCTAAAGCACGAGATAAATCTTCAATAGATTCAATTTTAATATCTTCAACTTTAATAATAATATCTCCTTCAATTAAATCAGACTTATGATATTTACCATTAACTTTATAAAAGCCTATTACCATAACTCCATCACTTTGAATATGAATGCCAACTGTATCTCCACCTAAAATAACTTCTTTAGAGTAAGCAAAAACAGTAAGAGGGCTCATCAATAAAATACATAAAAAAATTATAAACTTTTTCATCTTTCTTCACCATTAATAGTATGGAATATAATTTTTTTTAAACACAGCCAATAATTGGCTATCCCCATAGTTTACTAATATTGTCGTCCAAAATAAAGCCGATATTTAGCTTTCTTGCCACAAACAACACAATCTGTATGAATACTTTCATCATCAATTAAACAACGACTTTTCATACTAAATTCATCTTTAATTTTATTTTCACAAGCTTCATCACCACACCAATTAGCTTTAATGAATCCCGGCTTACTAATAGCAATCTTTTTAAATTCATCCCAGGAGTTGGCCTCATAAATCATACTATCGCGACGCTTCAATGCTTTCTCATATAAATTATTTTGAATATCTAAAAATAAAGTTTCTAATGTATCGGCAATATCTAAAACTGGCACTTTTATCTTTTCTAATGTATCTCTTCGAACTAATGTGACTTCCTCTTTTTCTAAATCTCTTTTACCAATTTCCATTCGAATTGGATAACCCTTAATTTCAGCTTCAGCAAATTTGAAACCAGGTGTTTTATCCCTTTCATCTACCTTATAAGAAATATTTAATTTCTTTAATTTTTCACATATCGTATTAGTAACTTCATTTATTTTTTCATCATTACCAATAGGAATAATAATTACTTTTGTTGGAGCAATATTAGGTGGTAAGACAAGGCCTCTATCATCCCCATGAACCATTATTAGAGCCCCAATCATCCGGGTTGTAACACCCCAACTAGTTTGATATGGAGTTTGAAGTTTATTATCTTTATCTAAAAATTCAATCCCAAAAGCTTTAGCAAATCCTTGACCAAAATAATGACTCGTTCCATTTTGAAGAGCAACTCCATCATACATCATTGCTTCTAGTGAATAAGATGCGACCGCCCCAGCAAACTTCTCTTTTTCCGTTTTTTTGCCAACAATTACCGGTATAGCAAGAATATTTCTTTGAAAATCTTCATAAACATGAAGCATTTGTAAAGTTTCTTTTATTGCCTCCTCTTCGGTTGCATGCATCGTATGTCCTTCTTGCCATAAAATCTCTCTACTGCGTAAAAAAGGTCTAGTCGTCTTCTCCCATCTAACAATAGTACACCACTGATTATATAGTTTTGGTAAATCGCGATAAGATTTAATAATCTTTTTATAATAATCACAAAACAAAACTTCACTAGTTGGTCTAACACATAAACGTTCATCAAGCTTTTCACTACCACCCTGAGTTACCCATGCTACTTCTGGAGCAAAACCCTCAACATGCTTTTTTTCTACATTAAGTAGACTTTCAGGAATAAACATAGGCATTTGGACATTCTCGTGACCTGTTTCTTTAAATTTTTGGTCTAATATTTTTTGCATATTCTCCCAAATTGCATAACCATAAGGACAAATAATCATACTTCCTTTAACAGAAGAATAATCTACCAATCCTGCTTTTTTTACAACATCTGTATACCATTTTGCAAAATCTGTATCCCTTGATGTAATATCTTTTAATTCATTCATCTTATTCCTCCACTTTAAATTGAGCTAGTTCTTTATTTTCCGTTAAAATTTTATTAACTTTTTCTGTTGCGTGATTTAATTTTTCACTACAATATTTAGCTAAATTCATGGCTTCTGTATATTTTTCAATTGCTTGATCTAACTCTACATTGCCACTTTCAAGTTCTTTAACTATAGCCTCTAATTCTTTTAAGGCATCTTCAAACGATTTTTCCATGATTTACCTCCTTTACCGTTGCTTTTATATTCCCTTTAGAAAAGCGAATATGAATATGATCTCCTGCTTTTAAAAGTTCGCTACTTTTAATAACCTCACCTTCCCTTGTTACAAGAGAATAACCTTTTTCCAATATTCCTAAAGGATTAATTAATTTTAAAGTATTGACTAATATTTTAAAGCTGTGATCATTTTTTAAAATAATATTTTTAATATTATGATATAATGTTTTTTCCTGAAATAAGAGTAATTCTTGTTTATTTTGAAATAAACGCATAGGATCTTTTAAAATATATGAATTTTTGATATGATCCATATGTAATTTATAATTATCTAATCTTTTAGTAATTATATAATTTAGATTTTCAATCATATTATCTAATTTTTGCTCCTTCATTTCATATAAAGAAAGAGGATTATTTAAAATGTATGAATTTTTAATATGATCTAGTCTTAATTGATATCTTTTTAAATCATTCATAATAAATTCATTTAAGCGTATCTGAAAAGAATGAATCATATTATTAATTTCACTAATGGTCGGGACAGCCATTTCTGCTGCTCCTGTTGGGGTTGGAGCGCGAAGATCTGCTACAAAATCAGCAATCGTAAAATCTATTTCATGACCAACTGCACTAATAATTGGTGTTCTAGCTTCATAAATAGCTCGTGCCACAATCTCTTCATTAAAAGCCCACAAGTCTTCAATAGAACCTCCTCCCCGACCAACAATTAAAACATCTAAATCATATTTACCACTATCAGCTTCTTTAATTTGTCTTACAATATCGGGTGCTGCATACTCACCTTGAACTAATGCTGGAAACAAAATCGTCTCGACAATTGGAAACCGTCTTGCAATAGTAGATAAGATATCTTTAATAGCTGCTCCTGTTGGGGCTGTAACAATCCCTATTCTTTTAGGAATTTTAGGAATTGGCTTCTTATGTGCTTCATTAAATAACCCCTCTTTAGACAATCTTTCTTTTAATTTTTCATACTCAACATATAAAGCCCCTAATCCATCTACTTCCATTTTATCAATATAAATTTGATAAGTACCAGCACTTGGATAACAAGAAATTCTTCCTTCAACTAATACATTCATTCCATCTTCTGGCTTAAAATTCAAAGTAACTGCACTGGAATAAAACATAACCGCACTAATTCTAGAAGTATCATCTTTTAAAGTGAAATATAAATGCCCTCTTGTATGATTCTTAAAATTAGAAATTTCCCCTCTTAAAAAAACTTTCCTTAAATAAATATTATCATCAAACATCGTCTTAATATACTGATTAAGTTCCCCAATACTAATATATTTCTCTTCCATCTTATTCCCTATCTTTCTAAAAAGAAAATGTAAAGCTTAATTAAACTAAACATTTTCTTCTTTTACTACTTTATCCAATACTGCATTAATCATTTTTCGAACAGCATCATCACTGTACTTTTTAGCTAATTCTACTGCTTCATTAATGACAACTTCAAAAGGAGTATCAGTATATTTAAGTTCATATAAAGCAAGCCTTAAAATAGAAGCCCCCGTTTTATCAATTCTTTTAATATCCCAATCTTTCATCTTACTATTTGCAAGCCTATCTAGCTCATCTTGATTAGTTATAACACCATAAACCATATCTTTAACGAAATCACTTACATATTCCATATTATCATGAATAAGTTCTTCAATATCACAAGTAAGATGATTACTCTTCATTAAATCATATTGATATAATATAATCATAATTTTCTCTCTTAAATAACTACGAGTTGCCACATCCATCACCTGTTTTAATTATATTATAATTTTAAATAGTTTGCAACTATTTAAGATATTTAACATTGGAACAAATGCAAATAAGAACTGTGATTTTTTTCATATAAATATACTATGCAGGATATATGCATGATGCTAGTGGAACAAATAATAGGTATCATTTTAGCTTTCATTGATTAATTCATATTTTCATAGTTTTTTCTGCTGTATATTAATACATCACAGACCTTCCCGTGCTTATTTACTTTTATATATATCTATTTTAATTTAATTATTGTAACTTCTGAGTACCTCATTTAGTATATGAATACTTGCATTGTAATCTCGCTCTATTTCTATAAGATAAAAAAACTAAATTTTACTCTAGTTCTTTTAATTCAAAAATAATATTAAGTGCTTCCATAGGAGTAATATGTAGAGGATCAATGGTTTTTAATTTTTCTTTTAATGGATCTTTCTTTTCTTCATCGAATGTCATAGCTAACTGTTGGTTAACATGCCTCCTCTGCCTCTCCTGCTTTTCATATCCATCTAATATTTCTTGAGCTCTATTAAGCAATTCTTCTGGCATATGGGCTAGTCTAGCTACATGTATTCCATAACTCTTATCAGCAGGACCATTTTGTACTTTATGTAAGAAAGTAATCATATTACCCTCTTCTTTTGCTGCAACATGAACATTCTTAATATTTAAAAATTCATTTTCTAGCTTAGTAAGTTCATGATAGTGAGTTGAAAACAAGGTTTTACACTTAATCCTTTTAGCAATATACTCAAGTATTGCCTCTGCTATACTCATACCATCATAAGTAGCCGTACCTCTTCCTAATTCATCAAATAAAATAAGACTATTTTTAGTAGCATGTACTATTGCATTTTGAGCTTCTTTCATTTCAACCATAAATGTTGATTCTCCACTAACTAAATCATCACTTGCTCCAATTCTTGTAAATATCTGATCAAATATCCCTATATTTGCTTTTTTAGCTGGAACAAACGAACCCATTTGAGCCATAATAATAATAATTGCTAATTCTCTCATATAAGTTGATTTACCACTCATATTAGGACCTGTAATGAGTAAAATATCAGTTGTTTCATCCATAATAATATCATTTGGAACATAAGCATCTTTACTTACCTTTTCAATTACCGGATGTCTACCATCAATAATTTCTATCTTATTTTCTGTATTTAATGTTGGTTTAACAAAATTATATTCTGCACTACAAATAGCCAAACTTACTAAAGCATCAATCTCGCTAATTACACCAGCAGTCTTTTTAATTTCTAATACTTCATTTCTAATTTTATTACGTATTTCTATAAAGAGTTCATACTCTAATTCAAATATCTTTTCTTCTGCATTTAAAATTAAAGCTTCTTTTTCTTTTAACTCCGGAGAAATAAAACGTTCACAATTTGTTAATGTTTGTCTCCTCTCCCAACCCCACTGTTCTTTTACAAAAGAAGCTTGTCCTTTTGATACTTCAATATAATAACCAAATACTTTATTAAAACCTACTTTTAAATTTTTAATTCCGGTAGAATCTTTTAATTTAGCTTCAAATTCAGCGATAAAATCTTTCCCTCCTGAACGAATTCTTTTTAATTCATCTAACTCTTTATTATAGCCATCTTTAATTAAATATCCTTCTCTTACTGTTATAGGTGGATTTTCATAAATTGCTTGCTCTAACAGTTCATATAATAATTCATGAGTATTCATTTGATAATCAAGATTTATTTCTTTTAAAATATCCTTAATTCTTGGTAAAACATAAAAAGATGTTTTAAATTGTAAAAGATCTCTTGCATTTAAATTACCACATATCACTTTTGCACACAATCTTTCCAAGTCATAAACTTGATAAAGTAAGTTTCTTAGTTCATCTGTAAGCATAAATTCTTCATTAAATACTTCAATTTTATGATATCTGCTCTCTATTTGTTCTTTATTCCTTAATGGATTAATTAACCATGATTTTAATTTTCTAGAACCCATCGCTGTTTTTGTCTTATCTAAAAGCCATAAAAGAGAATAAGTACGTTCTTTTAATCTAAGTGTTTCCGTAAGCTCTAAATTACGAATCGTATGGATATCCATTTCTAAATAATCATTTTTATTAACAATCTCTACTCGGGAAAAGTGATGCAAATCTTTTAATTCTTTAATAACTAAATAATAAAGTAAATGACGAATACCTTGTTTTACACGAATATCTTGACAAGAATTAATTAGCTCATCATATCCTTCTGTTAAATACTCTTTACAAATAGAAACTTCTATCCCATAAGTATTTTTTAACAAATAAATTAGCTCACTATCTTCATTATTTTCTAATAATATTTCCTTAACATTTAAATGCATCACTTCACTAATTAAGTTTTCTTTATGATGAGAAATACTTAAGCTTTTAATCTCTCCTGTAGAAATATCTGCATAAGTAATTAAGTACATATAATTAAAGTCTAATATACTTGCGATATAATTATTGTCATGTTCATCTAAGCTTTCTAAATTAACAACACTTCCCTTAGAAATAACATCGACAACACCCCTTTTTACCATACCCTTTGTATTTTTAGGATCTTCTAATTGTTCACAAATAGCTACCTTATAACCTTTAGCTACTAATTTTTCAATATATGGGGTAACACTATGATAAGGAACGCCACACATAGGAACTCGCTCTTTTAAACCAGCATTCTTTCCCGTTAAAGTTAGCTCTAATTCCCGAGATGCTATTTCTCCATCTTCAAAAAAAAGCTCATAAAAATCTCCTAAACGATAAAATAATAATTCATCTGGATATTGATCTTTTGTTTCCATATATTGTTTCATCATTGGACTTAATTCTTCACGATTAACTTCATTTCTTTTCATTTTACTGCCTCTTTTACTACATGCTTTATTGTAACAAATTTTTATTAAAAAGTCTTTATTTTTGCTAAAAAAATCTAAAAAATCTACTAGTTTCCTAGTAGATCTTAATTAAACACAAGTATATCCACCATCAACTGGTAAGATTACCCCTGTAACATAGCTAGCTTCAGCGCTTCCTAAGAAGATTGCCGCAGCATTAAGCTCCCCTTCACGACCATATCTTCCGAGTGGAACAGTCGATTTCATATATGCCGTAAATGAATCAGTTATAAGTGTTTCATGCGTAAGTTCCGTATCAAAGTATCCTGGGCATATTGCATTACAAGTAATACCATACTTAGCAAGTTCAGCTGCAACAGCGCGAGTAAAATTAATTACTCCCCCTTTACTAGTATGATAAGCAACCGTGTCCATAGCCATATTTCCAACCATACCATACATAGATGAAATGTTTATAATGCGACCATAATTATGTTCTTTCATGATATTAGCAAATGCTCTTGTTACATAAAACAAACTTGTCATATCTGTTTTAATAGTAAAATCCCAATCTTCATCAGTCATATCTAAGACACCAGCATTTTTACTACTTCCAGCACAGTTAACTAAAACATCAACTTTGCCAAATTTCTCTTTCACTTCTTTAGCAGCTACATTTACACTAG
Source organism: uncultured Bacilli bacterium (assembly GCA_944327365.1). Lineage (GTDB taxonomy): Bacteria > Bacillota_I > Bacilli_A > RF39 > UBA660 > Caccenecus. The sequence goes on from CALVHI010000004.1 coordinate 41,030, forward strand.
TAGCATCTGTTACATCACATTTAATGGGATAAGCTTCTACCCCCAAGGCCCGTATTTCCTCTGCTACCGCTTCTAATTTTTCCATACGTCTTGCTGTTATTACAACAGTGGCACCTTGACGGGCATAACCTAAAGCCATTTGTCTACCTAAACCAGATGAAGCACCAGATACTACAACTACTCTTCCGGTATAATCAAACATAACATTCCTCCTTTATTTAGTAACATTTTTTAAGATAACAGTTTTCGTTCTAGACATTTCTTTTAAAGTGGTCATAATTCCCTCATTACCAATTCCTGAATATTTCCAGCCACCAAAAGGTTGTTCAAAGGAACGGAAGAATGATGCCCCATTAATAACAAAGCCACCACATTCCATAGCTTCACTAACTTTAATCGCTTTACTAATATCTTTGGTAATAATGGATCCAGACAATCCATAAATAGACTTATTCGCTATTTCAATAGCCTCATCCAAGCTATCAAAACCAATTACTGGAATGACTGGTCCAAAAATTTCCATATCTTTAGCAACATCCATATCTGGAGTAACATTATCAAGGATAGTTGGCTCATAGAATGCGCCATTTCTTTTGCCACCGCAAACAAGTGTTGCACCAGCTTTAATCGTTTCGTTTACTTGACGCTCTACTTCAATAGCAGCTTCCTCACTTACTAGACAACCAATATCGGTAGACATATCTTGAGGGTTACCTTGTTTTAATGAATGAATCTTATCAGTCATTTTTCTAATAAATTCATCTTTAACAGAATTTTCAACTAAGAATCTTTTTGAAGCACAACATACTTGACCCGTGTTATAAAGTCTTCCCCAAACAGTTTCTTCAATAGCTAAATCCATATCACCATCGGCACAAAGAATAAAAGCGTCATTTCCACCTAGTTCTAAAGAACTATGTGCACAATGATCAGCACAATTTTTAGCAGCATCTATTCCTGCAGCAGTAGAACCAGTAAGACTTACCATATCAACTTTCTTACTACTAGTTAGAGCTTTACCAACAACAGAACCACTTCCATGAACAACGCTAATGATACCAGCTGGAACTCCAGCTTCCACCAGTAATTCAACATATCTAGTTAAAGTTAGAGGATTTACACTAGCAGGTTTTAAGATAACCGCATTTCCCATTAATAATGCAGGTGGTACTTTATTAATAAAGATATCACTTGGGAAATTAAATGGAATAATTGCTACTACTACTCCTAAAGGTTGTTGTATCGTATATTGAATCGTATTTTCTTGCCCTTTTTCCGTACCTCTATAAACAATATTTCCGTATTCATGTTTTACTTTTTCAACATATCCTGGGACACCAATCTGGATATTTGCTATTTCATTATAAGCTTCTTTAATTGGTTTACCTGTTTCTTTAGAAAGAAGCATAGCCAGTTCATCTTTATTTTCTTCAACAAGCTCTGCAAATCTTGATAATACTTCGCAACGTTCAATGACACTTTTTGCCTCCCACATCTTTTGATGAGCATCGGCATAGTCAATTGCTCTTTCTACATCTTCTTTTGTTAAACTTGGTACGGTATCAATTAATTCGTTTGTGGCAGGGTTATATACTTCAATAACCTTGCCATCAGAAGAATCGCACCATTTATTTCCAATTAAACTTTTCATTTATTTTCCCCCTTTTATTCTCCAAATGCCGTATATGATAGTGATAATCCACCAACCGTATTAGATGAATGATCTCCTCTACCATATTCACCAAATGTAAATACTACTAAGAATTCTTTATCCGGAATAGCTTTCTTAATTTCAGGATAAATCTTATCTTCAATATTAGCTAGAGCAAGACCAAGTCTTCGTCCACCACAATGAACCAAGAAATAACTCTTTACTTCACCATCCATCATATCAGTTACTTTTTCAATTGTTTCTTCGTTTGCTTTTAATATTCCTTCTGGAGTATTTTCCATTTGAATAACAGCCGTATTTAAAGCTAAATCAGCTCCAATATTCATTGAATAATCATCATTACCATTCATTGGATGACGAACAGCAATTACTTTACCAATAGGATCTTTTACGCCTAGAGGTGCACAAATTGTTTCGGTAAGCAAGTTACCTCCCATTAATGAATCTACATCTTTGCCGGTCCATTCAGCATATTTTTTTAAGGCTGGTTCATGGTCAATTTCAACAAGTGTTCTTCTATCTCTAACCTTTGTAATAATACCAGCATTTTTAGTTTCATGATAAGCGCCTGTATAAAAATTTTTCATTTTGCCATTCGTATAAAAAATAGCAAGTACACAACCATCAGCAAAAGATTCTCCATCATTTAAGATACTCCATTTACCTTCAACTGTATTATCTGCAGCTGATCCACCAAATACAGGAACATCCCCAATAACATCCTCTATTCCTTTCATATATTCTTCTTCATTCGCAGGACTTGCACTCATAAAGAAGAAATCAGGTTTTAAACTCTTATCTTTTACTTTACTTACTGCTTCTTTAGCAATACGTCTACCTATTTCACGAGGCGATTCATCTGTCTTTTTAGAACCGGCAGTTACTACTTCAACATCACCACCAAATAACATCATTCCTGAATATCCTGTTTCTTTATTTAAATATCCATCTTGAGTACATAAGGCTACTGATGAAGTACAACCGATGATTGGAACATCACCAAGTACGCTTTTTGCTCCTTCCATTAATTTAGCTTGATCTTGAACACAACTTGTAAAGAGCAATCCAACTTGAGGATTTTCTAGTTTGTTTGCCATTTTGGCAGTTTCTACACCTGATGCATATGCATCTTCTAACTCACTATATCCAACTTTTGTTTTTAACATTTTTTCACTCTCCTTTACTTAACTAATGTTTCTACTAAATTTGGACTTTAAAATTCATTATTGTTTTATCATCTAACTTTTAGTGCACCATTACCTCCATTCTCTACTAACATTTTACCACATTTTTATCATTTATACTTGATTAATCTCAATACTTAACATAAAAGTGTAAAGTTATCATTAATTAAATAAAAAGGCAAGATTTCTCTTACTTTCTTATACTAGAAAATTAAACTACAAATCTTATACCCCGACAGTTTTTAAATTATAATAAAAAAGACATAAGTTCCATACTATGTCTTTATGCTTCTATATTGAT
>CALVHI010000005.1 GCA_944327365.1 uncultured Bacilli bacterium
TTATTTTTGTGATTATATTTATGCTATTTATTTTCAATAGCATAGGAAGATAAAAATAACTAAAGGGTCACAAACGGAATCTTTTTGTTATTTGGTCTTAATTAGATTATTGAGATTATCAATTTGGCTTTGTAGATATTCTTCTTCGTGAAAATAACCAAGATAATGAAGTTTGACTTTCAATTTTGATAAGTCATCAGTAATATTAAAAATATTATTTACTATGTTACTTATATCAACTTCAAGTGATTTATCGTCGGTATAGTCACGAATTAAAAATCTAATAAAGTCAGACTGTGAAAGTCTGGCTTTATTAGATTTTTCTTCAAGCATTTTCTTATCTACATCATTTAAAAATACATTCACTTTTATATTTCTTTTTCTCATAATCAAAAATTTCTTTCTAAAAATTAAGGGTATGGGAATTTCCCATAGCAGAAAATTTACGGGAGTAAGTTTTCAGTGCTGGCTAGTACAAATATTTTAATTTTTCCTCACACATTTTTAGTATAAATTAGTTCTTTTAAGATGATTTCTTCAGCACAATTTTTGTAGTTATTCATAAGTTTTACCCACTCAAGAGGGTTATCATTTTTCTTTTTTTCGGATAGTTTTTTATCTAATTTTTTGTAATTTCTCATTAAAATATTGAATCTATTTTCTGCTTCAATACTAACTGAAACAAGATAATTTGTTAATTCATTTTTCATTAAAAGTGTAGTATAAAAAGATTTATCGTGTTCTTTCAAATAGTTCAGTTTTAATCTTCCATATTTGTTAATATTCTTATTATTTTGTCTTTTAATAGTTAGGCTTGGCAATAAATAGTCACCAATTTTTGTATAATTTATTTTCATTTTTTCATCTCTCCATTTCTTTATTTTTAATATTATTTTCATAAAAATCTACTAATTTAGTTTTAGAATTGTATTTAAAATAACCAACATTATTATTTTTATCAATTAGTTTTATAGTAAATCTATCCAGTAAGTATAGACTTACTTCATCAAGATTAAATTGTTGTTTTAGATAAGCAAGAACTTTAAATTGTTCTATTGTATTAACTTGATTTTTCATTATGTTTTCTTTATTAAGTAATTTCATTTGTATCTCCTTTCGTTTTTAGTTTGCTTCTCTAATATCTTTTTTAGATACTAATATTAAAACATCTTTGATAGTATTTCCTTCAATATATGGACAACTAATAATGCCGTCTACATATAAATGTTTTCTTGCTTTTGAAATAAAATTTTTCACAAATTCATTAGAATATCCGTTATTTTTCATTTTTGTAATTGATAAAATATCATAATCTAATTCCACTTTTTTTAGTTTTTCTTCATCTATTTCTTCTTGATATTTAATACCAATATTATTGTTTATCATAATTTCATTAAGATATTTTAAATAAGATTTATTGCTTTTTGCTATGAATTCATCTGTAAACTTTATATTTTTAATATCAATATTGTAGTTATTATTTCTAGTGATTTCTATTCCAGATATTAATCTATGAATCATATCTCTTTTGGCTTCTCTTGATAATAAATCATAAAGAAAAGTAAAACCTATATTTTTAATATTTGTAAAAATTAACTTGTCATTTTCTTCTATACAGTCTAATTTTTTAATCAGTTCTACTGTATATTCTTTAGAACTATTATCTGGATCAAGAGTAGTTTTCTTTTTATTTAGTTTATCAATTTCTTTTTTGATAACATCATTTTTATGATTAATAGTTTCAACATCCAGAGTAGAACTTAAATATAAATCTACTAATCTTTTTTCTTGTAATCTTAACTTTTCAATAGCTTTTTCAATTTCTTTTACATCATTACTTTTGGTAGAATTACAAGTAATAATTTCATTATCCATGGAAAGCATAAATATAGTAAGTTCTTCTAATATTCGTTTAAATTTATTTTCAATTTTTTCTGTATTATAATGAAGTCCAAAGCCACTACAATTATGATTTTTACATCTCAAATGATAATAAACTTTTAATTTTCCATTAGGATATTTAAAAGATTCAGAAGAAGCCATAATTTCACCACATATAGGACATTTTACTAATCCTGAAAATAAATGGATATGTTCTCCATAATTGGAGTGTTTATTCTTTACTAATATATTCCTAGTAGCATTCCAAGTGATTTCATCTATAATTGGCTCACAATAATCTTTAACTCTTAAAATATCTTGTGGTTTTCGTTTATATTTTCCATATTCAAATATACCAATATAAATAGAATTAGTAAGTATTTTATAAACTCTATCAGATGCCCATTTACCAGGACTCAAATAAGCATTGTTATCTTTCATAATAGTAGCAATACCTCTTGTAGAATGACCTTCTTTGCATAGTTTAAAGATTTCTTTAACAACCTGTGCTTCAATAGGCTCTATTTCTAAATGACCAGTATCTTTATTTCTAGTATAGCCATAAGGTGCTTTACTAGGGTGAATATGTTTTAGTGCCATTTCTTCCATCGCTCGTTTTGTTCTTGCTCCAATTTCTTTTCGTTCTCTTTGTCCAAATACTAAATTCATTCCAAATATCATTTCACCATTAGCAGTAGATACATCATAAGGTTCTAAAATAAGTTCTATTTTAACATCGTGTTCTTCACAATAATTAAGTAGCCAAAAGCCGTCATAATTATTTCTTGTAAGTCTATCTACCTTAATAGCAATTAATTTATCAATCTTTTTAGATTTTATATCAGCAAGTAATCTCTGCATTTCTGGTCGCATTAAATCTTTTCCAGAATAACCTGCGTCATTATACACATCTACAATACTATAATCATTTTTCTCACAATATTCTTTAATCATACGAAGTTGTGAATCAATAGAATAACCGTTATCTCTTTGGTCATCTGTACTAACTCTTACATAAATACCACATCTCATAAAATATCATCTCCTCACTTGTTTCCTCACTTAAACGCAAAATAACAGACACTAAATTGAAATTTTTTAATATTTCTTATTAGTTTCCTCATTAAGAAAAGAAAAGTATAGCCTAAATTTTAAAATTATTTAAAATTTGTTTGATTTCTTTGAGATTATATTTTTGATTATACTCTTTAATAAAAAATGGTTTATTAGATATTTCGTTAACTTTATATTCAAGAATTGTAAGAGTAGTAGGATATGTAATTAGATATTCAGTGGGTTCTATAACTTGTAAATTGGTGTGTAGTAGATTTTTAACCTTACCGTTTTTAATTTTGTATTTATAATCCTTAATCACTTCAAGTATTTCCGTATTCGGCTTTAAAGTCTGAATAGTCTTAAATTCAAGCATAAAAAATGTCCTCCTTCCTAGAAAGAGAACATTGCTTTTATATAAAATAAAAACTTACGAACTTTTTACAGTTCGTAAGTTGTATTCAAATGGAGCAAGTGAGCGGAATCGAACCGCCGTCTCAACCTTGGCAAGGTCGCATACTAACCGCTGTACTACACCTGCATGTATAAATATATTATCAAATTATACACTCGAATGCAAGGAAAAATTGCAAAAAGACTTATTTTATTATATAATTATGTATGAAGAAGGGTGAATTATGACAGAAAAGATTAAATTATTTTTTCGAAGAATTCGAAGAAGTATTATTGAATATATAGCTACTAATCGTTTGTTTATTACTTATGTCATTCTTTCAATGATTGGACTTATGTTAGTAAGAAACTTTACGGTTGATAATATGTGGAGTAAAGAGGCTTTTATTGCTGATATTGCTCTTGTTTTGCTAATAGGGTCTTTAGGTTATTTAGTTAAGCCTAAAAATCAATACCGTTATTTTATGATTGTTTTAATTGTCTTTGCTCTTATGGAAATTATTAATTCTATTTATTATACATTTTATTCATCATTTGCGTCTTTTGGAGAACTTGGGACAGTAGGACAAACTGAAACTGTTATGGGTTCTGTATATGAAAGATTAAAAATTACTGATTTAATTTATGTTTTATTTCCTTTTCTTTTTTATTTAATTCATAAAAAATTACTTAGATCGGCTTATTATAATTTTATGAGTGTTGTAGAACAAGGAAAAAAGATGTGTGTGGTTACGCTTTTGGTTGGCTGTATATTTTTAGCTTATACTTTTGTTACAGCATCAGGTACAGATTACTCAAGACTTGCTAAACAATGGAATAGGGTATATATTGTTGAAAGATTTGGGTTAGTTTTATATCAAATTAATGATTTAGTACAAACGCTAACACCAAAGTTTAATAGTTTATTTGGTTATGATGAAGCCGCTCAAAGTTTTATTCACTATTTTACTCAAGAAGATATTGATCAGTACGATGGAGAGAATAAATATACAGGAATATTAGAAGGGTATAATGTCGTATTCATTCATATGGAAGGAATACAAACTTATTTGATGGATTTGGAATTTAATGGGGTAGAGGCAACACCAACGATTAATCGTTTAGCAGAAGAGGGAATGTTTTTTTCTCACTTTTATCCACAGGTTAGTATAGGTACTTCTTCTGATACAGAATTTACTTTAACAACTAGTTTAATGCCAGCGGCTAGTGGGGCAGTATTTACTCAATATTATGATCGAGATTATATAACGATTCCGAAACTATTAAAAGAAAAAGGATATCATACTTTTAGTATGCATGGTAATAATGCTACAATGTGGGGAAGATCAACTGTTCATCCATTATTGGGGTATGATGAGATGTATTTTGAAGAGTCTTATAGTTATAATAAAGATAAGGATGATCCTAATAATTTAGAATATATTAATTTGGGAATTAGTGATAAGAAGTTTTTTGAACAAGTTGTACCAATTATAGAAAATATTGAAGATACTTATACAAATTATATGGGAACAGTAATTACTTTATCTAATCATTCACCTTTTACTTATTTAAATAAATATGGGGAATATGATATGTCGACGACTTATGAAGAATGTGATTCTGAGACTGGCTTGTGTGAGGAAATAACTACTAATTATTTATATGATACTCCTGTTGGAAATTATATTATGAGTAGTCATTATGCTGATGAAGCTTTAGGAGAATTTTTTCAATATATAAATGAATCAGAACATTTTGATCATACTGTGTTTGTATTGTATGGGGATCATGATGTTAAGTTATCAAGAAATCAGGTGAATTATTTATATAATTATGATTATCGTACAGGTGAAGTAAAAAGTGAAGATGATCCTACATATGTTTCTTATGATGATTATGATCATGAACTGAATAAAAATACGCCACTTATTATTTGGACGAAAGATGCGGATTTAAGAAGCAAATTACAGGGTGAAGTTCAATATGTCATGGGAATGTATGATGTAGCGCCAACACTTGGTAATATGTTAGGAATAGATAATCCTTTTGCAATGGGACATGATATATTTAATATTAAAGATGCTAATTATGTTGTGTTTCCTAATGGTAATTTTTTAACGAGTTTGATTTATTATAATAATAGTGATAGTGAGTATAAAGTTTTACAAGAAGGGGCGCAATTTACTGCGGATTACATTACTCGCTTACAAAATAAAACAGAAGAAATATTAGATGTATCTAATGCGATTATTGTTCATGATTTAATTAAGAATGAAGGGGATACCGTTTTGGAAATGAAAGAGAATGAGGTAAATAAATGAGAAAAAGATATAAAATAGGGTTAATTGTGGTTGGTATTTTATTTTTGGTAGTTGCGAGTGTTGGGATTATTTCTATCTTTTTTAAAAGTGATCAGATAGAACCTAATGTTTCTAATATTATTTCTAATATAAGTGATTATGGGTATACTTTAGATGATCGTGATACAAATTATATGAAAGAAGTTTTTCAAGAGTTAGAAGAAGTTTTAAATGTTCGTGATGTTGATTTTCATGAATATGCTAATGTGCTTGCTAGATTGTTTGTTATTGATTTTTATACTTTAGATAATAAGGTTAATAAGTATGATGTTGGAAGTTTAGAATATGTTTATAGTGAAAAAAAAGATATGTTTAGACAAAAAGCAATTGATACTGTTTATCGAGATGTTATGGATAATACATATCGGGATAGAATTCAAGATTTACCAGAAATTACTAATGTTACTATTTTAAATATAGAAGATGCAACTGTTACTTTAAATGAAGAAGAAGTAAGCGCTATTAAAGTAACTATGAATTATGAATATAAAGAGGATTTAGGTTATGATACAGAAGGAACGATTTATTTCGTTAGAAATGCTCAAAAGTTAGAAGTTGTATCTTATACACCAAGTATAGAAGAAATATAGATAGGAGTGAAGTACATGGGAAAGTTTGATCCAATTGATATTTTCTTTATTGCGATTATATCTACTTATTTTATTACCTTAATATGTGTTGGTATTACTTTTCTGTGTATTTTTTTAAATAAAAGAAAGAAAGAAAAGCAAGCTTTATTGACACAGAAAGAAGAGGCATCTGTTTTTGAAAAATCAGAAAAGAAATTAAAAGATAGGTTAGTTGCGATACCTTTATTTAGAAAACTTTTTATGAAGGAAATTGCTGTTGATAAAACAAACGAATTACTGAAAGTATCAGAATTTGCCAAAATAAAAGCAGAAGAAAAAGAAAAGCAACAAGAAAATGATGATGTTAAAAAGCCAAAAAACGCGACGAATGCTAAGAAGACAAATAATACAGCTAAGAAAACAACAACTAGCAAAACTTCAAATAAAAATAATTCTAAAAATACTACTAAATCAACTAGTGTTAAGAAGAATGCTACTTCTAGTAGAGAAACTAATAGTCAGAAGAGTACATCTAGTAAGAAAAATACTAGAAGTAAAACTAGTACAGCTAAAAAGCAAAATTCCTCTAAAAAGAAAACTTCTACTAAAAAAAATTCAGGAACAAAGAAAAGTAACTAAAATGCACATAGATTTTAGTATTACTAATTTTTGTCTTTTAAAAATAGAATAACAATGAGTATGAGCAAATGTTACTATTGGAATTCTTATGTAAATGAATGGCGTCAATTATGTGTCGATTTACATTTATATACACTTGAGGATAATATTTGTTTATTATTCTTTTCTTTTGGGCTTGTGTCTATTCATGTTTTAGTTGTATTCATACTATACTTTAGGAGGTAATTTGAAGTGTTGTTTGAAGATAATGATTTTGATGTCAATATGGCTATATTTATTCCTGATGTGAATTTTAATAGTCGAAATGTTAATATTTTAAGTCCAATGGAAGGATTCTTAAGAGGGAATATGTTTTATGATGAGTATGAACCATATAAGAAACTTACTTATTTTAAGTTAGTTCCAAAAGATGAACAAGAAAAGCTTTTGTTTCAAGTAATGGCTTTATCATTTGCTATTAATGATTTGAACTTATATTTAGATTTGCATCCACAAGATAAAGAAGTAATGGATTTGTTTAATAGGTATGTAGGTGAAGAAAAAGAATTGTGTCAAGCTTATGTCAAGAAATATGGTCCGCTTGAAGTAAAAGAAACTATTGGCAATCAATTTACATGGATTAATAGTCCATGGCCATGGGATAATAAAGGGGGTAGCATGTATGTTTAAGTATGCAAAACACACCAACTATCCAATTAATATTAAGAAAAAAGATTTACAAATGGCTAAATATTTAATTACGCAGTTTGGTGGGCCAAATGGTGAACTCGCTGCTTCTATGCGTTATTTTTCTCAAAAATTTAGTATGCCTGATGATTATGGTAAATCTTTATTAAATGATATAGCTACTGAAGAATTAGGTCATTGTGAAATGATTGCTAGTATGGTTCATCAATTAACCAAAAATGCTAGTGTAAAAGAGATGGAAGAAGCTGGACTTGGTTCTGTGTTTACTGAACATGGTAAAGGCGTCTATCCAACTGATGCAAATGGAGTACCGTTTACAGTTAGTTATTTTGCGGTAACAGGAGATCCTCTCGCTGATATTATGGAGGATATGGCAGCAGAGCAAAAAGCTAGAGCAGTCTATGAAAATTTAATTAATTTAACACAGGATGAAGATGTAATTCGCGTTTTATTATTTTTAAGACAAAGAGAAGTTGTTCATTATAATCGTTTTAAAGAATTATTTATGTATTATAAGAAGAAGGGGTATTAATAAAAGAGAAAGGCTATTGGGAAATTAAAAGTTAATTTCCTGATAGTCTCTTTTTGCTGTTGTAAAATTTATGAAGATGTGATAACATTATATTAGAATAAAGAATGGTGGGTGGCTAGTATTTATGCACACAGAAATATTTAAACAAATTGATTTATTAATAGAAATGTCTGGATCTTTATTAGATGATCGTGATATTGAGGCAGATTTAATTCAAGTAAATAAAGAAATACAAAATAAAAAGCAAAGATTAGATGATTTAAAGAGTATGATGAATGATGCTCGTTATTTTAATGCTTCAAGTGAACTTGTAGATAAAAATATTGAAGTTAGTTTAAAATCAAAAATTATTCGTTTCAATCAAAAATTGAAAGAAATAGAAAAAAATTTAAAGGGTATTAAAGAAAGAGAAGAGAGCTTGGATCGAGTGATTGCTTCTTTAAAAGAAGAGATAGAAGAAAATCAAAAATATGTTAATGCCTTATCTTCTAAAATAGGACAAGATTCTACTTATAAGAAAGTTGTAGATCAAGAAAAAAGGCATCTACAGGATTTAGAAGAAGAGTTGAAGGAAAAAGAGCAAGAATATGAAGAAATTTCTAAAGAAGTAGAATTACATGAACAAGCTAAGGAAGAAATTATTCATCAAAGAAATGAGAATGAGGCTAATTTAAAAGAAGTGCAAGATAATTTAAGCAATCCTAATTCTTATATCAATGAAGAATTAAAGCAACAAGATGAAAGAGAACTTTCTTCTTTAAATGAAGATCTAGATTTACTTCAAAAAAAGAAGTTAGAATATCTTACGGATCCAAATATGATTGGAGCAGATGCTAAAGAGTTAATTATAAATCATAATTATACAGAAGCTTTAAATAAAATTAAAGAATTAGTGAAGATTGTTAAGGCTAAGCCTTATATGGATGTTACTAATTTAAGTGTTTTAGACGAGCAATTAGAAAAATTAGAAAATCAAAGAAGTGAATTATCACAGTATATTGATAGTAAAAATTATGCTGAAATGAATAGTGAGGCAATAAAAAAGAGAAAAGAATATTTAAAACAAGCGATAGCAAGCAAAGAGGAAGAAGTAAAAAAATATCAAGATTCTCTTTTAAATATAAACCAAGATGTAGAACAACATTTAAGCGTGTTTATTGAAAGTTTAGAAGAAGAACTTGTTACTTTGATGAAAGAGATTAGTGAATATCAATCTTTATTAGCAAAGAGTAATCATCGAAAAACGAAAACAAATTTAGATAGTGCTATTTTAAAGAAAGAAAAAGAAGCAGAGGTTTTAAAAGAATTATTGCATAGATCTAAAAAGGATTTGTTATTGCAAATTTCTATTAGTCATACTTTAGAAAAAATTATAGGAAAATATCAAGAAGATATTGGAGAAAAGAAAGATGAAATGGAAAATTTGGATCATTTAACAATATTTGATGAAGTTTCTATAAATTATATTGAAGAAGAAAAAGATAAAGAAAAACTTAAAAAGATTCAAGATGAAATTCGCGAGATTAAGAATCGAAAAAAATATACAAAGACACCTGATGAAGTTTATGATCAATTGGAAATGTTGTTAGCTAGTGATGATTTAGTTAATAAGAATGATAATAAGTCAGAAAATAGTATAGAAATTGATGATCTTTTTGAAGAAGAACCTGCGGAACCAAAAATTAAAGTGGTGGAAATGATTCCGGCTCAAACAATTCAGGCAAAGACAACTCAGGGAGGGACTTCATATGGGTCTTAAGATTAATATGATTCTTGTTTTAGAGAATGATGAACAGTATATTACTTTAAAGGAAGCTATGTTACATGGTAAAAAGTATTTTTTAGCTATGGGGTTAAATCAAAATAAACAAGTTTTGCCAGATAAAATTGTTATTTTAGAAGAACATGTGAGTGGATTTGATACTTATGTAAGTAAAGTGATTCAATCAGAGTTATTGATGGATTTGACAAGAATATTTAAAGCTCAGGTGTAATTACTTGAAAAGAGATCCACTTTTTTGATATAATAAATAGACATGTAGGAAGGTGAATTTATGACTTTAGCTAACGTTTGGGATATAATAACAAAGATTATTGATATTGGGATTGTTTGGCTGGTATTTTATTTTATTTTAAAAAATATTAAAAATAATATTAAAATGGTACTTATATTTAAAGGTGTATTACTTATTTTAGCAATTAAGCTTTTAAGTGATCTTTTAGATTTATATACCGTTGGAGTGATTTTGCAGTATTGCTTAGAATGGGGGCCTTTAGCAATTATTGTAATATTTCAACCAGAGATTCGAAGTGTACTTGAATCAATTGGAAGGACACAACTTTTAGGAAGACATAAAATTTTGACAATTGATGAAAGAGAGAAAGTCGTCTTTGAAATTATGAAGTCTATTGAATATTTTAAGAGGAATCGAATTGGGGCTTTGATTGTTATTGAAAGAGAAATTTCGTTACAAGAATATATAGAGCCTGCAACTAAAATTTATGCTGATTTATCTAGTGATCTTTTGGAAACTATATTCTTTCCTAATGGGCCACTTCATGATGGTGGTGTTATTATAGAGGGAGATCGTATTACAGTAGCGGGAGCAGTATTTAAAACAAGTATGAATCCAAATATTTCAAAAAGACTTGGAACTAGACATAGAGCAGCTTTAGGAATAGCTGAAGAGTCTGATGCAATAGCCCTTGTTGTTTCTGAAGAGTCTGGACGTATCAGTGTGGCTGTAGATGGAGAACTTCATTATAATTTAACATTAGATGAATTTAGGATGATTTTAATTGATGCTTTAAATCCAAAGCCTGAAGTATTTTATGAGGCGGAAGAGAAGAAAAGTGCAGGTGAAGAATAATGAAGAAATTAATGAAAGCTTTAAGTAGGTTTTTAATGGTTATTTATCGTGTTATTGATAAGCTTATTGTTACCCCAATTAGTAGAATTATTTTTAATATACGTGAGTATTTGCGCTCTAAAAACATTAAATTTGATTATATATTTAATCGTCCTAATTTTATGATTTATGTATCCCTTATTTTAGCAGTAGTAGTATTTTTACTTATTGATTCTCGAGTTATTACTTTAGTGGAATCAGAAGCTGAGGTTATTACCAATGTACCTGTTACTGTTAATTATAATGAAGAAGCTTATGTCGTTGAGGGAATTCCAAAGACGGTTGATATTGTTTTAATTGGCAGAAAAAGTGATATTTATTTAGCTAAGCAATTAGGAACAAATAATGTTATTTTAGATCTATCTGATTATGAAGCGAGAGAATCTGCTTATCGAGTATATCTATCATATACCAAATCGATAGATTCAATAGATTATAAGCTAGATCCTTCTTATGTAACTGTTACCATTAAAGATAAAATTAGTGTTACAAAAACGATTGATTATGATTTAATTAATGAACAATATTTAAGTGATGAATTAAGTGTTGAGGCAGTAGAATTAGATCGTAGTGAAGTTGTTGTTAAGGGAAGTGAAGATGCGATCAATAATATTGCTTCAGTAAAAGCTCTTATTGACCTTAGTGATGAGATTTTAACAGATGTAGGATCTTTTACTCTTGATCAAGTTCGTTTAGTAGCGTATGATTCTCAAGGTGAAGTTATTGACAATATAGAAATTGTTCCTACAGTGATGAGCGCGACAATTACTCTTGATACTTATTCTAAATCTGTCCCTCTTGAAGTTCGTACGACTGGTACTTTGGTTACTGGAAGAGCTATTGCCTCTATTCTCATTAATAATAGTAATAATTATTCGGTAACTATTTATGGTGATGAAGAACAAATTAGTGGTATTACAAGTGTTCCTGTTACTATCAATGTAGATGGTGAAGGGCAAAATAGTACAAGAAATTACAATGTAACGATTTCTAGACCTACAGGTGTTAGAGCTTTAAGTGAAAATAATGCTAGTATTACCGTTACTTTTGGTGATGAAAGACAAAAAGAAGTAGAAATATCAACTATTTCAAGTAGGAATTTAGCTAGTGGCTATACAGCAAATATTGTTGGATCAAGTAGTGTAGTTGTTATAGTACGCGGTGTTCAATCTGTGATTGATGGGGTTGATGCATCAGATATTAATGCTTATGTTGATTTAACTGGTTATACGGCTGGAGAATATGATAGTGTACCTATTCATATTGAAAATAATGATCCTAGACTTAATTTTGTTGTATCATCCACTGTTAATGTGCGAATTACAAATGAATAAAAAATAGCAACCGGTTTAAATGGTTGCTTTTCTTATTTTTTTGTGGTATATTTTTTATAAAGGATGGTTAGCTATGAAAAGAGTGGTTAAATATGGGATTATTTTACTAATTATAGTATTAGTAATTGTAGGGCTTTGGTTTTTATTTCATGATAAGGAAGGTTCTGGTGAAGAAATATTAGATGGAGCTTCCATGGTTATTAAGGAAGGAACATTAAGTAGAAGTGGAGCATCTATTCTTATTACTGATTATAGCGAAAGTGATGAAGTTCATACTTATGGAGATTGGTTTCGGATAGATGAGTATGTTGATGGAAAGTGGGTAGAATTAGAACCTATTATTGATGATTATGGATTTAATGCGATTGGTTATACAGTTGATGAAAATCATGAATTAGAAATGGATGTTAATTGGGAATGGCTTTATGGGGAATTAGAAGATGGTACTTATCGTTTAGTAAAAGATGTAGCGGTTAGTAGTATGCAAAGTAAATATGTTTATGCTGAGTTTGTACTATCAAAATGATTACTTGTTGTTAAGATAGACATTAACTTAAAAGATTAAAAGTTGATGTCTTTTTTCGATGTATTGCAATAAAAAAATTTCAAGTTTATTTCAAATATTTGGGATTATCTGTTTTACCTAAAAGATAATCAGCAGATATATTATATTTTTTACATATTTGATATAAAAATGGAGTGGCGATTAAATAGCGTCCTTTTTCATAGTCTGCAATTACAGATTGCGTAGTGTTTAAGATTTTAGCTAGTTTTTGCTGTGTTAAATGATTTTCTTTTCTAATTTCTTTTAATCTATTTCCAGCTAAATTTTTGTTAATTTGTTGTTTTATATTGGAATATTGTTTTTGATTTGTAAAATTAAATAGAAAATCTATAGATACATTGAAAAAATTAGATAATGTTATTAAATGTTTAGATGGAATTGTAGTATGTTCTGTTTCATATAAGCTGTATACTTTCCCTTGTATATTTATTTGAGATGCTACATCATTTTGTAATAAATTTAATCCTTCTCTTAAGTCTTTTAATTTTTCTCCATAATTCATGTTAAATCACCAATATCATTTTCTCATTTTAAATATTAAAAACGACTACATTCATAAAATACCGATATTTTTCTTGACTTTTGATATATCTTAACTTATAATTAGTATGTAAACTAGGAAACTATCATAGATTATCTTGAAAGAAAAATAAATGAAGTAGAGCTTAACTAAAGGAGAGTAGGAGAAAGTGATGGGGAAAAACAAACAATTAATTGTAATAGTATTAAGTTTAATAGCAGTAATAGGAGTATCTTTAGCATATTTTACTGTATCATCGTTAATAAGTGGAAATGGATCAAGTGTACAAGGGACAACGGCAACTATACAGGGAAGTACTATAACTGTAGAAGGAACACTAGAATTTAATGATTTAGATATATTACCAGGACATAAAAATGTATCAAGTATCAAGATAACTGCAACAGGAGATAATACATTAATACCATATAATGTTATATGGAATGGAGAAAATACTCTTAATACACCCTTAAATTATACAGTATATAAAACAAGTAGTGAAATAGAAGTAGATAGTACATGTAAAGATACAAGAGAAGTAGTAGATGGGGCATACATGTATTATGAAGAATGTGAAATAACAAACATAGAAGAGTTAGGAACAGCAATAAGTACAGGAACAATTAATACCAGTGAAGAAAAAGTAACACTAGTAAAAGATGAGTTTATCACATCAACACCATCAGGGGATGAGATGTATTACTATATTATATTAGAATATCCAAACTTAAATGAAGCTCAAAACATAGATATAGGAGGATCATTTAATGGAGAGATAACAATAGAAGAAAGTAATGTAGAACCAGATATAAATATTATAGCAGCATATATCGAACAAGAAGATGGAACATATGAAGAGGTAAGTGATATACCACAAGATGGATATATAATCAATACTGAGAAAAGTGTATGTAGTAATAATGCTGTACCTAGTTGGGATCTTACTGATAATAGTTTGAAAGTTAGCAGTTTAACCAAAAGTGGGACAAGTTGTTATTTATACTTTGAAGAAGCTACTGCAAGAGATATAATCTTAGCCGGAAAAGACATTCAAGAAAGAACAGATTTTAGTAGTGCGCTTACAACCAATACGAATGGAATAATTTATCAAGAAGAAACAAGTGATGGAACAACTTATTACTTTGCGGGAAACACAACGGAAAACTGGGTATCTTTTGCTGGATATTACTGGCGGATCATAAGGGTAAATGAAGATGGATCAATAAGAATGATCTATAATGGAATAACAACAGATCAGATGGGAGAAGGAACCCAACTACAGATAAGCTCATTCAATAGTTCGCGTGATAATAATGCCTATGTAGGATACATGTATACATTGGATAATGTCCACGGAACAGGAACAGATAGTGGAATAAAGAAGATAGTAGATAATTTCTATCGAGACCATATTGCTGGAAAATTTGAACATTATATTAGTAAAGAAGCAGGATTCTGTGGAGATAGGACAAGAAGTACAAGTGAAAGTTCACTCAATAATTCAGGAGGAACGGGAACAACACAAACTTATTATGGAGCATATATCAGACTAGAAACAAATAAAACGCCAACCTTTGAATGTAGTGATGAAGCATATGACTTGTATACCGCACAAGAAAGCAGTAAAGGCAATCATGCTTTAACGTATCCAATTGGACTCATCACAGCCGATGAAGTAGCTTATGCCGGAGGAGTAAATGGAAGTAGCAATAGTAGTTATTACCTATGTACAAACCAAGATTACTGGACGATGTCTCCATACGATTTTTTTACTCTTGGCTATGCTAGCGCGTTCCTTATGAATAGCAATGGTAGCCTCACTTGGAGCAATGTGAATGTCACGGATGGTGTGCGCCCAGTATTAAATCTGGATGCTGGTGTAACGCTAATAGGTGATGGTACTGTTGATTTACCTTATCAAGTAGTTATGTCTTAATATTTTGCCCATACTGCTTCTATTATTCTATTTTATAACAAAACTTTTTATTAATATGATTTCTATAATTTTTTATAATTGTATTCCTTATGTATGGGCAAAATTATAGCAAGAAATTCCTTTACTTTCTTGCTTTTTTAAATTTTATATTTTTACCAATAGAACCTCCTAATAAACTACTAATTATTAAAATCATATAATAAATAAGTCGATCTATATTAAATGGACTTTTAAATAATATTAGATTTATTAATATTAATAATATTACAAAAGATATACCTAATTTTAAACCTAAAATAATACCTCTTTCTTTTGTTTTATGACTTGCTAATATAGCTATAATAAAGAAGCTAATTGCAGTTAATATTATAGATAATTTATTAATTGTAATACTTTCTATACCAGTTAAATTAATGAATGAAGTAATAAGTGCTATAACTATAATAAATATAAGAAATAAACCATAATATTTTAAATATTCTAATAATTTACTCATGATTATCACCCATTAAATTATATTAATAGTTATAAAAAATAATACAAAGTATTTTCTTTCTTGTTTAAAAAAAATATCTTTCTATCATAATAATAGTAGGTGATGCAAATGGAATTATTTACTGTTATGTTTAGAACACTATTCTTTTATTTTTTTATAACTCTAGCTTATCGCATTATGGGAAAAAGAGAAGTAGGTCAATTAGGAATTATTGATCTTATAGTATCAATTCTAATCGCTGAATTAGTAGCAATAAGTATTGAAAATAGTAATGATTCTATTATGCTTACTATAGCTCCTATTACCCTTTTAGTAATACTGGAATTACTACTAGCATATATTTCTATTAAATCAAGAACATTTAGAACTATTTTTGGTGGAAAACCATCATTAATTATTGTGAATGGAAAAATTAACTATCATGAGATGGTACGCCAAAGATATAGTATGGATGATCTTTTACTCAGTCTAAGACAAAAGGAAATCCGTAATATTGAAGATGTTGAATATGCTTTTTTAGAACCTAATGGTAAATTATCAATCTTTAAATATAATTTCTTTAAATTAAAAAGTGCTTATCCTATGCCTTTAATTGTAGATGGTACTCTACAGGATAAAGCTTTAAAATATATTCATAAAACAAAATCATGGTTAGAGCGGGAACTTGAAAAAAGAAAATTAAAATTAAAAGATGTTTTTTATGCTTTTTATAAGGGTGGCAAAATATATTTAGTTAAGAAAGAAGAAACAATTAAATAGTGTCAATTAAATGTAAATTAAATGATGTCTATTTTTAGGAAAGAAGAGGAAGAATGGACGAATTCTTCTTTTTTTGTTAAAATAATATTGGTGAAGAAAATGATTAGAACTGTTTTTATGGGAACACCTCTTTTTGCTGTTCCTATTCTAGATACATTATTAGAATATACAGATGTTATTTTAGTTGTAACGACGCCAGATAAATGTGTTGGTAGAAAAAAGGAACTTACTTTATCTTCAGTAAAACAAGAAGCTTTAAAAAGAGGAATACCTGTATTTCAGCCTAATAAAATAAGAGAAGACTATGAAGAAATTAGCAAATTAAAACCTGATTTAATTATCACTTGTGCTTATGGTCAAATTCTTCCTAAAGAACTTTTAGATTTACCTCCTTTAGGCTGTATTAATATTCACGCCTCTCTTCTACCACTTTACAGAGGAGGAGCACCCATTCAGTATGCATTAATAAATGGGGATGAAAAAACCGGAATTACAATAATGTATATGGATGAGAAAATGGATACAGGAGATATTATAGCTCAAGAGAGTATTCCTATTTTAGCTAGTGATAATTTAGGTTCATTAAGTGCTAAATTAAGTAAGCTAGGATCAAGCTTGCTCGCTAAGACTTTGCCAAGCATCATAAATAAAACAAATAAACGTGAAAAACAACAAGAACAGAAAGCAACATATGCTTATACAATTAAAAGAGAAGATGAACATCTTGATTTTCATAAGACTTCAGAAGAAATAAATAACCTAGTTAGAGCGTTAAATCCTAAACCCTATGCTAATATATTATTAGATGATGAAGAGACTAAAATAATAGAAGGGTATGTTGGAAACGAAACTAAAATGAATGCTGCAACAATTTGTGAGATTAAGAAAGATGCTATAGGTATTGCATGTCAAGATAAAGTGTTTTATGTAACAAAATTAAAGCCCTTTGGAAAAAAAGAAATGAGTGCTAAAGATTATTTAAATGGGGTAAATAAAGAAGAGCTAATGTTAAAGGTAGTAAAGTAGGTGATAATTTGAAGAAGAAAGAAAAAAAGCCAAGTCAGTTAAAAGCATGGCGAATGAAGATGAAATCTACACCAAGAGGAAAAGCTATATTAAAACTGATTTATTGGGCAATATTTTTTATCATTTTATTTTTATTATTTAGTGTTGCCTCTCTTTTTCAAAGTGATAATCCACCAGTTCCAGTTACAGAAGATGAGCCAATCAAACAAGAGCAGGATACTAAAAAAAGCCTTGATGTATTAGAAAGTGAACTTTTATCCAGTACATATCGCTATCAATATTACATAGAAGAAAATAATAATAGCTATTTTTTTGAAGGATTAAAAGCTTTAGATCATATAGAGGGATATAAAAGTTATAATGGCATTTCTTCGGGAGTGCTTCGCTATTATATTGATCAATCGGGAACTTATGAAATAAAAGGAGAAGAAAAGGTACTTATAACTAATTTATATGAAGGCTTACAAAAAAATTTTTTGAACTTAGAATCTTTATTTCAAATCATGAATCAATTACCACTAATGCTTGATCAAAGTAATTCTTATCCAG
This sequence comes from uncultured Bacilli bacterium, assembly GCA_944327365.1. Lineage (GTDB taxonomy): Bacteria > Bacillota_I > Bacilli_A > RF39 > UBA660 > Caccenecus. The sequence continues at coordinate 18,212 of CALVHI010000005.1, forward strand.
TATATACTGCTAAAGATGCTAATTACCAATATACTTTAAATATAAGTAAAGAGGGTACAGTCATCACAGATATCTCTATTGTATCTTTAGATAATCTTAGTTCTTACTTATTAAGTTTTACTGATGTTTTAGGAGAAGAAGAATGAATTTATTTGGAATAACCAAACAAGATTTAGAGAACTATTTTGAAAAAATAGGCGAAAAAAAGTTTAAAGCAACCCAAGTATTTGAATGGATTTATCAAAAAAGAGTATGGGATATTGATTTGTTTAGTAATATTAAAAAAGAGAAGCGTGAACAATTAAAGAAAGATTTTAATTTAGATTTAATTAAAATTGTCAAAAGACAAGAAGATGAGTTAACTTATAAATATTTGTTTCGTCTTTTAGATGGAGAGTTTATTGAAGCAGTTGTTATGATGCATAATTATGGGCTTAGCATATGTGTATCTAGTGAAGTTGGCTGTAATATGAGTTGTGCTTTTTGTGAGTCAGGAAGACTTAAAAAGCGTCGTAATTTAAAGTCCTATGAAATGGTAGAGCAAATTTTGTTGATTGAAAAAGATTTAGGCAAAAGAATTAGTAATGTTGTTATAATGGGTATTGGAGAGCCACTAGATAATTATGATAATGTTTGTCAATTTATCTATATTATAAATGATGCTAAGGGCATTCAAATTGGTGCAAGACATATTACAGTCTCTACGTGTGGGTTAGTCCCCAAAATATTAGATTTAGCTCATTTTCCTATTCAAGTGAATTTAGCGATTTCTCTTCATGCTCCTAATGATGAACTTCGTAGTAAGCTTATGCCTGTCAACAAAGTGTATAGTATTTCCCTATTAATTGAAGCAATTCGTGAATTTTTGCAAATTACAAGTAGACGAGTGACGATTGAATATGTTATGCTTAATAATGTAAATGATAGTAGAACTCAGGCAATAGAACTTGCTTGTTTGCTAAAGGGAATGAATGTTTATGTGAATTTAATTCCATATAACGAAACGAATCATTTAGAGTTTAAGCGAAGTAGTAAAAAAAGAATAAAAGCATTTTATGATGAATTAAAACATCAACATATAGATGTTACTATCCGTAAAGAGTTTGGCTCAAAAATAGATGCAGCCTGTGGGCAATTAAGAGGGAGAGAGATCGAGTGAAATCATTTTATTTGACAGATACCGGAAAGATTAGAACTCATAATGAAGATTCAGTCACTATCCTAAAAAATGCTAATAACGAACATTTAATGATTGTTTGTGATGGAATGGGAGGTCATAGAAAAGGTGAAGTAGCTAGTTCCATGGCAATTACAGCTTTAGGAAGTAGATTTAACAAGATTTCTAGTATTGGTTCTAAATTAGATGCAGTTAATTGGTTAAATGATAGTATTAGTGAAATTAATAAAAATATTTTAGAATATGCTAATAATCATCCAGATTCAGTTGGTATGGGCACAACTATTGTTGTTGCACTATTAACTCATGATTATTTGATTTTTGGCAATATTGGTGATTCATCTGGATTTGTAATGAAAAATGGTGGACTTCATAAAGTAACAAAAGATCATACTTTAGTTAATCTTTTGGTACAAGCTGGTAATTTAACTCCTGAAGAAGCTAAATTTCATCCTAAAAGAAATGTTTTAATGAAAGCTTTAGGAGCAGCACCAACAGTTCAATTAGATATTTTTGATGTAGATATGACAATTGATGCAATATTACTTTGTAGTGATGGCTTAACTAATATGCTTACGAATGATCAAATAGAGAAAGTGTTAAATGATTCTGAATTAGATATTGAAGAAAAAGTGAGTAAATTAATTCGTAAGTGTAATGCTAGAGGGGGTACAGATAATATTTCGATTGCTTATTTATTAATTAATGAAGGGAGTAAGGAATCATGATCATGAAAGGGCAAAAGATTAGTGACCGTTACCAAATTATTAAATCGATTGGTGAAGGAGGAATGGCTAATGTATATCTTGCTTATGATACCATTTTAGATCGTAATGTTGCCGTAAAAGTTTTACGCGGTGATTTATCAAACGACGAAAAGTTTGTTAGACGGTTTCAAAGGGAAGCACTAGCAGCATCTAGTCTTACTCATCCTAATATTGTAGAAGTATATGATGTTGGTGAAGATAATGGTGAATATTATATTGTTATGGAGTATATAGAAGGAAAGCATTTAAAAAATTTGCTTAAAAAAAGAGGTAAGTTAACACTAAGTGAAGCTGTTGATATTATGTTACAAATTACAGATGGTATGGCAACAGCTCATGATTCCTATATCATTCACCGGGATATCAAGCCTCAAAATATTATGATCTTAGAAAATGGACTTGTTAAAATTACTGATTTTGGTATTGCAATGGCGATGAATGCTACCCAATTAACGCAAACCAATTCTGTTATGGGAAGTGTACATTACTTACCTCCTGAACAAGCTAGCGGGCAAGGATCAACTTTGCAAAGTGACATTTATTCGATGGGTATAGTAATGTATGAGTTAATTACGGGTGAACTTCCCTTTAAAGGAGATAATGCAGTTGAAATAGCTCTTAAACATTTAAAAGAGCCAATTCCAGATATTAGAGAAAAAATACCTAATGTTCCTAATAGTGTTTATAATATCATTAAAAGAGCAACAGCAAAAAATCCGAAAAATCGATATCATGATGCAAGAGAAATGCATGAAGATTTATTGACTTGTTTAGATGATTCCCGGAGGAATGAAGAAATTATTTCCTTTAAATATCCTGAATCAGAAGCAGATGATACCAAGATTATGAAAATGGTAAAAGAAAATAAGAGAGAAAAAGAAGAAAAGAAAAAAGAAAATGAAGAAGTAATAGCAAAAAAGATTACAGGTGATGATTTGAAGAAGCAAAATAAATTATTAATTATTTTAGCGTTTGTTTTTACAGGGCTTATCGTAGGCATTACGGCACTAATAGTTTTTATCCCACTTTTAACTGGTGGTAGTAGTATTAAAGTTCCTGATGTAACGGATATGACAGTAAGTGAGGCAATAGATGCTTTACAAGATGCTGGGTTTGTTGTATCAGACGAGCAAAGGGAAGTAGATTCAACAGAAATTGAGGAAGGCAGAGTAGTCAGAACGAGTCCAGCGGTAGGCAGTGAGCGAAAAGAAGGAACAACAATTACACTTTATGTTTCTCTAGGTGATACACAAATTGAGATTGAAAATTATACTGGGGCAAGTTATTTGGAAGTAAAAGGAAGACTAGAAGCTTTAGGATTATATGTGTTAATTGAAAGAAAAGATGTAGAAGATACAGAAGAAGATAAATATGAAGATGGTGTGATTATTGAGCAGTCGATTGAACCGGGACAAAAAGTTTCAGCCGGGACAAATATTACTCTTTATATTCCAAATATTGTAACGAATTATCCTGATTTTACGAATGGAGAATATACAGTAGAAGATATTGAAGATTTTGCAGAAACTTATGAGTTAGAAGTAGAATTTACATATTTAGAAACAAGTGAGTATGAACCAGATACAATTATAGATCAATCAAGGCCAGAAGGGCAAAGAGTAGTAGCTGGCCAAACAATTAAGATTACAGTTGCTAAAGAACCTTCTTTAGAAGAAGGCCCTATAGAAGGGGAATGTCCAAACGGTATATGTTAACAGGAAGAATTATAAAAAACATTAGTGATGTTTATACTGTAAAAGTAGGCGATAATTTTTATGAATGTAAAGCTAGAGGTAAGTTTCGTAATATGGGACTTACTCCTTTAGTTGGAGATATGGTTTTATTTGATGAGCAAAGTCTTTATATTTTAAAATTACTAGAAAGGAAAAATAAATTAGATCGCCCCAATATTAGTAATATTGATGTAGCTCTTATAATAACTAGTGTAAAAAAGCCCCAACTATCTTTGCTTTTATTAGATAAACAAATAACAAATATAAAATTAAATAATATTGAGCCAATACTTGTATTTACTAAACTAGATTTATTAAGTAATGATGAATTAAAAGAAATAAAAAAAATAATGAAGTATTATAAGAAATTGGGATATAAAGTGTTTAAAAACACCAAAATAAAGCCTCTTATTCATGTGCTAAAGAAGAAAGTAGTTGTTTTAACGGGACAGACTGGAGCTGGTAAATCAAGTTTACTCAATAAATTTGATCAAAACTTAAATTTAAAAACAGCAGAAATTAGTGAAGCTTTAGGAAGAGGAAAACATACGACCAGACATACGGAATTTTACTTTGTATATGATATCTTGATCGCTGATACTCCAGGCTTTTCTGCTTTAGATTTAAAGGATTATTCTAAAGAAGAAATTAGAGATTCTTTTCCTGAGTTTTCCAAATATACTTGTGAATTTAAAAATTGTTTTCATGATAAAGAACAAAACTGTAAAATAAAAAAACAAGTAGAAGAAGGAATTATATGGAGAAGTAGGTATGAAAATTACTTACAATTATTAAAGAGGTGAAATTATGGAAATATCGGTTTCTTATTTGAGTAGTAAATATGATATAAAAAAGACCATTGATTTAATTGAAATGACAAATGCTGATTATATTCATGTTGATTTAATGGATGGAGGATTTGTTCCAGCAAAAAATTTTAATTTATTAGAAGTAGTTACTTTATTAAAGTCTGTTAAAAAAAAGCTAGATATACACTTAATGGTATTCGATCCTATAATTTATATTGATGATTTAGCTAAGCTTAAACCTCAATACATTACTTTTCATATTGAAGCAACAAAAGATATTGTTAAAACAATAGAAAAAATAAAAGAAAAAAACATAAATGTTGGACTAGCTATTAAACCTGATACTAATATTTATGAATTAATTCCCTATTTATCTTTTGTAGATTTAGTTTTAATTATGAGTGTCAATCCTGGATGGGGTGGGCAAAATTTTATGCCAGAAGCTATTTCCCACTTTAAAGAACTGCTTAAAATAAGAGAAGATAATCATTTATCATTTAAAATAGAAATGGATGGAGGAATAAATAAGGAGACTATTCAGCTTGTACCAAAACTAGATATTGCTGTAAGCGGATCGTTTGTTTGTACCAGTGATAATTATCAAGCTAGAATTGATGAATTAAAGCAAAATCATTGACAATGTGATTATTTGTGTTATAATAATAAAGTAATAAAAGTCACATCCTGCCTATATAGCTCGTTTCTTATATATGGGCGGGATAGTTTCAAATTTCATTAGTGGGACCCTTTAAATTCCCACATTTTTTGTTAAAATTAAATAAATTTATGATATAATTTAAAAGGCTGAGGAAAATATATGAAGAAACTAGATATAATTTATGAAGATAATAAGATCTTGGTAGTTAATAAACCCAGTAAAATGCTAACGATTAGTGATGGAACCTATGCTCCTACGCTTTATGAAATGGCACGACAATATGTCAAGAAGAAGCATAAATCTAATAAGATATTTATTGTTCATCGTCTTGATAAAGCAACATCAGGAGTAGTATTATTTGCTAAAGAAGAGGAAGTAAAAAGAAGTCTTCAAGATCATTGGAATGATATTGCATATAGAGAATATATTGCTATTTTAGAAGGAAAACTAAATGAAGATAATGGTATCATAACAAACTATTTATTAGAAGATCGCACTCATAAAGTTTATGCTTCAAAAGATAAAAAAGGTGAGTATGCCCAAACGCAATATAAAGTTATAAATCGAACAAATAAAAATACAGTAGTAAAAGTTATTATTAAAACAGGTAAGAGAAATCAAATTCGCGTTGCTTTTCAATCAATAGGATATCCTATTATTGGTGATAAAAAATATGGAAGTAAGACCAATCCCATTAAAAGATTAGGCCTTCATGCTTATCAATTAAAAATAAAAATTGATGGAAAATATCTTGAATTTACAGCTAAACCACCTATTAGCTTTACACCATATTTGGGAAAATAGATGCAGTTTACTTAAAAATATAGTAAAATAAAAGTGTTAGTGAGGGAAGATTTATGTTAAAAGTAGAAAATGTAACAAAATATTATGGAGACAACCTAGCTGTCGATCATCTATCATTTACTATTAATGATGGTGAAATATTTGGGCTTTTAGGAGTAAATGGAGCTGGGAAGACCACAACATTTCGTATGATTATGAGTTTACTTGAGCCAACCGAGGGGAAAATCACTTTAAATGGCAAACCTGTAGGTTATGATGTAAGTGAGAAAATTGGTTTTTTAACAGAGGAGAGAAGTTTACTTACAAAGCTTACAGTAAAAGAACAAGTTATTTATTATGCTACTTTAAAGGGAATGAAAGAACCAGATATTCTAACAAAATTAGATTACTATCTACAACGCTTTGGCATCACAGAATATAAAGAGCGCAAAATTAAAGAATTATCTAAAGGTAATCAGCAAAAAATACAATTTATCACAGCCATTATTCATGAACCAGACTTACTTGTTTTAGATGAACCCTTTACAGGACTTGATCCTATTAATGTTGAATTATTTATGGATGTAATTAAAGAATTTAAAGAAAAGGGAAAGATGATTATTTTTTCATCTCATCGAATGGAGCATGTTGAACTATTTTGTGAAAAACTAGTCATTTTATTAAAGGGAAAAACGGTATTGAGTGGTTCTCTAAAAGAAATAAAAAAGAACTATCGCAAGAAAACGATTAGGATTAACGGGGTAGTTGATTTAGAAGCATTAAGAAAGTGCCCGAATGTTACAGAAGTAGTTGAAGAAAACTTAGATATAGTAGTAAAAATTGAAAGTGATGAGTATATAGATGATGTTTTTAAAATTGTTAAAAAGGGTAAGAATATAACTAAATTTTTAGTAGAAGATGCATCTCTTAATGAAATATTTGTGAGTTTAGTGGGTGAAGCGTATGAAAAATAAGTTTAAATATTTAGTTAAATATAGCTTAAAAAAGAAGATTGATACTAAATGGTTTAAAATTGTTAATGTTTTACTATTAGTATTAATTGTCTTTTTAGTAAATATGGATTATTTAATCAATCTATTTGGTGGTGATTTTGAAGAAAAAGAAAACATCTATGTTGTAGATAATGTAGGAAGCTTTACTACTTTCTCTACTTATTTTAATACTTTAGCTACCCAAATAAAGACAAGCGAATATGAAATTATTTTAGATAATAATATCTTAGATGATAAAGATGCTATTGATGATGAGGTAGTTGTTGTTTTAAATCCATCCAATACGGGATATTTAAGCGGAGAAATAGTTTCATTTGATACTATTTCAAGGACAACTTATGAAATGATTGTCAATGCAATGAATGCTGTAAAAAGTGAACTAGTATTAAGTACGAGTGGACTTACTCCAGAAGAAATAACAGCTTTATCTAGCCCGGTAGAAATAACCGAAACGGTATTAAATGAAGAAGCTCAAAGCAATGAAACAAAACAGAATGTCGGTTCCATTGTAACAACCATTTTAATTATTCCTTTCTTTATATTAATTGTAACAATGGTTCAAATGTTGGGGGCTGAAATAAATGATGAAAAGACAAGTAGGGGAATGGAGATTATTATTTCAAGTGTTCCAGCCAAAACACATTTCTTATCTAAAGTTGTTGCTGCTATATCATACGTTTTAATTCAAGGAATATTATTATTAATATATTCTGGAATAGCGATGTTACTTAGAAATGTACTGGCAAGTACTAGTACCGCCTCAGCAGGCACGGGAATGTTTAGTGAGATTATAACGATGTTAAGTGATGCTGGAATATTTAGTTTACTTGCAAAGGGAAGTATCATTTTAATTGTTTTATTTGTAACCAGTTTTATTGCTTATGCAATAACAGCAGCCATACTTGCTAGTATGACAACCAATATTGAAGATTTCCAACAATTGCAAACACCACTTATGATAATCATGCTTGTAGGTTATTATGTAGCTTTAATGGCAGTAATGTTTGATGGTTCTATATTTATTCATATTTTAGGGTATATACCATTATTGTCTGTTATGATTGCACCTACTTTATATCTAATTGGTGAAATGAGTTTATTAGGATTAGCTTTATCAACGCTTTTAACAATTATTATTACTTATTTCTTATATAAGTATGGACTTAGAATTTATAAAGTAGGTATTTTAAACTATTCATCAAGTAAATTATGGCGTAAAATGTTTAAATCGCTTGGAAATAAAGAATAAGACGACTAGATTTTAGCCGTCTTTTTTAATTTTTTTAGAGTATCTTTAATTGTTTTGGTATCGACATTTTTAACCTGATACCAACCATATTCGGTCATTTTCTCATAAAGATTATGCTGAAGTTTTAATGTTTCTTCAAGTCCATAATGTAGCGCTTCATGCACACTTTCATTAGATGCTTCTAGTGTACCATGGACATAGACTTCCATATTACTTTTAAGAAGAAGTAAAATATTTTCCATTAATAGTTGGTCATTCATTTAACTTCACTCTCCAGTAAACTCATGAGTTTGGTTTCTATAGCTTGATGTTTTTTTAACTCGTTTTTTAAGAAAGCCTTTAAGTTTTTATCTTCAAGCATATTCACTGCCTCAGAAACGATCTCGCCCACATTTTGTTCATGACCTATTGCATCTTCAACATATAATAATTCTTTTTGTGTCATATCATACCTCCTGATATTAGTATGAACAAATATAAATGAATTAAACAAAAAAGAGGGGATCCTCTTATTTATTATAAGCATTTACTAGATTAGTAAAGATCGTTTGTAAATTTTTAAGACCAACTTCATCGGTTGCTTCACATCTCATTGTAATATTTGGCCCCGTATTACTAGCTCGAACTAAAGCCCAACCAGTTCTAAAGTTAGCCCTAACTCCATCAATTGAATTTAAAGACCATTTTTGTGTTTCACAGAAGTCTTTAATCATTTTGATAACTTCAAACTTTTTATCATCAGGACTAGGGAATTTAATTTCTGGGGTGCTGTAATATTTAGGAATATCTGCTAAAAGTTCACTTAAACTTTTATTCGTTTTACTAAGAATTTCGAGTAATCTAAGCCCTGCATAAATACCACTTCCTACATCGGCAATTTTATCTCTAAAGTAGAAATGCCCAGAATATTCCCCCCCAAAAGGCATATCATCTTCTTTTACTTTCGCCTCTGTATAGCTAGCCCCTGTTCGGTAGCATACCGGTATACCGCCCAGTCTTTTAATTTCATCTTCTACAGCTTTAGAGCATTTCACATCAAAGAGGAATGTTTTATTTTTAACTTTATTAATAATATCGCGAATGATTAAAATCATATAGTAATCACTAGGAACAATCTCACCTTTTTCATTTACAATACCTAGTCTATCACCATCGCCATCAAACGCTAGACCCACATCGGCATTTTTAGCAATGACAGTTTTTTTAAGTGCCTCAAGATTGGCTTCGACATTAGGGTCGGGATGATGATTAGGGAAATTTCCATCGCTTTCTTCAAATAAAATTTCAAAATCAACATTAACTTTTTCAAATATTTTTCTAGCAATAATAGAGGTAGTACCATTTCCAAGATCAAGAATGACTTTTCTTTTTCTTCTGCCAAATTCAACTCCATATCTTAAATATTCGATATATTTTTCTGTTATATTCCCGCTAGATACAGTCCCATTTCCAGATAAATATTGACCAGCAAAAGTATAATTTTTAAAATCTTCAATCATCTCGCCTCGAGCATTTGCTAAATTATCAAAAGAAAACTTAAACCCATTATCATCTTTAGGATTATGACTAGCTGTAATCATAATTCCGAACATATTATGAATAAAACGAGCATAATAATGCATTGGGGTAGTAGTAAGCCCATAATTATAAACATTTAGGCCACTATCGGTAATCCCTTTGATGAGATAGGCAGCAAGAGCGGGTGAACTAACACGGTTATCATAAGAAACAATGCAAGTTGTTTGATTTAATTTTTCTTTTAAATAACTTCCATAACTTCTACCAATAGTATAAGCAACCGTTTCATTAATTTCTGTCGGATAAACCCCACGAATATCATACTCTCTAAATATATTTGGATTCATATTTAACCTCTTTCTATTCTTTACTATGATAACATAAAAACAGATAAAATACAATTGCTTATCTTCACTATCTATGTTATAATGATAAAGATTTATAAATATTTTTTTGTGTGTGAAAGTAGGGAAACTAGTATGAATGAAGGAACGCTAAAAACAACCCTTTTAGAAATAATAAAAGAGGCCGAAAATTTACCGGAAAGTGAATTAGAAGTAATACCTGGTACAAGAATTCATGTAAAAAAAGGTCGAGTAGATGAATTTAAAGCTAGTGCTAGATTTTATTATGGATTAAAAAATAATATAATTGTAAATAATGATGACTATATTAAAGAAGTGTATTATGAATTATCAGATGAACTAGCAAGAGATGAAGGCGAGCGAGTTTTATCTAAAGCTTACGAACTATATTCAATGAATAAAAGTGAATTAGAGCGTTTCAATGCGTTAAATAAAAGTTTAGCAATCAATGCTAAAGACAAAGAAAAGTATAGGAAAATTTTAGATGATTTAAATCATCGCAACATATCTGATCCTAAAGCTTGGGAAGAAATTACTAATCTTCAAAATACTTTAAAAACTTTATCAGATAATGAAATTATTATTAGAAATGCTATCGCTGAAATAAAAGATAAAGTGAACAGTGAAATTAAAAAAGTAGCTGAAGAAGAGATGGAACTTTTAAGAAACAATTATTTAAATTTACCTAGAGGGACTGAATTTACAGTATTGGGTCCTCCATTTAATGTAACGATACTAAAAAAAGATGCAGAAGTATATCAAGCTTTATTTGCTATTACAAAGATTTTGGAAAATGTAGATCCAAACAAAGAAATTGTAATGGTAAATAATACTGTATGTGTAAATCCGGAGCAAGCATTAAAAATAGAAGAATTATTATCACAAGTGAATTTGTTTAAATATACAAAAGAGCCTGTAAAAGAAACTGAGAGCGAATCCAAACTAGCTTCTCAATATAAAGTAAATAATACTTTCATTAGCACTATTTTTACTGAACAAAATCGTTTAAAAGCAAAGATAGATGCTAAAAACTTACCAAGTGACAAACTAGAATATGATAATTTAACGAAAATATTAGATTACATAAAAAAAGCTAATTTATCAGGCTTTACTTTAGTACCAGTATGGGATATTGCTTATGTTCTAGAAAATGATAGAACTGCTTTTGAACAACTTTTAAAAGAAACAAATCTATTTAAACGTTATAATCCTAATTTAAAAATGATAAATGAAAACGAAGCATTAATTGCTAAGCTTAAAGAATACCAGCGTGAAATAGAAAATAGATACAATCACTATCCAAGAGCTTATAATATTTCTCTAGCTCAAGTAGGTGATACAATCATTTTAAAAGAAGATGAAGAGGAATATAGAAATATTAGTGAAATAATGAATATTCTTCAAAATTCTAAAGAAAATTTAATTAGTATTAATGGATGCGGTAATATAAATTCTAATGATTATGTAAAGTATAAAGAGCTATTAAGTAACACAAAATACTTTACACCAAATATCATGGCAAAAAAGGTTGAAGAACAAAATAGCCCATTAATTAAGGAAGTAGAACAAGAATTAACAGATTTAATTAAAAAAGCTAAAGCTACATCAAATGCCATTTTAGCCGAAGGAAAAGAAATTCTAGCCAGTGATTTAGAAGAGTATAATTTATTAAGTAGAAAATATACGATCTTAAAAAATGTAAATCCAAATAGTAATTTAGTAGAAGTAAATGGTGCTTTAATCAATAGCGAAGAAGCTATAGCATACCAGGAAGTTATAAAAGAGTTAGATGAAGTAAAGAAAAAACAAGCCAATAGATCTTCTCTTGATCAAGTATTATCTGAAGAAGAAAGTAAACAAAATTCTCTATCGCCATCTAGTGAACCTAATACTAGCGCAAAAGAAGAAAGCAAATCTTCTGAAGAAGAAAAAGGTCAAGAGCAACCAGCAAAAAGAAAAGCAGTAAAAGCAGTTCGCAAAGCTAAAAATAACGAGTGGTGGAAGAAAAATTGGAAAAAGGTTGCCTTAGTTGGTTTATCAGCTATTGCAATTGTAGTAGCTTTATCTACTTTAGCGCCAACAATTGTCTATGCTAATAGCTGTTTAGCGATGGCTAATCCAGCTTTATCAGGTATACTTGGGAATATAAATGCTACAATTGTTAACTTTTTTGGCTTAACCTTGAGTGAGATAAACTTGAATGTTGCCACATCACAAGCCTTCGCATCTCTTGCAACTGCTTTAGCTAAAATAGGAGTAATTGGAATTGGTACCGTTGGGGTAGTAAAAGGATTAAAAGGAATAAAAGAATTAGATGAAAACAGACTCCCAGATCCAAATCGAAAAACAATATCAAGACGCATATTAGATTTAGGAGAACAACTAATAGATAAATCTAAAGAATTAGGGAAAAATTTATCGGCTAAAGCCTATGAATTCACTGAAAATCTAGCTCATGCAACTGATAACAAGAACGAACTAAATAAACAAGTAGTGAACGCTAAAATAGAAAGTGATCCTGTAGCTATCTATAAAGAAATAGGGGATAATGTAAAAAAACATACGGAAGAAGAAAAGAAGGAAATGATTGAGGATCGTATTAATGAAAGATTTAATCGTATCAAACATGCCGAAGATGCTACATATTTGAGATCTACTACAATAAGTGATGAACCGGTTATTAAAGGTCCAGCGGTTGAACCTGCACCTGTAACGATCACTATTCCAACTGATGATGAAATACTAAATTCAATTAGTGACAAAAGTTTACAAATAGCGCGCGTGGATAATTATAATGATGCACTGAAATCTGGCAATATGAAAAAAGCGAGTGAATATCAAAAATTAGTGTTTGATGAAACTGGTATTGATTTAAGCAAATATAATATGGATAATTATGAAGAATTAGTAGAGGCCAGAAGTGATGTAGCAAACTTCATGAATCAAATGAATACTACAAAAAGGAGTCGATAATGAATAAAGAGGATATTATTACATTAGAAGATAATGTAGAATATATGGTGTTAGATACAGCTCTATTTAATCATGATAAATATTTATATTGTGTGGAAATAGATGAAGAAGAAATGCCTAAAAGTGAATATAAATATTTTAAAGAGATTAATGAAAATGGTAATTTATTTGCCGAAGAAGTAGAAGATGAAAACATCATAGAAGCGATATCTGCGATGTTTGCACTTAACGTTTTAAATAATATAACAGACGAAGAACAAGACGTTTAAAAGATGATTTTGATAGAAAGCTTATGGTTGATGGAAATAAGTAAATAGTCTTTTAAAAAATCACTTGGGAGTCTAATATTTGAATGATTAGAATATTACGTAACTTTGCGTTAAAAAGATAAGGTATAAATAAAGGTGGTACCGCGGAGATATCCGCCCTTTGGTGCTACCTTTTTTATGTTTAAAGGAGGAATTATGAAAAATTTTAAAGATTTAGATAAACGTAATGTAAGTTTAGTAGAAAAGGATATAAGGGATTATTGGGATAAGATTGATATTTTAAAAAGAAGTATTGACTCAAGAGATAAAAACAATAACTTTGTTTTCTATGATGGCCCAGCAACCGCGAATGGTATGCCAGGACTACATCATATGGTAGCAAAATTCTTAAAAGACACATTTTGTAAATATGAAACTATGCAGGGAAAAAGAGTATTAAGAAAAATTGGTTGGGATACACATGGCTTACCAGTTGAAGTTCAAGTAGAAAAGAAACTTGGCTTTAGTGGTAAAGGTGATATTGAAAAATACGGTATTAAAGAATTTAACCAAGAATGTCGCAAAACAGTTTGGGAAAATGAAGATGCTTTCTCTCGTCTTACTAAAGAAATGGGCCAATTTATTGACTTAGAGCATTCCTATATCACTTATGATAATGATTATATTGAAACCGAGTGGTGGATACTAAAGAAATTCTTTGATGAGGGTATGTTTTATGAAGGTCTAAAAATCCTTCCATATTGTCCAAGATGCGGAACAGGCCTAGCTAGTCATGAAGTGCAACAAGGGTACAAAGAAATTGATGTTGATACCGTTGTTGTACCATTTAAAAGAATTGATGCGGATGAATATTTCTTAGTATGGACAACAACTCCATGGACACTCATTTCCAATGTAGCTTTATGTGTGAATCCCAATGAATATTATGTAAGAGTAGAATCCAAAGGATATAAATTTATTCTTGCTGAAAAATTAGTATCCAATGTTCTTGGCGACGAATACATAGTCTTAGATAAATTTTTGGGAAGTACGTTAGAAAACGTTGGTTATGAGCAATTAATACCAAGCCTAACGGTAAATAAAAAAGCTTTTTATGTAACCTGTGATAATTATGTAACGATGGAAGATGGAACTGGTATTGTTCATATAGCTCCGGCTTTTGGTGCTGATGACTATGAAGTAGGAAAAAGATATAATTTGCCAATCTTAAATCCTGTTGGTGATGATGGTTGCTATACCGAAGGGTTATGGAAAGGTATGAATGTGTTTGATGCTGATAAAGAAGTCATTAAATACTTAAAAGAAAATGATAAATTATTTAAAAAAATTCATATGAAACACAATTATCCTCATTGTTGGCGTTGTAATACTCCACTAATCTATTATTCTAAACCAAGCTATTACTTAGAGATTACTAAAATTAAAGATAAAATAGTGGAAAATAACAAAAAAGTAAATTGGTATCCAGATTATGTCGGTGAAAAAAGATTTGGTAATTGGCTTGAGAATTTAAATGATTGGGCTATTTCCAGAAGTCGTTATTGGGGCACACCTCTACCATTATGGAGATGTGTTTGTGGCCATATGGACATGATTGGTTCACGCAGTGAATTAGTAGAAAAAGCTATTGAAGATATTGATGAGACGATTGATTTACACCGCCCATATGTCGATGATGTTCATATCAAATGTCCAAAATGTGGTAAAGTAATGAGTCGTACTCCTGAAGTAATCGATTGTTGGTTTGATTCAGGTGCTATGCCATTTGCCCAGTATCATTATCCATTTGAGAATATGGAACTTTTTGAGACACAATTTCCAGCAGATTTTATTTGTGAGGGAATTGATCAAACAAGAGGTTGGTTTTATTCTCTAATTGTAATTGCAACTTTTGTAAAAGGAGTAAGTCCTTATAAAAATGTTCTAGTAAATGAATTATTATTAGATAAATATGGTAAGAAAATGCATAAATCAAAAGGAAATGCCATTGAGCCATTTAGTTTGATGGAGCATTATGGTGCAGATACCATTCGTTGGTATTTTCCGTATACTTCTCCAGTTTGGACACCAATCAAATTTGATGAAGATGGCTTAAAAGAAGTATATTCTAAATTCTTTAATCCCCTTAGAAACACTTATAATTTCTTTCAATTATATGCAAATACTGATCACATTGATATTGATGAATGTAAAGTGGAATATGAAGATTTAGAAGAAATCGATAAATGGTTATTATCTAAATATCATAGTTTACTTAAATATGTAACTGAATCATACAATGAATATGATTTAAACAAAGTAGTAAAAGCAATTACCAATTTTGTATCAGAAGATTTATCAAACTGGTATATTAGAAGAAACAGAAATCGTTTCTGGGGTAGTGAGCTTGATAATTCTAAAAAGGCTGTATATAGTACTACTTATGAAGTATTAGTAGGCTTATCCAAAATGATTGCACCGGTAATTCCTTATTTAAGTGAAGAGTTATATCGAAACTTAACAGGTGAAGAATCTGTTCATCTTGCTTATTTTCCTAAGTACAATACCGAATATATTAGTGAAGCCCTAGAAGAGAAAATGGATACAGTAAGAACTCTTATTAGTATTGGTAGAAATACTAGAGAAGAAGCTAAAATAAAGGTTAGAGAACCACTATCTGAATGTTTGTTAAATGCGGATTTAAAAGATTTAATTGGCGATTTAAAAGATTTGATTTTAGAAGAATTAAATGTAAAAAAAGTAGTATTCACTAGTGATTTAAATAAATACATGAGTTTCTTTGTAAAGCCAAACTTCAAAGTAGCAGGGCCAATCTTTGGGGCTAATATTAAAGTATTTAGTGATATTTTAGTAAGATTAACTGATGAAGAAATCACCAAACTAAATAAGGGTGATAGTATTCATATCACAATTGATGATACGGATTATGAAATTGATTCAAGTTATACTGATATTAGAATTAATGCTAAAGAAGGATATAATGTAGGTATGGAAAATAATTTATTTGTTATTTTAAATACAGTACGCTCCGAAGAATTAATTTTAGAAGGGATTGCTCGGGAATTTGTATCAAAAATTCAAAATATTAGAAAACAGGAAGATTATCATGTAGCAGACCGTATTACAATCGAATATAATGGTGATGAAGATGTTAAAAAAGCTGTTCTTATGTTCAAAGATTATATTATGAATGAAACACTAGCAACTAAAATAACGTTTAATGAAAACTTAAATGCCGAGTTAGATTTAAATGGTCATCAAGCTGGTATTATAACGAAGAGAGTTTAGAAATAAACTTTCTTTTTTTGTGCTATCGCCAACTCCTATGCTTAAGTATTTTCATACAATAAATAGGTGGAGGATTATGATACATATATATAATATAATTTCTTATTTACTAGGAGGAATTGATGCACCAATGATTGTTTTATTTATTGTTATGGCTTATGTTTATATAACGTGTTGGTGCAAAGTAATCTTTTGTCATAAAATGAATAAATTAGTTGGTTTAAAAGGAATAATTCGAAGTATTGGTTATTTAATGATTGTATCCTTGGCAACTCAGTTAGATAAAATCATGGGAAGTAGTGAAGCAATTAGAACCATAGTTATTTATTACTTTATTGCCCATGAAGGATTATTAATAGTGAAATGTTGGTGTAAAATGGGACTTCCTCTACCACAGAAAATAGTAGATACTCTAGAAAATTTAGTTGGAGAGGAGGATACGCTTGGCAACACTACTGAACGTGAAGAATAATGTTTTAAAAGGAAGGAAACACTATTTAACAAGTGATTATAAAACGAGAAATGAATCAAGAAGTACGCATAATGGTATGGATTTAATTGGCCAAAATGGGGTAGATGATATTGTAGCCATCGCATCAGGTACTGTAAGTTACACTGGTTATGATGCAAGTGGTGGCGGATACTGGATTAGTATTACAACAAATGGTATTGAACACAGATATTTTCATTTACAAAAGGGTTCCATAAAGGTACAAAAAGGTGATAAAGTTAATAAAGGTGAAATAATAGCAAGAATGGGTGCCACTGGAAATGCAACTGGAAATTGTTTACATTTTGCAATTTATAAAAATAGCTATGTTGACCCGAAACCTTATTTAATGAATGAAAATCCGTTTGGTGAATCAAGTGATGATGCTTATACCACTTTTGTACGTGATTTACAAGAAGCAATAGGAGCAAATCCAGATGGCATAGCGGGGCCAGAAACACTATCAAAAACACCAACGATATCAACAAGTACGGGTTGGAACCATTTAGCCGTAAGACCACTACAAGTTTATTTACAAAGCCTTGGATATGATTTAGGAAGTAAGGGTGTAGATGGACAGTTTGGCAAAGATATGAAAGCTTGTATTAAGAAATATCAGAGTGATATAGGTCTAGCCTCAAAATATCAAGACGGAATTGTAACGGCAAGAATGTATACATGGAGGCATTTACTTAAATTAAACTAAGAGCTTATTAAAGCTCTTAATTTTTACATTGATTTAATTTTGTTATTTCTTCATTTATCTTATTAATATCTAAAGTATTAGTTACAGGTTGATTGGTAATATGGTATTTTTGAATAAGAGAATCAATAAGTTTAATAGATTGATTGATGTTGGTTTGATTTAATTTATTTTGATTGTCATATTGTTGGAGTTTTTGATAATCTTTAAAGAATCTATCATCATATTTCACTATAATCATATTAAAACCATTGTTGATGGCTTTTTTCATAATTTTAGCTTTATTTCTAAATTTTAATAATCCCATATGAATATCGTCTGTTACAATTAAATTTGAAAAATTTAAATGATTTCTTAAGAATAAAACTGTTTTTTTAGCAAAAGAAGTAGGGGTAAGAAAAGTTATTTTTGGTATTAGAAAGTGTCCAACCATAATCGCATCACAGCCCTCAATGATGGCTTCTTTAAAGGGGATTATATCTTCTTTTATTAATTTTTTAGTATTCCAAATAATTGGAATAAAATAATGACTATTAATTTTAGTTGCCCCATGACCAGGAAAATGTTTTGCAACAGGAATGACACCTTTATTTTGGAATTCTTTTATATAAGGAAGAGTATTTTTGATAACCAAAGAAGCATTATCACCAAAACATCTATCACCAATGGGATGATTATCAGGAAATCTTTTGATATCTAAGACGGGAGCAAAGTTGATATTGATGTTAGACTTGGAAAGAATCGTAGCAATAATTTCTCCGTGCTTTTTAATGAAATCTAAATTATGATGAAAAAAGTAAGGACTATTTAAATTTTCTATTTCTTTAGGTAAGCGGTTCACACGATATCCTTCCTCATCAATTCCAATAAAAATAGTATAGCCTGCTTCCTCTGCTAGACTGTGAATATAATTAATGAGATTTAGCATTTCTTCATAATTACGATAATTTCTAGAATAAAGAGTAAGTCCACCTACATGACAATCTAAAACAAGTTTTTTAATAATATTTCTATCATTTGTACTTAAGCCAACAAATAACATTCGTCCAAACATAAAATCACCTAAAAAGATTATAACATAAAAGCAAAATAGATTGTAATTTTTTGTATAATAACGTATAATTTAAGTAGGTAGGTGAAGTTGAATGTGGATAGCATGGTTAGTGATAGTAATACTTTTAACCATTTTAGAAGTAATCACAATTAATCTTGTCAGTGTATGGTTTGTTGTAAGTGGCATTGTAAGTTTATTTTTGTCCTTCATCATAGATTCGTTTTTTATCGAGTTTATGGTATTCGTTTGTTTAGGACTAGTACTAATGCTTTTAACAAGACCATACTTAGTAAAAAAGTTATCGAAAAAGAAAGTGAGTACAAACTTAGATCGCGTCATTGGTATGAAAGGAATTGTCACGGAAGAAATCGCCAAGTTTAAAATTGGTGAAGTAAAAGTAGATGGCAAAAGATGGAGTGCCATCGCTGATGAAAAGATAAAAGTTGGTGAAGAAGTAACTATCAATGATATTGATGGTGTAAAACTCATTGTAAGAAAGGGTGAAGAATAATGGAGTTTTTAATAGCAATTTTAGTTTTAATTATTGTATTAATTATACCAAACATAAAAATAGTACCTCAATCAAAAGCGTATGTAATTGAAAGATTAGGAAGTTACCACATGACTTGGCAAAATGGTTTACATGTAAAAATACCATTTATAGATCGTGTATCAAAAATAGTTAGTTTAAAAGAAACGGTTAAAGATTTTGCTCCCCAACCAGTAATTACAAAGGATAATGTAACCATGCAGATTGATACAGTTGTTTATTATCAAATAACAGACCCTAAACTTTATACTTATGGTGTAGATGCCCCAGTAAGTGCCATTGAAAATTTAACGGCGACAACACTTAGAAATATTATAGGAGAGCTAGAACTTGACCAAACTTTAACAAGTAGAGATATTATAAATGGTAAAATGCGAGCTATCTTAGATGAAGCAACAGATCCATGGGGAATTAAAGTAAATCGGGTGGAAGTAAAAAATATTTTGCCACCAAGAGATATTCAAGATGCCATGGAAAAACAAATGCGTGCGGAAAGAGAGCGAAGAGAAAAGATCTTACAAGCTGAAGGAGAAAAGAAATCAAGTATTTTAATTGCCGAAGGTGAAAAAGAAAGTGCTATCTTAAGAGCAGAAGCTGAAGCAGAGAGTGCTATTAAAGTAGCAGAAGGCCAAGCAGAAGCAATGATTAAAATAAAAGAAGCAGAAGCTAAGGGAATTGAATTACTTAAAAATGCTAAAGCTGATGGTGCGGTATTAACCTTAAAAAGTTATGAAGCTTTAAGTAAAGTAGCAGACGGCCAATCAACCAAATTAATTATTCCAGCTAACTTGCAAGATATTGCTACTTTTGGTACAACTTTAATGGAGGTTATGAAAGATAAGAAATAGTCTTATCTTTTTTGAGATTATGGAATATCATACAATAAAACCATTTTTTAATAAAGATTCGAAAGTTTTAATATTAGGTTCATTTCCTAGTGTAAAATCAAGAGAAGAGGGCTTCTATTATGCTCATCCTAAGAATCGCTTTTGGCAAGTTTTATCTTATATTTTTAATGAAGAAATTGAAAATAAAGAAGATTTTTTAAAATCTCATTATATTGCTTTATATGACGTTTGTGCTTCTTGTGAAATAAAAGGTTCTAGTGATGCATCTATAAAAAAAGTAATTCCCAATAATTTAGCTTCTATATTAAATTATAGTAAAATAAAAGTAATAATATTAAATGGTAAAACAGCATCGCGTCTATTCTCAAAGTTTTATCCCGATAATCAAATTAAAACTATAACCCTCCCTAGCACAAGTCCTGCCAACGCTAGTTATAGTCTATCTGATTTAATCCAAGAATATCGTATTATTAAAGAATTTACACGATAAATGTAAAGTAATAAAAAAGAAGGGGGATATCTTAAAGAAATACTTTAAAAATAAATTTATTTATGCTATACTGGATAAGGTGGTAGAAAAATGGATAAGTTAGGATATTCAAAGATAGAGATTTTAGTTGTTATTGTATTATTAGGTATAGTAGCTTTTATAACGATTAATAAAACATCATATGCTTTTGCAACTAATCAAGCTGATGCTGTAAATGAAGTAAAATATTTAATCGAAATACAGGCAGAAGATTATGCTAAAGCGAATACATCTCTTTTTGAAGAGACGAAAACAACTTATATTAGTGTTGAGGACTTAATTAAAGCAGGATATTTAATAGGAAATGATGCTGGGCTTTTAACTGATCCTACTGATTCATCTAAAAATTTAAATGATACCAAAGTAAGATTGGATTATGATGAAAAAGAAAATAGCATTAAAGCTACAGTAGTAGATTAAGCGAGTAAAAACTTGCTTTTTTTTAAAAATAAGTGTATAATACTAAGCGAATAAAAAAAGGAGAAATTACTATGGAAGAAAAAATAAGAAATTTGACGTTTATAGTTATTTTAGGCTTTATTATTTTAGGAATTTTAATTATTGGTTTATATTTTAAAGATGGAGTTTCTACTAACAATAACAATTCAAATAATAATGGTAGCAATAGTAGTACTGAAGGTTATGATGTAAGCAAAATGAATGAAGTAGATGTAGATGAAGTTCTAGCTTTATTTGAAGAAGATGGAACTCATGTATTATATATTGGTCGTAGTACTTGTTCTGCTTGCATTCAATTTGTTCCCGTTTTAAATCAAGTTCAAGAAGAATTAAACTTTACAACTAATTACTTAGATGTACAACAATATATGGGAAATTGGTCTAAAGCTCAAGAGGAGTTAAGCCCATTAATGGAACTAGCAACGATTGAGGCAACTGCAAACGGTGAAACTGGTGAATTAGGTGAATTATTTATTGAAAATGGCTTTACTCCAGTATTAATCGTTATTAAAGATGGTGAAATTGTAGAAGGCTTCTTTGGAAGTAGAAGTGCAACCGAATTAACAAATATACTTGAAGAATATCTATAAGAGTGAAAGCTCTTTTTTCTTATATGTCAAAAACTAAATATTCAAATAGAGAAATACTGATTGATAAAAACTTTTAAAGGTGCGATCAGACAATGGAGTTGTTTAATAATGATTGGTTAAAGCACAATTTGTAGGAAGAAAAACAAATATTGTAAAATAGCAAAGGTAAAACAAATAAAAATGCACGACTTTTGACATAGCCATGCATCACTTATTAGTGTCAAGTGGAGTACCTATTACCGCTGTTGCAAAAAGGTTAGGACACCCCCCCGATACAAATATGACCCTCAATATTTATTCTCATTTTATTCAAACTGACGAAGATAAAGCTATCAACTATCTTGAAAGTTTAGATAAAAATTAAAATTCTTAAGAGAATTTTAAGAGAATAAGTAGTTTATAAATTAATAAACCCTTTAAAAAAAGGAATTAATTTCAAATGGTCGAGAAGACAGGATTTGAACCTGCAACCCCTTGGTCCCAAACCAAGTGCACTACCAAATTGTGCTACTTCTCGATACTGGTGCGCCCTAAGGGAGTCGAACCCCTAACCTTTAGATCCGTAGTCTAACGCTCTATCCAATTGAGCTAAGGGCGCATCTCCATTAGTTAGTGCACTTGTAAAATGCATTACCATTATATTATAATTATATGTAAAAATCAAGAGTTTTTGTTTATGTTTTGCTTATTTTTATATCAAAAAATAGAGAATCATTCAGGATCTCTATCTTTTCCAAGTATTTTATCAATTGAATAATGATATTTTTTGGCTAACTGATATAGAGTAGTTGTAAGAATTAAATTCTTAGCATTCTCATATCGATTCCAAGTAGGCTGATTAATTTTAAGTTCATTAGAAATCTGTACTTGAGTTAAGCCTTTCTTTAATCTTATTTTTTTCAAATTTTCACCAGTGACCTTTATTTTAATGTCTGGTTTTTGATTGGCATATTTCATTTTGTTGTTAAATCCAACAACATAGTCAATAGAAACTCCAAAATAATTACAGAATTGGTTTAATCTTTTAAGAGGTATAGTATCTGTTCCGCATTCCCACATACTATATGAGCCTTTAGAAACACCCATCGCTTCTGCAATATCTTGTTGTCTTAAACCAGCATTTTCCCTAATTTCCTTCATTCTTGGAAAATTCATAATTATCACCAGTTATAATTTTCTCAAAAAATACGGAATTATTTATATTTTGGAGTTTATATGCATAACATTTTACAATAAATATTTTATATGATAAAATTGTAATAGGGTGAGAATATGAATAAGGATAGCTATATTAATACATTATATCAGGATTTAAAAGATAAAATAGAATTTGATGAAGATGTTGAAGCTTTATTTAGAATATTGACAAATATGATGGAAATAAACAGAAAAAAAGGGATAGAATATTGGCTTTATATCATGAATCATTATTATTTAGATTTACAAAAAGATATTGATTTCACCCCTCTAGCTAAAAATTTTTTATTAGAAATATTAAACTATTTTACTTTACAGCAAACTTTGCATATATTAACACAAGTTTCTCATCAAAATCAACCGATTATTAATCAGCATTTTTTTAATGTTTTTCATCAAGATAGCATTATCTACCAATATTTTTATCAAATTATTATAAAAAAGCAATCAAAAAAGGAATTAGAAGAACTATCTTTTTTAGCACATCAAAAGTTAAATAAATTAATATTTGATACGACAATATTTTTAAAAAATATTATCTTAATTCACATTAGAACTAAACAAATTGATGTAGCTCTTTTCTTAAAAATCTCTGACTTACCTAAAAAAAGTAAAGATAAGGCTTTATTAAAATCATTATTCATTGAATATATTTAATTTTAAGTGTATAATAATAATGAGGTAAATGATTATGAAATATTTTTTGGCATTGGATAAAGGCCCATCATATCGTAATGATGAAAGATATCTTAAAATTGATTTAAATAAAATTAATAGTTTGCTAAATCAAGATAATAACTTAAAGCCTCTTTGTGCTTTTACTTGTACGTTTAAAGATAAAGGTGAATTAAAGAAATTCTTAAAAGCAAATCATTTAATTGATGCTAGATATGAAAATTATGATTTAGGAATAACTTATTTTAAAGAATATTATCGTTTTGTATCTGTCCCATATCAAGCTGATGCTAAATTTTTAAATCCTAAAACATTAGAACAAGTGATATACGAAAAGAGTAACCATCCTAATTTTTTATCAATTATAATTAAACAATATCATAAAGTTCCTTATCTTAAAGAGGAAATTTATTCTTTTCATAGCTATATTACAAATCCTTATGCAGACTATAAACTTTATAATGTTATTCGTTCTTTTGTCAATAAAATATGTTTTCGCAAGAATAATGATGGAATATATGTTCCTGATTTCAAAGGGACATATAATTTAGGCATGCTAATAGCTAAAATAGGGAATAAAGATGTTAAAAGCAATGAAATTAAACAAACTAAGTCTGTGGAAAAAGTAGAATATAGTGAAGATGATCCTAGAGCTCATCATTTAGAAGAGTTGAAAGAACGATATGAAAAATCACAAGATGGGCAAATGCGTTTGTTTTGATTGTAAATATTATGTAAATAGTGATGGAATTTACTTCATAAATAAAAAAATATTTAGTATGATATTATTGTAAAAGGGAGCGATGTATATGTTATATCCTTCAATCGATAAATTGTTAAACATTGTAGATTCGAAGTATATCCTTGTTCACGTAGCGTCTATGAGAAGTAAACAAATGCTTGAAAACAGGCATTTTCAAATGCGTGAAAAGAATTATGTTAACAAAAAAGAGTTAGGAAGAGCATTAGAAGAAATCGAAAAGGGATTAGTAAAAATTAAAAAATAATATTTTTCGCAAGATTTTAGAGTAAATTCAGTTTTTAAATGAATTAACGAGATTATAAGACTTATTTCTGGAAAAAACAAT
>CALVHI010000006.1 GCA_944327365.1 uncultured Bacilli bacterium
TATTTTTTTAATAATTAAATCAGGAGTACTCTTAAATTCTTCTTGTATTCTTTTAACAATCTTATTTTCCATAGCATCCACCTAAAATTATTATTGGTAAAATCAGTTATTCTATGCAAAAAAGTATTAGTTATAAATTAATAGAGAATAGATTTTTAAGATATAAAAAAGAATGATAAGGATTGTAAATATTATGTAAATAATTTGAAAATAAAAAAGGAAGTAAGAAATATGTGGGTAATAAATAATAGAGAGGAGTGTAACTTTTATTTGATGGGAGGTTTTATATTGAAAAATGAAATTATAATATTTGAAAATCAAAATGTAAAACTAGAAGTAAACATGAAAGATGAAACAGTATGGTTATCACTAGATCAAATGGCTAAATTATTTGATAGGGATAAATCAGTAATTTCTAGACATATCAAAAATGTATTAGAAGAAGAATTAAAAGATGAAGTGGTTATTGCAAAATTTGCAACAACCACTAAACATGGGGCTATAGAGGGAAAAACACAAACGAAGGAAGTAGAGTACTACAATTTAGATATGATTATATCAGTTGGTTACCGGGTTAAATCTAAAAATGGTGTAATATTTAGAAAATGGGCAAATAAAATATTAAAAGATTACTTAATAAAAGGATATGCAGTAAATGAGAAAAGATTAGAATATTTAGAGAAAACTATAAAATTAATAGATATAGCAAGTCGTAATTTAGAAGGGCTAGATAATGTAGAAGCTAGTGATATCATCAAAGTATTACAAAGATACACAAAATCACTAGATTTATTAGATGATTATGATCATAAAAGCCTAACAAAACCAAAGGGAATCAAAAGTGAAGAAAAGATAACTTACAAAAATTGTATAGATATTATTAAAACATTAAAATTTAATGAGAAAAGCGAAATATTTGCCATAGAAAGAGATAAAGGATTAGAAAGTATAATAGGTAATATTTATCAAACTTTTGATGGTAAAGATGTGTATGAAAGTATTGAAGAAAAAGCGGCTAATTTTTTGTATACTTGTGTGAAAAACCATGTATTTATTGATGGAAACAAAAGAATTGCTGCAACCCTTTTTATTTATTTCTTACAATTTTATGACATTTTATATGTAAATGATAGTCCTATTATAGATAACAATACTCTAGCATCTCTAACTCTTTTAATCGCTGAATCGAATCCTAAAGAAAAGGAACTACTAATTGGATTAATTATGAATTTTTTAACTTGAATTGGAGATATTCTCGATTCATGTTTTCTAATTTACTCCATTTTGGACATTTTTACAACAAAAAACTATCGATTTTTCTTTATTTTTTCGATAGTTTTATTTTTTTCTAACTTACGAGTGTTTACTATTTTAATTAACATAAATATTTTAGTTTTGGCTGCCGCTTATTTTTTACAAAAAACAATTGACTTCACAGGCATTTTAGTGTAATATTAAAGAGTACTTAATTTAAATGGAGTAGTACTCAAGAGGCTGAAGAGGGGTCCCTGCTAAGGATCTAGGTCGGCGAATGCTGGCGCGGAGGTTCAAATCCTCTCTACTCCGCCATAAGAATTTGAATGCCCTATTTGGGCTTTTTCTATTGATAAAGATAGTAAAACAGG
Source organism: uncultured Bacilli bacterium (assembly GCA_944327365.1). GTDB lineage: Bacteria > Bacillota_I > Bacilli_A > RF39 > UBA660 > Caccenecus. The sequence goes on from CALVHI010000006.1 coordinate 1,626, forward strand.
TGAGTATATGAAAGAATCAGGCATCAATTTAATTAAAAAGTTTCATTTAGAAGAATTAAATATCGATTTTATGGGTTATGAATTAAAACCAAATGATATCTTTACATTTCACCATTTATTAATTCCAAGTTGTAAAAAAGGTCCTTATGTAGAATGTAATGGAGTGATTTTATGTTGTTCTACATCTCATCCGTATCTTCATGTAATTGAAAATACAGACTATGACATGTTTTTAAGTATTACTAGTGAGATGTTAGATGAATTAATAAAAGGCTATGTAGATAAAGAAAACTTACTGCTTATCCATGATATACTGAATTCTTTTGAAAAAGAATATATTATAACTGGCCGTTGCCCATTGAAAGTAAAGCCAGAATATTTTAAAAGATCGTGTTTAGAAGAAAAAATGGCAAGAAAAAGAGTATTATAAAATTATTTTTTCTTAGGAGGTACTAAATCAATTCCCCCCTTTGAAAAAGGATTGCATTTTAAAATTCTTTTGATTATAAGAAAGGTCCCTTTAAAAAAACCATGAACTTCTAATGCTTCAATAGCATAATTACTACAAGTAGGATAGTACCGACAGTGGTTATGAATATCCCCGGGGATTGATTGATATAATCTAATTAACTTAATTAAAATCTTTTTCATGTGCATCACTCTTATTTTAACACAAAGATTTTGTAAACTCTACTATAAGTCGATTGCTATAACATAATTTTTATTTTACAATAAGGCTAGGTGAGAAGCATGAACAATGAAAAATTTGGTAAACTCATAAGTGAAGCGCGTAAAGAAAAAAGTTTAACACAAAAAAAACTGGCCAAAATACTAAATGTAACGGATAAAGCCATATCTAAATGGGAAAGGGGCAAATCATATCCTGATATATCTTTATTAGAACCACTAAGTGAAGCTTTAAATATCAGTGTAGTAGAATTATTAAAAGGTGAAAAAACAGATAAAAGAGAAAATGAAGATTTAATATTAAATGCAATGAATTTATATAAAGAAGAAACAAAGAAAAAAATGATAAAGAAGAGAAGAAATATTTTTATTGTAACTATTATTATTTTACTAATCGTTTTAGGGATAACATTTTTAATATGGCAGGCGAGCAAACCAAAATATAGTGAAGACCATGTTTTTGTGCAGTTTTATATTCCTAATACTGGAAATATTAAAGGAGAAGTGGATATTGATGAATTTATTTCCATAAGCCCTGACTTTGCTATCGGTGCGAATCAATATGGTTATGCAGTATTTATTAATCCTGATAAAGCATTTACAAGGCTATTAAAAGATTATAAGGCAGGAATTGATTTAATTAAAAAAGAATTTAAACTTGGAAAATTGACTAAAAATAATTTTGTGATTTATGAAATTTATGGTGCTCAAGTAACAACAGGAACAGATAAAGAAAAAAAAGAAGCAGGATTTATAAGCAGAGTTTTAGATATTTATGAAAATAGTTTTAGTATCGATACAATTGATCAAATGATGTTCCATTAAAAAATTACTCTTTAAGCATTATTTATATTATACTAGACTTATTTCAGGTTTTAAACTGTAAACGTTTATTCAAATAAAATTCTTCAAAAAGCACGAATCAAGTAAATATTTACTTGTTTTTTTATATAATATATAGTAAAATACTGATTGGCAAATAAATTGCAAATACACATTAATATTTAGTGATATGCCGAGTGTCACGAAGAGTGGTGGTGTATCATGTTTGAAAATGTTAAGAGGTAAAAACGAAAGGATGGTGCTATTTATGGCCGTTGTTTCTATGAGTTATTTATTAGAAGCAGGTGTTCATTTTGGACATCAAACAAAAAGATGGAATCCAAAGATGAAAGAATACATTTTTGGAGCAAGAGAAGATATTTATATTATCGATCTTGAAAAAACAACTACATTACTTGAGGAAGCATATGCTGAAATCAAGAAAATTGCTCTTAATGGTGGGACTTTCTTGTTTGTTGGAACGAAAAAACAAGCTGGAGAAGCAACAAAAGAAGAAGCGCAAAGAAGTAATTCTTATTATGTAACGGAAAGATGGTTAGGTGGTACACTAACAAATTTTAGAACAATTAGAAGAAGAGTAAGAAGACTTGAAGAAATTGAAGAAATGGAAAAAACTGGTAAATTTGAAGTTTTACCTAAAAAAGAAGTAATTGGGCTTAAAAAAGAATATGATAAGTTAAATAAAATCTTATGTGGTATTAGAAACATGAGTAAACTTCCAAATGCTTTAATTATTGTTGATCCTAAAAAAGAGATTAATGCTATTAGAGAAGCTAGAAAACTAAGAATTCCAGTATTTGGTATTGTGGATACAAATTGTGATCCTGATGATGTTGATTTTGTTATACCTGGTAATGATGATGCTGTAAGAAGCGTTAAAGTACTTTTAGGGGTATTAAGTAATGCTATTTGTGAGGCAAGAGGTCTTGAAATAGTTGATTATGTAACAGAAGAAGACAAAAAGTCAAATAAAGAAGTAAAAATGGATGACATTATGAAAGAAGAGGATTCTAAAAAAGCAGAAGAATCTAAAAATAGTGTAGTAATAGAAGAAGTTAAAGAAGAAAAAGTAGAAGAAGCTCCTGAAAAAAGTTTAGAAGATATGACTTTAGCAGAATTGAAGAAAGTAGCTAAAGAAAAGGGAATTAAAGGGTATTCTTCTATGAAAAAAGATGAGCTTATAAAAACATTAAAATAAAGGAGGATATATATGGAAGTTACTGCTACAATGGTAAAAGAGCTTCGTGAAGTAACCGGAGCTGGCATGATGGATTGTAAAAAAGCTTTAGCAGAATGCAATGGAGATATGACTGCTAGCATTGAATGGCTAAGAGAAAAGGGAATAGCTAAAAGTGCCAAGAAAGAAGCTCGTATTGCTGCTGAAGGACTTGCTAGTATTTATATTAAAGATAATAAAGCCGTTATTCTAGAAGTAAATAGTGAAACAGACTTTGTAAGTAAAAATGAAGAATTTACAGGTATGATTGATACAATTGGGTCATCTATTTTAAATAGTGATGCAAAGGATTTAGATAGTGCATTGAAAGTTAAGACAACTGATGGAACAATAGAGGAATTAATTATAGCTAAAACAGCAAAAATTGGTGAAAAGTTATCCCTTAGAAGACTTGAGGTAGTTGTTAAGAATGATGATGAAGTATTTGGCTCATATCTTCACATGGGAGGTAAAATAGTTTCTTTAGTTGTGATAAAAGGCGCTAATGAAAGTGTTGCTAAAGATGTTGCTATGCAAGCAGTTGCTATGCATCCAAGCTATGTATTTGTTAGTGACATTCCAAAAGAAGTTATTGCTTCAGAAAGAAAAGTTCAAAAAGAACTTGCTATGTCTGAAGGAAAACCTGCCGATATTGCTGAAAAAATGGTTGAAGGAAGAATGAAGAAGTTTTACAAAGATGTATGTTTAGCTGAACAGCCATTTATTAAAGATGGAGACATTTCTGTTTTAGACTATGTAAAGAAAAATAACGGAGAAATAAAGAAAGTAATTCGTTATGAAGTAGGCGAAGGATTGGAAAAAAGAAGTGAAAACTTTGCTGAAGAAGTAATGAATCAAGTAAAAGGAAACTAAAAAGTTTCTTTTTCTATACACTAATTTAACATCATAAATAGATTTTTCTAAATTTTAATAAAAAGAAATGCTATAATAAAGATGTGGTGAAGAAAATGAATAAAAGGTTTAAAAACGGATTGCAAATAGGTCTTATTATTTTAATTATTATTGGTTTTATTTTTGTAGGAACTCGTGACTTTACAGAAGAAGTAGTCGTAGATAATTTAAGATTTGATCAAGAATATAGTAATGTTAGTTCCCAAAATGTTTTTAAATATGCGACTGCTATAGAAGTCTATGCTGCTTTAAATAATGATGCTATTATTTTTATGGGGTATAATGAGAATATTTGGAGTGGTTATTATGCTGATTTATTAAATGAAGCTGCTAAAGAAAGTGGGATTAAAGAAATTTTATATTATGATTTTTATGAAGACCGCGAAAATAAAAATGCAACCTATCAAAGTATTGTTTTAGCCTTAGGAAATTATTTATATACTTTAGACGATGGATCAAAAGAAATTTATGCTCCAACTCTTGTTATAGTAAAAGATGGTAAAATTATTGCTTTTGATAGTACAACTTCAATTACTAAAGGAAATATAAATCCTGATGAATATTGGACAAATTATCGCAAGGGGATACAATATAATATTTTTTTAACGATGTTTAAGCAGTATTTATCGTGAAATTAATTGTAAAAGTAAAGAACTTTAAGTATAATAGTAGTATAAATAATTTTTTAGGAGGAATATTAATATGAATGAAGTAAAAATAAAATTTGAAAAAACGATAGAAAGTTTAGATGCTAGGTTATTAAATATTCGGGCAGGAAGAGCGAATCCCGCTATGTTAAATGGAATTAGTGCTAGTTATTATGGCACTTTAACCCCAATCCAATCTTTAGCTAATATTACTGTACCAGAAGCACGTACTTTAATGATCAAGCCATTTGATAAAAGCGCTTTAAAAGAAATAGAGCGAGCTATTAATGAAGCTAATATCGGAATTACTCCGGTAAATAATGGTGAAACAATCATTTTAACTATACCAGAACTTACTGAAGAGAAAAGAAGAGAATATGTTAAGATGGCGAAATCTGTTTGTGAAGAAGCAAAAATTGCTTTAAGAAATATTAGACAAGACGCAAATAATGAAATTAAAAAAATGGAATTACCAGAAGACGAAGAAAAATTATATTTAGAAGATATACAGAATTTAGTAAATGAATATAATAAAAAGATAGAAGAAATATTTAAAGAAAAAGAAACAGAATTAATGAGGGTATGATATGAAGAAAAATATTAAGGAAGTTGATAGTAAGGAAGTAAATGAAGTCGTATCTTTAACAAAAAAAATATTAAAGTTACTTTATATTGTCATGGTGGTAGCTATTGTTTTATGTGGTACAATCATTTTAAAAAATTTAAATATTTTAAATATTTTACTTACATTCCTTAAAGTATTATCTCCTTTATTTATTGGCTTTGTTATTGCTTGGCTATTTAATCCAATTGTAAAAAAACTATATCAAAAAGGTATTCCTAGAATTGTGGGAAGTATTTTAGTTTATGTTATCTTTTTAATATTTATCTATATATTTTTAAGGATTTTAGTTCCAACTTTATATTCACAAATCAATGAACTTATTGCTACTCTTCCTTCTATTTTAGATAAGTTTAGCAATTTTGCAGATGATTTAATTAATCAAATTTCTATTAGTGGAATTGATTTAACCGGATTTAAGGAAAATTTATTTAATGGGGCAGGAAGTTATCTTGTTAACCTCACAAATTCTCTTCCTACTTCTTTAATCGGTATATTAGGAAGTTTAGCATCAGGTATCGGAACGGTTTTAATTAGTTTAGTTATTGGTTTATATATGCTCTTTGACTTTGATGCTATATCAAAACATTTTCTAAAATTAGTTCCAAATAAAAATAAATATGAAATAGAAGTATTAATAACAGACATTGGCAGACAGGTAAGAAAAACAATTAGTGGAACTTTATTAGTAGCATTTATGGTTTTTGTCTGTGATACGATTGGCTTTGCAATAGTAGGGTTAAATGCTCCATTGTTATTTGGGCTATTTTGTGGTTTAACTGATTTAATTCCATATATTGGTCCATATATTGGTGGAGCTGCAGCAGTAATTGTTGGCTTTAGTCAAGGAACAATTACGGGAATAGCGGTATTAATTATTTGTATTGTCGTCCAACTTTTAGAAAATTATGTTTTACAACCTGTAGTGATGAGCAAAACGACTCATTTACATCCTGTTACCATTATGATTGGTTTATTAATTTTTGCCCATTATTTTGGAATTATTGGTATGATTCTTGCTACTCCATGTATAGCTCTTTTAAAAGTAATATTTAAATTTATTGTTAAAAAATATAATTTATTTAAAGATGATGAAGTATTATTAAAAGAAGTACTCAAAGATGATTATTAGAGTACTTCTTTTTTTAGTGTTTTTCCACAAATATAGTCTATTGATATATGGAATTTATTGGCAAATAAAAATAAATAATCAGCTTTTAATATATAGGGGTATTTTTCATAGCGAGCAATAGTTGGAGTAGATAAATGAAATTCTTTAGCTAATTCTTTTTGAGTGACTCGGTTAATTCTTCTAATATATTTTAAACTAAATCTAAGGTACTTATAGTCAATATCATAAGGGCCAAACTCTTTTAAATTATGACTTAATCCCAATAATGCGTTAAGAGAAATTTTAAAGTAATTACTAAGTTCATTCAATTCTTGAATTTTCATTGGCCGGATGCCCGCTTCATAAAGTTTATAGACACTTAAAGTCACTTTTAAACGATGAGCTACTTCTAATTGCGTAAGATCTAATTTTGTTCTGATTTTAGCAATAAGCATTCCATCTTGCATACAAAACCTCCTTTCGAGGTGTATATTATAATCAAAAAAATTGCAAAATATGTCGAATGGCGTCGCTCCTTTAAAAAATTGTGCCCATTAGTTTCTAAAATAAAGGAATTTCAGCAAATAATAGTAATAAATAGTAGTGAAGGGAGGAAGATGATGCCTAAGATTGAAGTAGTAAAACAGCGTGATTTAAAAGACTGCGGAGCATGTTGTATTGAATCAATTTTAAAATACTATGGTGGCTACGTTCCACTTGAAAAAATCAGGGATGACACTTGTACAAATGTAAATGGAACAACAGCTTATCACATTGTAAAAGCATTAGGTACATATGGATTTGATGCGATGGGAGTAAAAGCTGAGACAATTTTGGATGAAAACATTTATTTGCCAGCGATTGCTCATGTAGTACTAAAAAATGGTTTACAGCATTTTGTAGTTGTTTTTAAAATTAGTTCTAAATATATTCATTTAATGGATCCTGCCAAAGGAAAAGTAAAGATGCCTATATCTGAATTTGAAGAAATTTGGGATCAGATACTAATTCTTTCTAGTCCTGGAAGCAACATTTTAAGATATACCAAAGAACTATCTATTTCCGGCCTTTTTGGAAGACTTTTAGCTAAAAATAAAATTTTGTTTGTTAAAATTATGTTTGTAAATCTTTTACTTATGATTTTAACTATTGCAGGAAGTTTTTATTTTCAAGTCAGTATATCGAGTCTACAATCAGGAGGAGAACTAAGATTTATCAAGTTTATAGTAATTCTCTTTTTTATTATACTTCTTTTCAAGATTATCATAAATTATACTAAAACCTATTACCTCAATTACCTAAATAAGAACCTTGATACGGAATTGTTTTCTCTTTTCTTAGAGCATATTTTTAAACTCCCTTTAAAATTTATTCAAAATCGTACAACTGGAGAGATTGTGACTAGAATTGATGAATTAAGTGATACGAAGAGCTTATTTTCAGAAATATTTTCCACTTTTATCCTTAATATGATTTTGATATTTGGGGCGATAGTAACTCTCTTTTTAATAAATAGCAAGTTATTTTTTCTTCTTTGTTTAATAATTGTTATTTATATTATCATAGGAGTTATCTTTAGCAAAGGAATCTATCGTAAAATAAAGGATACCATTGATGCAACAACAGATTTTAATACTGCTTTGATTGAAAACGTAGACATGAATTATAGTATTAAAAATTTAAATTTAGTTCGTGAATTTATTTATCGAATAGAAAATAAACTTATTTTAATGCTAAAAAGTAATTTTTCGTTTGTAAGTGTATTAAATGTGATCGAATTTTTTAAAAACTTTATCTACGAGATTGGCTTATTTGCCATTACAACATTAGGACTTTATTTAATATATCAAGAAGAGTTAGAAATTTTAAGTTTAGTCACCTTTAATAGTATTATCATCTATCTATTCAATCCTGCTAAAGAATTAGTTGATTTAATACCAAAGTATAATTATTTAAAAGCCTCTTTTAATAAATTAAGCGAATTTTTAGCAACTGAAATTGAAAAAGAACAGGGGGGATTAAGCACGTTAAAGGATAGTGATATTAAAATAAAAGATTTAACGTATTCTTATGATTTATATAATAAGATCATTGATAAAGTAAGTTTCCATGTAAAAAGCAATGATAAAGTTTTACTTAGTGGTCCATCTGGAAGTGGTAAAAGTACTATTTGTAAACTCATTTATCGAAGTTTAGGCACTTATTCTGGAAATATTGAATTTAATAATACGAGTGAATGTGATTATAGCTTAAAAGCGATCAGAGAAAATATTCTATATGTAGGCCAAAACGAAAAACTTTTTACAGGGACAATTCGTGAAAATATTATATGCTTTCGAAACATCAGTGATGAAGAGTTCATTCAAGTTTGTAAAATCTGTCAATTAGAAGAAATTGTATCCAAAAGGCCAAATCGCTATAATACAGTAATTAATGCATCGCTAAATAATTTAAGTGGAGGAGAAAAACAAAGAATTATCCTAGCAAGAGCAATGCTTAAAAAGGCTAAAATAATTATTTTAGATGAAGCATTAAGTGAAGTAAATGTTGATTTGGAAAAAAGGATTTTAGATGATTTATTCATATATTATAAAAACAGCACATTAATTTATGTTACTCATAAAAATGTAGATGATAAATTTGAAAATATCATTCGTTTAGCTCCTTCATGTTAGATTTACTTAATAATAAACAGGCCTTTTTAAAAGAGAAGCCTAAAATTGGATTTATCGTTACTATAGTGATGACAATAATATTATTGATGCTGTTAATATATATATGCCAAAGAGAAGTCTATGATAACTATCAAACCAAAGGGATAGTGAGTTGTAATGAAAAATGTACAATAACAACTGTCATACCTTCCAATTTGAATTTTGAGCAAGTAGTAGTAAATAATAAAAATATTCACTATGAAATTATTGGGAAAGAACTGAGAGTAGATGAAAAAAATTATCTTTCTTATTATGATTTAACTTTATCTACTTCTCTATCTTTTTCAAATAATGAAATTGTTGATTTAAATTTTTATTACAATAAACAAAGAATTATAACGAAAATAAAAGACAAAATGTTTTAAAGGAGGAATAAAATATGCAAAGAATGGAAAGTGAAGAAATGTTAAAATGTAGCGGAGGCGGTTTGCTTGGTGTACTTGCTAATTTTTTTATTAGCGTTATATCATTGACCAAAGCTATATTATCATTAAAGAATTTGAGAGGTTAAAATGAAGACATTAGACGATAGAACATTAACTGAAGTGAGTGGAGGTATATCAGCTACATCTATCATAGGTGGGATTGCAGTAGCAATTGCCTTCTTTGCTTCTGTTATTTATGGATTCTTTTTTTCAAAGGAGGGATAATATGAAATTAAATGATCATGAATTAATTTTAGTATCCGGTGGAGCGATTAGTGGGACTTTAATTAACGCTTTTGCAAGACTATTAGATGTAGTAATAGAAATTGGAAAAATGATTGGAGCATCAATTCGCCGTTGGATAAATAATTAAAAAGAGTTGTAAAGCTCTTTTTAATTTTAAGAAAAGATCTCTTGCAATATCCATGTAATTAGTTTAAAATAAAGATAAGCTGGTGAAGAAAATGAATAAAAAAGGTTTTGTTGCAATGTATATGGTATATTCTTTATTTTTAATTTTTATTTTAATGATGCTCACAGCTTTACTTGTCAATAATTATAAAAATAGTTTTTTAAATACTTTAAAAAATGATATAAAAGAAGAATTAAAAGATAAAAGTATTGAAGTAAAAGAAAATATTTCTCTTGAAAATAACGAAAATAATGAGTTTCATGCCTAAAAATCTTGCTTATCGTCATTTTTGGTGTTATAATCATGTGTAGTAAATGAAGGGAGGGATTTGTAAATGACAAAAGTAGTAGTTAAAAATGGAGATGTTGATGGTGCTTTGAGAAAATTTAAAACCAAAGTAGCTCGTAGTGGTGTCCCTTCAGAATTAAAAAAAAGAAAGCATTATGAAAAACCAGGCGTTCGTAGAAGAAACGAAAAGAAAGAACAAATTAAAAATGCTAGAAAGCACAGAAATTATTAAGGTGATAATATATGAATAATAAAATAGCAGAAGATTTAAAATTAGCAATGAAAAATGGTGATAAATTTAAATTATCTGTATTAAGAATGCTCAAAAGCGCTTTGCAATTAGATTCTATTAGTAAAAAACACGGACTAAGTGATGATGAAGTATTGATAGTTATTAAAAAACAAGTAAAAACTCGCAAAGATTCAATTGAAGAGTTTAAGAAATATGGAAAAGATGAAGAAGTAGCTAAATTAGGACAAGAAATAGAAATTTTAAATGCTTATTTACCAGAAGAGATGAGTGAAGAAGAAATTAGTAAAGTAATTGATGATGTATTTAATGAATTAAAACCAACTAGCATGAAAGAGATGGGCATTGTAATGAAAAAATTAAACGAAAGAATTATAAATGCTGATATGTCTTTCGTAAGTAGACTTGTAAAGGAAAGACTAAGTTAGTCTTTTTTTTGCATACGTTATATTTAAGAGGGTGAAAAAATGAAAACAGTGATTACTACAGATAGTGGAATGGATCCAATTAATACAGAATATATGGTATCTGGCATGCTTATCAGAGATGATGATAAAGAATTTAGAGATGTGCAAGAAATTGATAGTAAAGAAGTATTAAAGCAAATGCGGGATAACCATATGTTTAAAACTAGTGCACCTAAATTGATGGATTATTATGAGTTATTTACAAGAGCTTTAAATAATGGAGATGAAGTTATTCATGTTTCAATGGGAAGCGGTATTAGTAGTGCAAGTATTACTTCATCTAATTTGATTGCAGAAGAAATTAATGCGGAAAAGATCACAGTGTTAGATTCACATAATGGAGCTACTGGAGGGACTTTAATTAATTTATATGCTAATTATTTAGCTAATAAAAATTTAAATAAAAGAGAAATATTAGAACAACTAAAAGATTTTATCAAACGTCTAAAAACATCTTTTTTCGTTCCCAATCCAACAGGATTTCAAAGAAGTGGCAGAAACAATTCTGAATTATGCTTGAAAGATAAAGCATTATTAATTGGTGGAACAGTTTTAACTTTAGCGGGAATGAAGTTTCGAGTTGATTTTAATCAAGAAGGAAATTTATATGTTAAAAAAACAATGCCAGGTAATTCTCGAGTAAAAGCTATGCAAATGATAAGAGAAATAGTAAATGATCATACTGTTGATGATTATGATCAGAATATCGCGGTAATTGGTACGGTTTTGGAAGATAAGGTAAATATGGAAGAGATTAAAAGCTATTTAAGTGGCTATTTTAAAAGGGTAATTCGCCAAGATATTAATGCGGTAGTAGCAGCGTATGGATCTCCCGACTTAATAGGAATCAGTTTGGTAAGAAAAAAGTGATATTTTTCTTGACAAAAGCATATAATATAGATATAATATTAAAGAAATTGGAAAAGGAAAGTGAATTTTATTCCACCTGATGAATAAGTGTTCATAGGTAAAAAGCCGTAATAGTTTAAATATTAATGTGTTTTTTAAGGTGGAATATGATTATTCTACCTTTTTAGAATTTTTGGAGGTGCATTTATATAGCAAGTGTAAATAAAGAGTTACCAATTAATGAGCAAATCAATGTAGAAGAATTAATGGTAATTGGTCCTAATGGAGAGCAAATGGGATTAAAAAAAATAGAAGATGCTTTAACTTTATCTAGATATGCTGGCTTAGATTTAGTTTTAATGAATGATAATGGTAAACTTGCTGTGGCTAAAATCATGGATTACAACAAATACCGTTATGAGCGTCAAAAGAAACTAAAAGAACAGCAAAAAAAGCAAAGAGAAACGAATAAAGAATTAAAAGAATATCGTTTATCAACAACAATTGATGTTCATGATTTTGATACTCGTGTTAGAAATGCTAAAGAGTATTTGTTAAAAGGGCATCGTATTAAAGCATTTATTCGTTTTAAAGGCCGTCAAATGGCTAGACCAGAACTAGGTGAAGAAGTATTACTAAGATTTGCAGATAGTTTAAGCGAAGTTTCTATTATAGAAGCAAAGCCAAAACTTGATGGTAGACAAATGTTTATGCTATTAGCACCTAAAAATAAGTAGGAGGATTATTATGGCAAAAGTAAAGCAAAAAACACATAAGGCAAGTAGTAAAGTGTTAACAAAGAAAAAGAATGGTACTTTAACTTACAAAAAATCAAATGGAAATCATAAGACCAATAAAGATTCTGCAAAGCAAGTACGTCAAAGAAGAAATAAGGGAATACTCGGAAAAGGAGAAGCTAACAGATTAAAATCTGTTATTTAAGGAGGTTAAAAAATGACAAGAGTTAAAGGTGGAAGCGTTTCCAAAACAAGAAGAAGAAAAGTATTAAAAGAAGCTAAGGGATATTTTGGAAGCAAACATAGATTATATAAGACAGCTCAAGAACAAGTATTCCATAGTGGAGCTTATGCATTTAGAGATAGGCGCCAAAACAAACGTAATTTCAGGAAATTATGGATTACAAGAATTAATGCGGCTTGTCGTGAAAATAACATCAGTTATTCCCAATTTATGAATGGACTTTCTAAAGCTGGAATCGAAATTAATCGTAAAATGTTAAGTGAAATGGCAATTGATAATCCAACTTTTTTTGCTCAATTAGTTAAAACAGCTCAAGACGCTTTAAATGGTAAAGTTACTGTAAATAAATCTGATACGAAAAGCAAGATAGTAGAAAAACAAGAAGAAGTAAAAGATTACAGTAAGATGACTTTAGCAGAACTTAAAGTTATAGCAAAAGAACAAGGCATTAAAGGCTATTCTTCAATGAGAAAAGATGAATTAATCTCATCTTTAAAATAGGAATCCTAAAAGGGTTCTTTTTATATATAACGGATAAATACTTCTTTTTTTTGTAATTTAATGATATAATTATTTTAATGCGTGGTGATAAGATGAAAATTTATTTAGTCGCTGGTAAATCCGGCTCAGGGAAAGGAAAGGTTGCAAAGATAATTAAAGAATATTATTTATCATTAGGTAAAAAATCAATCATAACTCAATTTAGCAAATATTTAAAAAGCTATGCAAAAGAAATTTTAGATTGGGATGGAAGCGAACCTAAACCTCGAAAGTTTTTGCAAGACTTAGGCGTAACAATTCGCGAAAACATGGAGATGCCAAATATTTTTGTGAATCGGATGATAGAAGATATTAAAGTGTATCAGCTTTATTTTGATGTTATAATTATTGATGATGTAAGACTTCCTTTGGAAATTGAAGAAATAAAGAAGAACTTTCATGATAGTTATGCCATATATGTTATCAATCAGTTTGCTCCAAGTCCTTTGTCATTAGAAGAACAAATGCATGTTACTGAAACAGCTTTGGAAAATTATAACAATTTTGAAATTACAATTGTAAATGATAATATTGAACAATTGGATAATCGAGTAATTGAATTTATTAAGGGGGTAGAAAAATGAATTTAAAAGAGGCGTTTATTCAATATTTTGTTGAACATGGACATGTTGAAATACCTAGTGCACCATTAATTCCTGAAAATGATCCAACAGTATTATTTAATACAGCAGGGATGCAACCATTAATTCCTTATTTATTAGGAGAACCTCATCCAAAAGGGAAAAGACTTTGTGATGCTCAAAAATGTGTTCGACTAACAGATTTAGAGAGTATAGGGGACAAAACTCATCATACTTTTTTTGAAATGTTGGGTAATTGGAGTTTAGGAGATTATTTTAAGAAAGAAAGCATTCATTACAGTTTTCTATTTTTAACTCAAGTTTTAAATATTCCTGTTGAGCGTCTAGCTGTTACGGTTTTTGAAGGTAATGATATAATTCCTAGGGATGAAGTATCAGCTCAAATTTGGCAAAGCTTAGGCATACCTAAAGAGAGAATTGCTTATTTAGGAGTAGAAGATAATTTTTGGATTGCCGGAGAATCAGGACCTTGTGGCGGAGATACGGAAATATTTTATTTTCGCAGTAATGATAAAATTCCGAAAGAATTTGATCCTCAAGATGACCGCTGGGTTGAAATTTGGAATAATGTATTTATGGAATTTAACAAAGATGAAAACGGAAAGATTACTGAATTATCGCAAAAGAATGTTGATACAGGCATGGGTTTAGAGCGAGTTGTTGCAATATTAGAAGGGGTAGATGACAATTATAAGTCTTCTATCTGGCAAGAAATTATTGCATCCATTGAGAAAATTAGTAATAAACCGTATACAGGAAATGAAATTAGTATGCGCATCATTGCTGATCACATTAGAACAAGCGTGTTTATTAGCGCAGATCCAGCTGGAATAAAGCCAAGTAATACTGATCAAGGATATATTTTAAGAAGGTTAATTAGAAGAGCAATTCGTCATGCTAAGAAATTAGGTGTTGATACTAATTGTGATTGGATGGAACCAATTGCTAAAGAAGTGATTAAAAAATATGAAAATTATTATGAGGAAATAAAAAAGAATCAAGAGGTTGTATTAGAAGTATTAAAAAATGAAAACGATAAATTTAATCGTACTTTAGAAAAAGGTTTAAAAGAATTTGATAAATTGCTTACTCATTTATCAGGGAATATTATAGATAAAGATAGTGCTTTTAAGCTTTATGATACTTATGGGTTTCCTATTGAATTAACTGAAGAAATGGCTACAGAACATCATCTAAAAATTGATCTTGAAGGTTTTTATGAAAAGTTTAGAGCTCATCAAGAATTATCGAGAACTGCTAGTAAAGGAAAATTTAAGGGTGGGCTTATGGGACATAGTGAAATTGAAATTAAATATCATACAGCGACTCATTTGTTAAATGCTGCTCTAAAAGTCGTGATTGGCCCAGATGTTCATCAAAAAGGTAGCAATATAAATGAGAGTAGAATGCGCTTTGATTTTTCATGCGATCATAAATTAAGTGATGAAGAAAAAAGTAAAGTAGAAGATTTGGTTAATCAATGGATTCAAGAAGATTTACCCGTATCGATGAAAGTAATGAAAAAAGAAAACGCTATCAAAATTGGAGCAGAAGCTATGTTTATTGATAAGTATGCTGATGAAGTGAATGTTTATCAAATTGGCGATGTTTCTTTAGAAATATGTGGTGGTCCTCATGTAGAACATACTGCAGTGCTTGGTCATTTTAAAATTATTAAGGAAGAAGCTAGTAGTGCAGGGGTAAGAAGAATAAAGGCTATATTAGAATAGACTTTATTTTTTTTTAAAAATATGATATTATTTAATAGTAGAAGAGGTGGATCAAATGACGATATTAAGCATTGGCAGAACGAGTTATGACATCACTTGCCCAGTAGAAGAATATCCTGTGGAAGGAACAAAATATCAATTAAATGAAAAGATCGAATCAGGAGGCGGGACAGCTTCTAATGTTGCTTATTTATTAGGAAAATGGGGCGAGACTTCTTATTTTGCTGGAGTAGTAGGTAGTGATGACTATGGCATGCAAATTAGAAAAGAACTAGAACAAGCAACTGTAAGAACAGATTTGATGGAAAATACTTATGATATTGGAACGCCTGTTTCTGTAATTTTAGTCAACAAAAAAAATGGAACAAGAACTCGTTTTGATGTAGTAGGAGAAACTATACCTCAATTAAAAAAATATGAATACAATTTTACTCCTGATGTTATTTTTTCTGATGGCAAAGAATATAGCGCAACAATCAATGCTTTAAATAAATTTCCTAAAGCAATTAGTATACTAGATGCTGGAAGAATAGATCGCAATTTATTAGAATTATGTAAATATGTACAATATATTGTATGTTCTAAGGGATTTGCCGAGGCGGTGAGTGGTATTAAAATAGACTATAACAACTCATTAACGCTTGTTCAAGTCTATAAAAAATTAAAAGATCATTATCCAAATAATCAAATTATTGTTACTTTAGAAGAAATGGGAGCAATG
Organism: uncultured Bacilli bacterium; assembly: GCA_944327365.1. Taxonomy (GTDB): domain Bacteria; phylum Bacillota_I; class Bacilli_A; order RF39; family UBA660; genus Caccenecus. The sequence goes on from CALVHI010000006.1 coordinate 17,643, forward strand.
TATACTTATAATGGAGAAATTAAAGTTATGCCAGGAATTAAAACTAAAGTGATTGATCCAAGCTGTTCGGGAGATGTTTTTCATGGAGCTTTTGTCTATTGTCTTGCTAATCAGTTTGAGTTAGAAAAAGCCATAACTTATTCTAATATTGCAGCAGGGCTATCAGTTGGCAAAATGGGAGGAAGAACATCTTTTCCAAATTTAAAAGAAGTCATTAATTATTATAATCAAAAGTTTAATGTCATTGAGGCATTAGAGGAGGAGACAAAACCGGTAGTAAATATTCAAAGTACAGATCTATTGCCTGATATTCCTGATGCTTCCAAAATTGTTATTCCAACAAATTCAAATCTCGAAAATAATTTTGTAATAGGATCATCGCCGATTAGTTCCCAAAATAATAATGGAAATGTTTAGCAGTTCTTCACCGGTTTTAAATGTTCATGGGGAAACCACAGATACTGTAGTTTATTTTCTGAATGATTTTATTCAAGATAATGTAAAATTAGGAAATACTTATATTGGTATTATTCATGGAAGAAGCTCTAATATTCTTCGAAATAGAGTTCATGAACTATTAAAAAAGAATAAACATGTAGATTCTTTTCGTCTTGATTTATGGAATCCGGGAATGACAATTGTAAAATTAAAAATAGACAAAAATCAATAGCAAAAGCAAATTTTTTACATTAATTTGACAAATATAGTAAAATATGCTATAATTAGACTGTAATTGAAATAGGGGGTTAAAAAATGAAAGGTTATGTTTTAGATTACATTAATGAAAATGAATTCAAAAAGTTAGAAAGAGCATTAAAAAAGTACAATATGCTAGCTTTTAAAAAGTTAAACTTTGATTATTATCCAGCACTTAGAAATGGTGAATTTGTTGGAGAGTTAATTAGTACCAATAAAAAAGAACAAACAGCTAAATATGAATTAAAACTTCCAAGTGATAAAATGTTTGCTCAAGTCCATGGTGAAGTAAAACTTTTTTATACGGTATATTTAAAAGAAGGGATAATCATGCTTGATACAATTACACCAACAGAAATATTATTAGAAGGTCATATGAGTGAACTTGCAACATATAAAGGGATAATGATATCAAAAGCTAACGCATCTAAAGATAAATTTAAAATAGATTTATTAAATATGTTACAAGAAAAGTAACATATTTTTTTGGTGAAGTTATGAATAAAAATTATACTTTTGAAAATAAAGAAGATGTGCCTTTTATTTATGATTGTAGAATTGAAAGACAAGTAAAAAATTATAAGAGCTCTTTACTAGCGGCAAGTTATTTTATTATGAATATATTAAATACGAATCAGTTTTATTTAAAATTAGTAAAAGAAGAGTATACAAAATTTGATTATTGCTTAAATTTTATGGCTCAAGCAACAAAAGAAGAAGTCTCATTAGTTATTAGTGAACAAAAAGTTATCATAAAATACAATGAAAAAGAAATTCAATTTAAAGTAAATTGGGATGAGTATCATATTTATGTAGAAATAATCGCTTATCAAGAAACAACTAATCAATCAAAAATATCTGAATGTCTTGAAAACCATCATCTTATATTAGAAATAGAAAATAATAAGCAAAAATATTGTTTAGAAATCCCTTACGATGTTAATTATTTTATTGATTTTCAATACTTTAAGACGCAAAAAATAGAAAGCATTATTGACTTAAAAAGAGTTTATTTTAGTCGCTTTTTTCCTAATCAAACCAGCTATGAAAAAAGCATATCGACCCATTTAACTTTATGGCAAAAAGATACGGATAGTGAGTTTGTTTTATCAGATGAACTAATAATTATAGATGGGTTTATTAATAAATATAAAATAAGTTCGTTAAAAAATGGGATATTAATGAGCATAGAAGGTAAGCCAAATGAAATTGGAGAAATAAAAATCATGAATTATCAAATGCAAGATAATGTTGATTTAAATGGAGAGATATTAAAATTATATAAGAAAAGTCTAAAGATGAATTTTAATTAAAAAGGCTTTTAATATAGGAAAATAAAGAAATTAAGAATAAAATAAAGTAGTTAAATGGAGGTGAGAAAGTGAATCGAGATGATTTTCCGCTTTTAAAAGAAGATATCATATACTTTGATAACGGCGCTACAAGTTTGAAGCCAAAATGTGTAATTGATAAAATGAATGATTATTACACCAATTATCCTGCCAATACTCATCGAGGGGATTATGATTTATCGTTTAAAGTAGATCAAGAATATGAAGAAGCACGAGAATTAGTGCGTGATTTTATTCATGCTAAATATTTGGAAGAAATTGTATTTACAAGTGGGACAACAGAATCATTAAATATGATTGTAAATGGTTTTTTTGCTAATCTTTTAGAAGCAAATGATGAAGTTTTAATTACAAGTAGTGAACATGCATCGAATATATTACCATGGTTCCGTCTTGCCAGAAAAATGGGAATTAAAATAAATTATATTCCTTTAGACAGTAATTATTATGTTACTTTAGATCATATAAAGAAAGCACTTACTGCAAATACAAAAGTAATTAGTATCGCGGGAATAACAAATGTGATTGGCGATATTAGACCGATAAAACAAATATGTAAATTAGCTCATGAAAATAATATTTTTGTTGTATTAGATGGGGCGCAAATGGTTCCACATCTTCCCATAGATGTTTTAAATCTTGACGTGGATTTTTTAGCTTTTTCTGCTCATAAAATGTGTGGCCCCACTGGGGTAGGGGTGTTATATGGCAAAAAAGAATTATTGGAGCACCTAGAACCTATTGTTTTAGGAGGAGGAATGAATGAATCATTTGATAATCCAAGTGAAGTTATTTTAAGTGAACTTCCAACTAGACTTGAAGCAGGCACAAGAAATATTGCGGGTGTAATAGGCTTTGGTGAGGCAATTAAATATTTAAATAAAATAGGTATGGATAACATTTATAAATATGAACTTGAGTTACGTAAATATTTAATTGATAAACTTTTGCCTTTAAAACACATTGATATTATCAATATTGAAAGCGATAGTGGGATAGTTACATTTAATGTAGCAAATGTGTTTAGTCAAGACGTTGCTTATTACTTAAATAAATACAACATATGTGTTAGAGCTGGAAATCATTGTGCCAAAATATTAAAATCAAGTGTCGGCGTAAATAACACAGTAAGAGTGAGTTTATATTTTTACAACACATTTGAAGAAATTGATAGTTTAGTTGAATTATTGAGTGATTATGATAAAATAGTAAAAGAGATGATTTAATATGGATAAAGAACAATCAAGAGAAATTATTATGGAAAATTATCTTCATCCTCAAAATAGAGATTTGCCTCATGATGGTTATGATGCCATAAATACGCGGAATGAATCTTGTATTGATAATATTAATTTATATATTAAATGGAATGAAGATATCCTAGAAGATATTGTTTTTGATGGGGAAGCATGCGCTGTTTCTATATCTTCTACTTCCATTATGATAAAAAATTTAATTGGTAAGAAAGCGAAAGAAGCATTAGAATATATTAAAGAATTTTATCACATGACAAATGGGGATGATTTTAATCAAGAATTATTAGGAGATGCCTGTTGCTATCTAGAAGTTAGTAAGCAAGGAAATCGCAAAGTTTGTGCTAATCTTCCTTTAAAAGGTATTGAAAAAGCTATTTTAGAAAAAATAAAATAGTTTTTTCTTGCTTTTTTGGTCGAATATCTCTTATAATAGGACTACAGGTGGGAAATATGATAGATATTTTTGAAGAAATTAACCTATTATGTAATGAGATAGAAGAAAAAACAGATACGTTAAATAATTTATTAAAATATACTTCGGAAATATTAGATGCAAGCTATGTACATGAAGTAGATTATCAAAATTTTGATTTATGTTTAGAATATATTAGTTATAAAGAGTATTCGAGTTTAATATCACAAAATTTAAGAAGAGCTTTCCAACAATTACAACAAGAAATTCATGAATATAAAAACTCAATAGAAATATTGAAAGTATCATTAAAAAGCTATCTTAAAAAAGTGGAAAATTTATCAGTTTGTTCTTATGAAGATATAAAAACTTTATGGATGAATTTTAATCAACCATTTAATTTAGAGCAAAATTTTAAAGAAGTTCCTATCTTTTTAGCAATGGAAGAAAAAGTTATCATAAATCCCATATTTTCAAAAATCCCGACCCTTGAAATGATTAGCTTTCTAAAAGATTATATTAATTGGTTGTATCAAATGGAGTTACAAGAAACAGAAATACAAAGATAAGACAAGTGGTTGTACAATGACTTGTTTTTTGATATGATATTATTGGTGAGTTTATGAAATTAGAAGTTTTAAATTTAAAGAAAAATTTTGGGAATAAAGAAGTACTAAAAAATATCAATTTTACTTTTGAATCAGGGAAGATTTATGGTTTATTAGGAAGAAATGGGGCTGGTAAAACAACATTTTTTAATTGCTTAAATGATGATATTAAACCGGATGAGGGATTGTTTAATATGATAGAAGAGAAAAGCGCTAGACCACTTACGATTGATGATATTGGTTATGTTTTATCTACTCCGACTGTTCCAGAATTTTTAACCGGAAGAGAGTTTTTAAAATTCTTTTTAGAAATCAATGAAGGAAAAATAGAAAATCTTAAAACAATAGATGAATATTTTGATTTTATGAAAATAGAGGTAGAAGACCGCGATAAATTGCTCAAAGATTATTCTCATGGAATGAAAAATAAAATGCAAATGTTAATCAATATTATTGCTAATCCCAAAATACTTTTATTAGACGAACCGCTTACTAGTTTAGATGTGGTTGTTGCAGAAGAAATGAAAGAAATGTTAAAGAGTATTAAAAAAGAACATATTTTAATTTTTTCTACTCATATTATGGATTTAGCTTTAAGTTTATGCGATGAAATTGTTGTATTAAAAAACGGAACCTTAAGTTTAGTAGATAATAATTTAAAAGGGGAAAAGCTAAAAGAGAAAATTATTGAAATGTTAAGAGAGGAAGAATAAAATGCTGCAAACATTCTTGATATCATTTCGTCTGCGCAATACTTATAAAGTAAATACGATTATCTATGCTCTAAAAAGTATTCCAGGAATAAGAAAGATTTTACCTGATAAATTATATCAAAGTAAAGTTTTAAAAATTATAGGAAATATCATAAGTGTTCTACTTGAAATAGCTAATGTTTTTATTGGTAAATTTCTTTATGTATTTTTAATGATTTTTAGTATGATGTCTATTTATAAAACAAATAGTGCTAGTACTTTTTTACATATTTTGGTATTTTTAACGATTATTGGTGCTTTTATGAATACCTATATGTTTAATCCAACTAAAGATAAATATTATGCGATGTTTATTATGCGTATGAATGCCAAAAATTATTCTTTAAGTAACTATTTTTATGCTATTATAAAAGTAATTATTGGTTTTTTACCATTTACAATTATTTTTGGTACATTATCACATGTAAATCTTGGGATTTGTCTTTTCATTCCTTTGTTTGTAGCATCTGCCAAAATGGTGGTTACTGCTCACAATCTTTCCTTATATGCTAAAAAAGAATGGATTATCAATGAAAACAATCCTGTCAAACATATTTGGCTTCTTATCTTATTATTTTTAGGTTTGGCTTATGGATTACCTGCGATAAATATAGTCATACCATCTTATATATTAGTTATTTTCATGATAATTACTGTATTTATAAGCATATGGGCAATAAGATATATATTAAAATTTAATAAGTATCGCGAAATGTATAAGGCGGTTTTAACAAATACGAATATGAATGCTACTTCCAATGCTAGAGAAATTACTAAAGAAAATGTTTTAAAGCAAATTAATATTGATAAAAGTTTAACAAGTAAGAAAAAGGGCTTTGCCTATTTTAATGATTTATTTGTAATGCGTCATAGTAAGCTACTATTAAAAAGTGCGAAAAAAGTGGCATTTATAAGCGCTATTATAATTGGTATCGTTCTTTTAGTTGTAACAATAAATGATGGCTTAAAAAAAGGAATAAATGATATGATAATGACTTATTTGCCATATTTTGTGTTCATTATGTATTTAATCAATCGCGGTGAATCAGTTACGAGAGCAATGTTTATGAATAGTGACCATTCGATGCTTACTTATGCCTTTTTTAGAAAGCCAAATTCTATTTTAAAATTATTTAGAGAAAGATTAAAAAGTATTATTTTAATTAATTTATTACCAGCTTCCATTATTGGAGTGGGTTTAGCTTTCATTTTGTTTGCTACCGGAGGTACCACTAACAATTTAAATTATCTTATTTTAATCATATCCATTATTGCCATGAGTATTTTCTTCTCGGTTCATCATTTAGTTATTTATTATTTACTTCAACCTTATAATATTGATAGTGAAACAAAAAATACAACTTATACTATTGTCAATATTTTAACTTATGTTGTTTGTTACTGGATGATTGATTTAAGACTTCCTACATTCGGTTTTGGCCTTGCAACTATCATATTTGCCATTATTTATAGTTTTGTATCATTGTATTTGGTATATAAATTTGCGCCAAAAACTTTTAAAATTCGTATTTAATAATTGTCATAATTAAAAAAATATGGTATATTATAAAAGTAAAGCGCAAGAAAGATAAGTAATAGCATGAAATTAATAGAAAGCTTATGGTTGATGGAAATAAGTAATAGAGTGTTATGAAATCTCCTTTCTAGTGGGACCAATCATCCCCGGGTAAAACCGTTATCTTAAATTAAGCAAATAAAAGGATGGTACCGTCATGTTTGACTCCTTGCTACCATCCTTTTTAATTTTAGAAAGAAGGAAGAAAAATGATTGATATTAAATTAATAAGAGAACAAAGAGATTTAGTGCGTGAAAACATCAAAAAGAAGTTTCAAGACGAAAAATTACCGCTTGTAGACGAAATCTATGATTTAGATGTACAATACCGCAATGCCAAGAAAGATGCAGATGATTTACGTAGTGAAAAAAACAAACTAAGTGATAAAATTGGTTCTTTCATGCGAGAAGGAAAAAAAGAAGATGCATTAAAAATAAAAGACGAAGTAGGGTCTATCTCATTTAAGATTGCTAATTTAGAAGCGGAAGAAGAAAAATTATCAAAAGAAATTAAAGAAAAAATGATGCAAATACCACAAATTATTGATGATTCAGTTCCAATTGGCAAAGATGATTCAGAAAACGTTGAGTTAGAACGTTTTGGTGAACCTATTGTACCTCAATATGAAATTCCATATCATGCTGATATATGTGAAAGTCTAAATGGCTTAGATAAAGAAGCAGCCGGAAGAACGAGTGGGAATGGATTTTATTTCTTAACTGGTGATATTGCAAGACTTCATAGTGCGATGCTTGCTTATGCCCGTGATTTTATGATTGATAAAGGATTTACTTACTGTATTCCGCCATTTATGATTCGAAGTGATGTTGTAACTGGCGTTATGTCTTTTAAAGAAATGGATGCGATGATGTATAAAATAGAAGGGGAAGATTTATTCTTAATTGGAACAAGTGAACACTCTATGATTGGTAGATTTAAAGGAGAGATTGTGAGTGAAAGCGAACTTCCTATTACATTAACTTCTTACTCTCCATGTTTTAGAAAAGAAGTGGGAGCTCATGGGTTAGAAGAGCGAGGCTTATACCGTGTTCATCAATTTGAAAAAGAAGAAATGGTGGTACTATGTAAACCAGAAGATGCGATGGATTGGTATAATAAGATGTGGGAGTACACAGTAGAATTCTTTAGAAGCCTAGATATTCCTGTTAGAACTCTAGAATGCTGTTCTGGTGACTTAGCTGATTTAAAAGTTAAATCATGTGATGTAGAAGCATGGAGTCCAAGACAACAAAAATATTTTGAAGTAGGTTCATGTTCTACACTAGGTGAAGCTCAAGCAAGAAGACTTGGTATACGGATGAAAACAAGTGAGGGAAACAAATATGTAGCAACCCTTAATAATACTGTTTTAGCAACCCCACGTGGCTTAATTGCTTTTTTAGAAAACAATTATCAGAGTGATGGAAGTATCAAAATTCCAAAAGTTTTACAGCCATATATGGGTGGGAAAGAATTTATTGTTCCGAACCATAAAGGATAAGTAGATTCTAGGCAATCTACTTTTTCTATGCTATAATGAATATAATGAGTAGGAGTGATTTTATGTCAAAATTAAAAAGTGTGTTAAAAAGCAGAAAGTTTTGGCTAATAATGATTGTTAGTATTTTTGTAATTCTAGCTTTTGCAATACTTATCTATAATATTTATAAGGATAGTAACGAGAAAGAGTATGTGGAAAAAGAATATGTAGTAAGTATTATTAATAATAGCAAATGGGAAGCTAACCTTTATTTAAAAGAAAATTATTATGAGTGCTGGCGCCCTTTCGAAAGATATGTATGTAGTGATAAAACACATGAAATTACAAGAATTGAATTTAAAGATAAAGATTTAGAAGGAATATATCAAGATATTGATTTTACAGGTCTAAGTTTAGAAGAAGCTTTAATACAATATTTTAATAAAGAAAACAAAGACAGAACAACAATTGATGCCAATATTTTTTCTACGTATAACCTAGATAAAGAGGCTGAGGAAAATATTCTAAATAGTATTGACAAAGAAGAAGTGAAAATTAAATTTTTCTATCAAGAGCTAATTCTAACTGCTAATGATAATACCAATTATTACACCATTACTTTCGATACGGATGGCGGGTCCTCTATTGATAGTATAGTAGTAGCAAATAATGATACATTTGAAGAACCTGCCTCACCAACTAAAGAGGGATATACTTTTCTTTATTGGGAGTTAGATGGCGAAGAATATGATTTTACAACCAAAGTAACTAGTGATATTACTTTAACTGCTGTGTGGAAAGAGAATAAGACATCTTCTAATAATGATTCATCGAACAATACGACAAATAATCAAAATGATACTAATAATAATGTAATTACATCTTCTAAAATTAATTTAAATAATAATATCAGTATTACTGAATATCATGTAAGTAGTGGTACCATTAACTGTTTTTATTACATGTTTGTTACCAATTTACAAGAAGTTTTTCCAACAGCTGAAATATCCAAAATAAATAATAATCCTGCTACTGTAGATTTTTGGCATACCAGTGATAGACAAGATTATGAAGTAAGTACGGAAGAAATAAATGAATATGTAAAGAATGGCACTTTAAAAATTAATACAGCCAAAGAAATTAGTTTTAAAAATACTTTAGATAAATATAAAAATGGAAGTTACAAAGGAATTGCTAATGTAAATTACACCGAAGATAATCATCGTTTTACTTTTACTTATGATTATATTTCTTTTAATGGTTTAAAGGTATCTTCAAATGGTGAGGCAGCAAACAAAGAAATACAAGGAATATTATCCAGTGCAACAAAATTTGAAGGCCCTTGTGGGGGGTTTGATGGTTATGAAAACAAAATTTTAAATGAAGAATTATGTAGCAAATACAATTTAGATTGTGGCAGGTGGTAAAATGAATTTGTTAAAGAAGCTTTTTCTTATCACTTTTATCACTTTTAGTTTTACAACTTTAGTAAATGCAGCATCAAATCCTTACGGCAAATATCAATCATTATATGGTATTACAACCGTTAGATGTACTTGGTATGCGTGGCAAGAAGCTTATGAACATACGGGTGTTGCTTTACCTGGATGGGGTAATGCCCAAACATGGTATAATAGCGCTATCAATGATGGTTATAAAGTAGGAAGGGTTGCGAAACCTAATTCTATTGCAGTCTGGTCATCTAGTGATGGTTATGGACATGTTGGCTTTGTTGTGTCAGTTGAGGGCGAATATATGACTACCAATGAAGGTGGAATAGTAACGGAAGAAAATGGAGGTATTGTAAATGGTGCCCAAAGGAGTATTACAGTAGATAATTTAATCGGTTTTATTTATTTAGAGGAAACACCTACGAAAAAACCATCAAGCAATACTAATAATAATACTAATAAAAATAATTCAGATAATAATAAAAAATCAAGTAATACTAATCTAAGTAGTTTAACCATTGATATTGATAATTTTGAATTTAATCCGGAAATTACGGATTATACTCTAGAAGTAGATTATTTAACTGAAGTTATAAAGATAAATGCAACAGCAGAAGATGACAAATCAATTATAACAGGAGCAGGTGCTAAAGCTTTAAAGATAGGCGAAAATCATTACTCTATTACTATTACAGCAGAAGATGGTACAACGAAAGAATATAAAATAACTATTATCAGAAATGAACCGCTTATGATAGACCATGTTGAGACAAAAATAGAAGATGAACCATCTATGAATTATTTAATTATAGGGGCTATAAGTGGTGGAATTATTCTTGTAATAATAGCAATATTTCTCATAATTAGAAAAATGCGAAAAATAAAAAAAAGAACTAATGGTATTGATAAAAATAATTAAAGAATTCCAAAATATTTAGAAGAAATCGATGTTGATTAAATATTTTTTGCAAAGTAAAGTAAAAGAATAAATGATTGACATGATGATGAGTGGTGTTTTATTATTAATGTAGGAGGATGATAATATGTTAGATGGAAAAGTAGCCATTGTAACTGGTGGTACAAGGGGAATTGGTTTTGAGGTTGTAAGAACATTTTTAAATAATGGGGCAAGTGTTGCTTTATTAGGTTCTAAAGAAGAAAGTGTTACTAAGGCAATTAACAAATTAAAGGAAGAAAATGGAAATTATCCAGTAATAGGGTTTTATCCTGATTTAGCAAGTGAAAAAGAAGTAAAAGAGGTATTTAATAAAGTTGCTAATGAATTTGGTCATATTGATATTTTAGTTAATAATGCTGGATTATCTTCTAGTACTAAAATAGAAGATTATACGATAGAGGAATATGATAAAATCGCAAATGTAAATATGAAAGGTGTATTTATTTGTTCTAAAGAAATAGTACCATATTTAAAAGAAACGAAAGGAAATATCATCAATATTTCATCTATGGTAAGTATTTATGGTCAATCAGCTGGTTGTGTATATCCAATGAGTAAATTCGCTGTTAATGGCCTAACAAAATCTTTATCAAGAGAGCTTGCTTCAGTAGGTATTAGGGTAAATGCTGTAGCTCCCGGTATAACTAAAACGGATATGGTAGCGTCTCTTCCTGATGAAGTCATTAAACCTTTAATTGCTACGATTCCAATTGGTCGAATTGGTGAGCCTAAAGATATTGCTAATGCTTGTTTATTCTTAGCAAGTGATATGGCAAGTTATGTTGCCGGTGAAATTATGCAAGTAGATGGAGGCGCTAGAGCCTAAGATTATCAAAATGATAATCTTTTTTAACAAGATGAAAAAAATAGATGAAATATTATATTCTTTATCTAAATCAAAATTTAGAAGTAGTTTTCATTTAAAGGAAAAAGATAAAGAATATATAAAGCAAAAAGGAATTGAGAAAATAGAGTCTCATGCTTATGATTTTTTAAGAAAAAGGCTAGCACCGGCTTATATTCCTAATGATGGCAAACAAACGCCTATGAGAGGCCATCCTGTTTTTATAGCCGAACATGCAACAGCTACTTGTTGCAGGAATTGCTTATATAAATGGTATCATATTCCTAAAGGAAGAGAATTAACCGAGGAAGAAATAGTATTTTTAGTTACAGTGATTATGGCTTGGATTAAAAAAGAGCTAGTAAGTCAATAAATTATATGCTATAATGTCTTTATAAAAGCGATAAAAAGGGATAAAATAGGAGGAAAAAATGATTTGTACAAGTAATTATAGGAACTTTCATTCTGATCGATTTGCACCTGTTGCTATATCTAAACATCTTGGATTAGATAATCCCGATTATCATGGTGAGTATTATTCTAAGCTAGTACCAGAACCTTACATTTGGCACGTTTGGCATAATAATAGAGGAAAAATCTCGGAAGAGGCCAATAATCGTTATTATGTTCAGGAATACTGGAATCAAGTTTTATCAAAGTTAAATCCACAAGAAGTTTATAATGAATTAAATAATCGTATTTTGTTAAGTTATGAGGCAAACACTGATTTTTGTCATAGACATATTGTTGCAGCATGGTTTGAAATATTGCTTGGAGAAACCGTTCCGGAAGTGAAAGTAAAAGATTATCAAATAGAAGAAGTTGATAGACCAGAATATATTAAAGAGTATTTAGAAGATGCAATGAGATTTAATAGAAATATGCGTGGCTTTCATTCTTTAAGAGCTTTGTATTTATTTGAAAAGGGAGAAAAATTAGAATTACTAGCAGATGAGTTAGAAAGTAAAACAGGAGAATGTCATGATGATTATAGACAACTTGCTTGTTTTTTGAGATGTGATGCTGATATGGCTGAAGAAGAATATAACAAACGATACAGATAAAAACAAAATAGAAACTCGTTAAATGGACACGGGTTTTTTAATTTAACTTAAAAAATAAGTTAAAAATGATGGTATTTATTAGTTTAATCCTGTATAATGGTAATTGAGGTGCAAATATGTTAAAAGCAGAAAATATTAAAAAGAAATTTGTAAAATTAACAAAGAAAAAAGAACGTATTGAATTTTATGCCAATAATGGTATTAGTGTGGAAGCTCATGATGGCGAAATTATCGGCATTTTAGGACCTAATGGGGCTGGAAAAACAACTTTTTTACGTATTATCGCCGGTATTTTAGAACCAACTAGTGGTACTGTTACTTTTGACGAGCTAAACTATCATGATAATGAAACAGAAATTAAAAAGAATATTGCTTATTTATCTGGAAATACCAAAATATACAATACTTTAAGCTGTTATGAATTACTGCATATGTGTGCGGATATTTATGGTGTTGAAAAAAAGGATGCTGAAGCAAGAATTTTAGAAATATCTAAAACTCTAGATATGGATACTTTCCTTTATAATCGGATTGGTTCATTATCAACTGGGCAAACCCAAAGAGTAAATATTGCCCGTTGTCTAATTCATAATCCTAAATATTATATTTTAGATGAAGCTACAAGTGGCCTAGATATCATTTCCAGTCAAATTATTTTAAACTTTATCAAAAATGAAAAGAAAAAAGGCAAAACCATTCTTTATTCTACACACTATATGGAAGAAGCAGAAAATATATGTGATAAAGTAATTATGATAAATAAAGGTGTGATTATTGATGAGGGTACACCAGAAAAAATAAAAAAAGATACAAAAACCACCAATCTAAGAGATGCATTTTTCAAATTAATAGAGGGGGATAATTATGAAGAATAATATGTTTAATATCTTAAAAAAAGAATTAAGAGAAATGTTCCGTGATAAAAAATCGTTATCTATGATGCTTATTATACCTATATTTATTCCTCTACTTGTAATTGGTATGTCAGCTTTATTTGAAAGCGAAATAAACATGCCCGTAACAGATTATAATACGATTGGTTTTGATTATGAACTTACTGATGTCGAAAAAAATATTATCGAAGAACTAGAAATTAATGCAGTAATTGATACTGTTGAAAATTTAGGGGAGCAATTGGAAAGTGGTGAAATTGATTTATATGTAACGAAAGAGAATAACGTTTATACGATAAATGGTGATGATAGTGATACTACGACTTATGCATCTAATTTAGCTGAAAGTTATTTTAATGCCTATAAAAATTATTTACAAAGAGAATATCTAGTCAGTCATAATGTATTATCTGATGAAGTGCTAAATATTATTGTTTTAGAAGAAAATATTACTGTTGAAGAGAACTATTTTGCAAGTTATATCATAAGTTATGCCTTCTTCTTTATCATTATGGCTATCACAGTATCAGCTACTTATCCGGCTACCGATGCAACTGCAGGTGAAAAAGAAAGAGGAACATTAGAAACTTTACTTACTTTCCCAATTAAAAGCAAAGATATTATTATAGGTAAATTTTTAAGTGTTAGCTTCTCTTCGATGATAACCGGATTATTAAGTTTAATTTTAACAGTTATCTCTTTAAAGATAGCAAATCATATGTTTACTATATATGAGGGAATAAATTTAATGTTATCTTTATCAAGTCTTATTTTTGCAGTCATTGTAATTATTGCTTATTCCTTCTTAATTAGTGGTTTATGTATCGCTATTGCCAGTAAATCTAAATCATTTAAAGAAGCGCAAAGTGCTTTAACACCACTTACATTTATCTCTTTCTTTCCAAGTATGATTATATTTATGATGGGAATTACGACAACGAATCTTTATGCACTGATTCCTTTTATCAATTATACTTTAATATTTACAGATATTACGAGTGGTATCATAAATTATACGCATATTCTTTTGATGCTATCATCAACCATTATTATTATCGCTGTAGTCTTAAAAATAATTATCAAAGAATATAAAAGTGAGAAAGTGTTATTTGGCTGATGGAAGAAGTACAAATTACTTTAAATAATGAATTAATAAACGTTAAGATTATTCACAAAAATAACAAGAATATATATTTTCGTTTCAATGATCAAAACGAATTAGTAATAACAGTTCATCCCAGAATAAGTACAAAAAAAGTTTTAAAGCTGATCAAAGAAAATGAAAAATCTTTAACGAAAATGTATCTGCGAAGTAAAAGTAAACATGACAAGGAAGATGAAATAAGAATTTTAGGGTTAAAATATGATGTAAAAATAAATGAAAATTACCCTGATGTTGCTTTTGATGAGGGAACTATTTATGTAAATAGTCGAAATACTTTAGATAAATACATCAGCAATTTAACGAAAAAAATATTTAGAGAAGAAATTAATAAAATATTAGCCATAATGCCTAATATTCCCGAATTTACTTTAAGAATTAGAAAAATGAAATCGAGATGGGGTGTCTGTAATTATGTAAAAAAAACAGTCACTTTAAATTCGAAACTAATAAAATATGAAAGAAGTATTATTGATTATGTTATCGTTCATGAATTCTGCCATTTTACTTACCATGACCATAGTTCTTCTTTTTGGACTTTAGTGAGTAAGTATTATCCTGATTATAAAATAGCAAGAAAGGAGTTAAGAGAACATTGAAAATAGAATCATTAAATAATAGCAAAGTGAAAAACTGGGCCAAATTAAAAGAAAAGAAATATCGTGATGAGACAAATTTGTTTCTTATCGAAGGGGACCATTTATTAAATAATGCGATGGTAAATGGCAGTTTAATAGAGATTATATCAACCGACGAAGCCATGGAAATACCAGGTATTCCTTTTTATTTAGTAACGGATAGCATTATGAGGAAATTATCCAGCCAAGTAAGTAGTACGAAAGTAATGGGTGTTTGTAAAAAAATGGAAAAGCAAGAAATTACCGGCAACGTATGTTTGTTGGATAACATTCAAGATCCAGGGAATCTTGGCACCATTATTAGAAGTGCAGTTGCTTTTAACATTAATACATTAATACTTAGTAATGATACAGTAGATTTATATAATGAAAAAGTAATTCGAGCTAGTGAAGGAATGTTATTTCATTTAAATATTATTCGCACTGATTTAATCTCTATCGTGAAAGATTTAAAAGCAAAAGATTATGAAATATATGGAACTGATGTAAAAGATGGAATTAATTTGCCAGAAATAAATTTTTCTTCAAAAATAGCAATTATTATAGGTAATGAAGGAAATGGTATGAGTGAATATTTAAAGAATTTATGTGATAAACTGATTCATATTAATATTAGATGTGAAAGCTTAAATGCTGGTGTAGCAGCGAGTATTATATTTTATGAATTAAATAAAAATAAATAGGAGTTGAAAAATGGAATTAATTAATATTGGTAAAATTGTAAATACTCATGGGATTAAAGGAGAAGTGAAATTATTAAGTACTTTTTATGAAAAAGAATTAGTATTTAAAAAGGGAAATAAAGTTTATATTGGCGAAGAAAAAATAGAAAAAACAATTCATACATATCGGCATCATAAACAGTTTGATATGCTTACCTTTGATGGAATTAATAATATTAATGATGTATTAAAATATAAAGGGGAAAAAATATATATCAATAGAGATGATTTAAATTTAAATGAAAAGGAATATTTATTAGAAGATTTAATTGGCATGAAAATAATTTGTGGTAATGAAAAATTAGGTATAGTTAATAATATATATGATAATAATGCGGGAATTTTATTATATATAACATTTGCAAAAAATTACTATATCCCTTATAATAATAATTATATAAAACAAGTTGATGTATCTAAAAAAGAGATTCATGCTGAAAATATTAAGGATTTGATTTTATGAAAATTGATATTTTAACTCTTTTTCCAAACATGTTTGAAGGATTTATTCATGAAAGTATTATAAAAAGAGCAATTGATAAAGGTCTAGTAGACATTAATTTAATTAATATAAGAGATTTTACTCTTTTAAAAAATGGCCAAGTAGATGATACCCCTTATGGTGGTGGAAGTGGTATGGTTCTCATGTGTGAACCCGTAGTAAGAGCGATTGAATCGGTAAAAACTGATGATGCTTTAGTATATTTGATGTCACCACAGGGGAGGACTTTTAATGACAATTTAGCAGAAATTATTTATAAAAGCACCAAGCATTTAATTTTAGTATGTGGTCATTATGAAGGCTTTGATGAACGAATTAAAAATTTTGTTGATGGAGAAATTAGCATTGGAGATTATGTTTTAACTGGAGGGGAAATTCCTGCGATGGCTATCGCTGATTGTCTTACTAGATTTATTCCAGGAGTAATTGATCAGGAATCTTTTCAAAACGAATCATTTAAAGATAACTTATTAGATTATCCAGTATATACAAAACCAAGAGAATTTAGAGGGTTAAAAGTTCCAGAAGTATTACTTAGTGGTGATCACAAAAAAATAGATGAATATCGCAAAAGTGAACAAATACGCATAACAAAAGAAAAAAGGCCAGATTTAATGAAGTAGGTGGTGTGTAATGAAGGGATTTACAATCAAAAAAATAGATGGAGTTTATGAATTAGAACAATTTGATTATCATATCAAAGGCTTTCACTATCCCATCAAAAAAAATAAAGAAAGTAATTTAAAGATAAAAGAATTAATTATTGTAAGCCCAGATATTATTAATACTTTAATAAGTCATAATTTTAATAAAAAATATCAACATGTAGTTGAAAGCTTTTTTAAAGTTTGTGATTTTGATGATGATGAAGCTGGAACGAATCTTTTAATGGCTCTAGATGAAGTAGCGCGCCTTCGAACAATTATTATTAATAAATATAAACGTTTCTTAAAAAAAGAAAAGGAAGAAGAGTTTTTAAGGAAATTAAAGATGCTTGAAAATGAGCTTAGAATTAAATTAATTGATTTTAAACTTATAAAAGAGCAAAGTTTAGTTCATAATAATGTAGAAGAGAAAAGTAAAAGTAGGTAATTTGCTCTTGAAAAAAACTTTAAAATACGTTATAATCATATACAGCTGGTAGTTATGACTCCGTAGCTCAGCTGGATAGAGCAATCGCCTTCTAAGCGATCGGTCGAGTGTTCGAATCACTCCGGAGTCACCATTTAGTTTATAAGCTCGTATTTACGAGTTTTTTTCATGTTTAAGAGGGAAGAGTATTGACGAACAAAAGTATTTGTAGTATAATTTCTGTAAATAGGAAAAGAGGAATGAATATGGAACAAACTTCCCTTTTTGATATGTCTATAAATGAACCATTAGCAAGTCGTATGCGCCCAAGATATTTAAGTGAATTTGTAGGCCAAACACATTTAATTGGGGATAATAAATTGCTTAAGAAAATGATTTTATCCGATCATATTTCTTCCATGATCTTTTGGGGACCACCTGGAGTTGGCAAAACAACCTTAGCGCGTATTATCGCTCATGAAACAAAATCAAAGTTTATAACTTTTTCAGCAGTTACTTCAGGGATTAAAGAAATTAAAATGGTGATGGAAGAAGCAGATCAAAATAAAAAATTAGGCATTAAAACAATTGTATTTGTTGATGAAATACATCGTTTTAATAAGGCTCAACAAGATGCTTTTTTACCATTTGTTGAAAAAGGAAGCATTGATTTAATTGGCGCTACAACCGAAAATCCTTCATTTGAAATTAATAGTGCTTTACTTTCTAGATGCAAAGTATTTGTTTTAAAGGAATTATCAAGTGATGATATTTTATCATTATTAAAGAAGGCAATAAGTGATGAAAGAGGATTCGGGAAAATAAAAGTGAATATTTCTTTAGAAGATTTAAAAGTGATTGCTAATTTTGCAAATGGAGATGCCCGCTCAGCACTTACTACTTTAGATATGATTGTAACAAATGCAGATGAATTAGATGGCGTAATTACAGTTACGAAAGATAATATTGAAGAGTGTTTAACTAAGAAGACACTTTTATATGATAAAAATGGCGAAGAGCACTATAATATTATTTCAGCCTTACATAAATCGATGCGTAATAGCGATCCTGATGCTGCAGTATACTGGTTAGCGCGCATGTTAGAAGCAGGAGAAGACCCTCTTTATGTTGCTAGGCGTATTATTCGTTTTGCTTCTGAAGATATAGGCCTTGCTGATACCAATGCTTTAAATGTATCTATAAACGTATTTCAAGCCTGTCATTTTTTAGGTATGCCAGAGTGTTATGTTCATCTATCTGAAGCCGTTATTTACATGTCTTTAGCTCCCAAATCTAATGCATGTGATGTTGCTTATATGTTAGCCAAGAAAGATGCTTTGACTACAATTAGTGAACCAGTTCCTTTAATTATACGCAATGCTCCAACTAAATTGATGAAAGAATTAAATTATGGAAAAGGATATCAATATGCGCACAATACTAAAGAAAAACTTACAGCAATGGAATGTTTGCCACCATCTTTAATTGACAGGTCTTATTATCAACCAGGAATTAAAGGGAATGAAATTTATTTAAAAAAACGTTTAGAGCAGATTAAAGAATGGAAAAAAAAGAAGGGAAAACAAAATGAATGATTTATATTTAGAATGTTATTATGGAATAAGTGGGGATATGACTGTAGCGGCATTACTTGATTTAGGAGTAGATCAAGATAAATTGAAGGCAACTTTGCAAAAGTTAGCTATAGAAGAGGAATATCAAATTAAAATATCTAAAGTGAATAAAGCTGGAATAGAAGCTAATGACTTTAATGTTATATTAAAAGGAAATCATGAAAAACGAAATTTAGTGGAGATCAACAAAATATTAGATCGTCTTCATGACGAAAAAGTAAAAAAATTAGCAAAGCGTATTTTTGAAGTTGTAGCGATTACCGAAGCTAGAGTACATGGAGTATCAATTGATGAAGTCACTTTTCATGAAGTTGGCGCAACTGATTCTATCATTGATATTGTTTCTACGGCATTTTGTATTGTAAACTTAAAAATAGCTCGTGTTTATGTATCTACCCTTTATGAAGGGGAAGGATTAATTAAATGTAAAAATAAAGAAATTCCCATACCAGCTCCTGCAGTTTTAAATATTATTTCTACTTATCATTTACCATTAAGAATAATAAAACAGGAAGGAGAAATGATTACTCCAACAGGAGCAGCTATTGTTGCAACATTAAAAAGTGAGGAAAATTTACCTCAAAGATTTACGATAAAAAAAATAGGTTTAGGTGCTGGTAAAAAATATCCAGATCGTCCAAGTATACTAAGAGCAATGATAATTGAAAATTTATAATTTATTAAGTTTCTTTAAATGTTTCGATGATTTTATCATTTACTTTAAAAATAACTTCTTTTATATTTAAAGTATCTTCAATAGATAGAGAAATAGAATACTTAACTTCTTCTAAAATATTTTGCTCAGTAAAATCATCAAATATAGCATTATTAAAACTTAATATTATTTGATTTTCTAATTCTTCATAGCTTTCTAGTTCAACACTACTCGCCAAATAACTCATTAAATTTGTTTCATAGATTGGACTAGATTTTAATTCATCAATAATAATTTCTATTTTATGATCCCCCTGATCATTTGTTATTTTAGTGACAGGGATATAATATATGAAATCATTAATTTGACCAATATAATAAACAGTTGTCTTCGTAAGATCTTTTAAACTGGCAATATCATAGACTTTATTAATCCCATAGCTACGATCTAAAGTATTAGGAAGTTTTATTTTAGATTGAGGTAACATATCTAATTTGGTTCCTTCTACAAAAATCATTATTTGTTCAATATCAGGGATATTCGTAAGTGTATAAACTAATGATTCAATAATTTTTTCTTCCATGTTAGCAGATGTATTTAAAAACTCTTGAGAGAAATTAACTTTTAAAAGTCCTTGTTCTAAAGAAATATCTAAAATTTTAGTATTTTTAGGAATAACTTGTTTAAATTCGCTTAAAATAAATTCTTTTCTATTACTTTCTATAGTTAGAGCATCAATCATTTCTTTGGCAAGATTAATTGAGTTTGTCGCTTTCGTAGCAATGGTAGTTCTAATGACATATTCATCTGGGCCTAGTAAGTAAATTGGTGTTTCATCTAAACTAACATAAGAAACATTTTGCTTTAAAAGCAAATTTTCTTCTTGGCTAGGGAAAAAATAAAGAATTGTTGCAATCACAAGAGCTAGACTAGAAGCCATAATTCTTCTTAAAGCAGATTTTTTGAGCATATTATCACCATTAAATATATACGTTTCAATACTTAGTTTAAGTACTAAAAAAATCTCCCGAAGGAGATATAATTATATTGTTATTTCACCTATACGCACTAATTCAACTACTGCTCCAGCTCTTCCTTTAACTCCTAGCTTTTGAATTGTATTAGAAATATGATTTCGAACAGTTTTCTCGCTAATCTTTAATATATCTGCTATTTCTTTTGTCGTTTTATTCATCACTAATAAATCAAATACTTCTTTTTCTCGCGTTGTTAGGATACTTCTTTTCATGGAATAATCACTCATTTCTATTAATCTAGTGTATTTTATGAGTATAATTCCAATTTGGTTAAATAGAAAGCCTAATTAACTAAACTTAACTGTAATATATTTATCCGTTTCATACATAGATTGAACCATACGAATAATGTTATTGGCTAAAGTTGCATCATGGGTTGTACTGGCAATCGTAATGGTTATGTTATTGCCATTGATTTGAACAACACAATCAAGAGCGTATTCATCTTGAATTAATTTAACAATTGCTTCTTTTTCACTTTCATTTTGATTTAAACTTTGCAGTTGCTCATAAGCATCATTTTTCTCTTGTAATGTTGCCACATCACTTAATAAAATATTTTGCAATTCTTCCATTTGAGCAAGCAATTCTTCTTCATCAGCCACTTTTAAAGCTACTAAAGTATCATTTTCTTCACTTATCACCACTTCTGCTTTATCATCGATATTTTTACTTACATTTAAAGTAGAAAGTGTATCATCAGACATTGTAAGATAATAAATGCTTAATACCATAATTAAAGAAAATAAAGTTAAAAACCATAAATTTTGTTTATTAATCATTTTATTCCTCCTAAACTTACTAGATTATATGAATATTCCTTCTTTTTATGAACAAAAATAGGTAGGGATGTGATATAATGGTAAAGAGGGATGGTATGAAAGAAATAATAGTATATGGTAGCTTAATTTTTTATCTATGTTCCTTTATTGGCTATTTACTAGAAGTTCTTTGGTGTTATTTAGCTTCTAAAAAGATTGTAAATAGAGGGTTTTTGTGTGGACCAGTCATACCGATTTATGGGTTTGGAGCGGTTTTGATTTTGTTTTGCTTATTAAGATATTATGAAGATCCCGTTGTTGTTTTTGTATTTGGAATGATTATAACAAGTGCTCTTGAATATTTTACATCTTTTTTACTTGAAAAAATATTTCATAATAAATGGTGGGATTATAGTAATCGAAAATATAATATTAATGGTCGAGTTTGTTTAAAAAATTCTTTTGCCTTTGGAATATTATCTTTATTAATAATATATGTAATAACACCAGGATTTTATTTTTTATTTAGTTTATTTTCTTTTAAAGTTTTAACGATTCTAGCTATTATAATTACGATCCTATTTGTTTTAGACGTTATTTATTCTGTTATCATTGCTTATAATCTTAGAAATAGAATTATTATTGTTGAAGAATTAAAGAATGAAAAGATAGCCATGATACCAGTTATTTTTGAAAAAAGATTAAAGGAAAGTATTGAAGGATTTAAAGCTTTTCCATCAAGGCTTTTAAAAGCATTTCCTAACTTAAATAATAATATTTTTGATATGATGAAAAAATATCGAGAAGAAGCTAAGAAAAAGAAAAAGGAATTAAAGGAAAGAAAAAGATAATTAGAGTGATCGCAAGATTTTAGAGTAAATTCAGTTTTTAAATGAATTAACGAGATTATAAGACTTATTTCTGGAAAAAACAATAG
>CALVHI010000007.1 GCA_944327365.1 uncultured Bacilli bacterium
CTTTTTAAATGACTTCTTTTTAATACTTCAAATTCCATAAATCGACATCCTTTCGTGAAGTAGAGCTTCATTTATTTAGGTGTAAATATAAGCTATGATAGATGAGTTTCCTAGCTTATATTTAAATTATAAATTGGGCTAGATAAAAAGTCAAGGAAAATGTGTTATTTCCCTATATAAAACTTCTTTTAATGATTTTATTGTTAGAATTATTCTGGTGATATATATGAAATTTGATAAACTTAGAGAAATGAGAGAAGAAAATAATTTATTTCAAAAAGATATAGCTAATATTTTAAAAGTATCAATAGGAACATATGCCATGAATGAAGAAGGATACGATACAATTACATTAAATAATTTAGTTAAACTTTGTGATTATTATCAAATATCTATTGATTATATATTTGGATTTACTATGGAAAAAAACTATAAAAATAGCAAAACCTTCTTTAATCAACAAATTCTATCTCTTCGTTTAAAAGAAATTAGAAAAGATCAAAAATATACACAAGTAAGAATTGGAAAACTTTTAAACATTGATCATTCTGTATGGTGCCGTTATGAACTTGGAAAAACAGTTATTAATACAACTTTCCTTTATATTTTTTGTAAAACTTTTCATGTATCTGCCGATTACCTTTTAGGTAGAATTGATAAACCTATTTATTTAAGTTAAAAAGCTTTAGATTTTTGGTCTAAAGCTTTCTCATTTTTATTTCATCAATTAACATTTCTATAAATTGATCTACAGAAATCGATATAGTATCTTTGCTACCCCACTTCCGATAACTTACAGTTTTATTTTCTACTTCTTGATTACCAATAATAACAGCATAATTCTTCTTTTTTATCACACTTTCTCTCATTTTATAGCTGACTTTATCATCTCGATCATCAAGTTCAACTCTAATTCCCTTTTCTTTTAGCCGATTAGTCAATTGAGTGGCATATTCTAAATGATACTCTGGATTAACAGGTATTACATTAACTTGCACAGGAGCAAGCCATAAAGGAAATAATCCTTTTCTTTCTTCTAAGTAATAAGCAATAAAACGATCTAAACTGCCAAAAACAGCTCGATGTAAAACAACAGGAGTTTTTTTAGAACCATCTTTATCAACATATGTTAAATTAAACTTCATTGGTAGACAAAAATCTAACTGACAAGTAGAGAGTGTATAATCATTTCCAACAGCAGGACAGACTTGAACATCTAGTTTAGGCCCATAAAAAGCTGCTTCCCCTATCTTTTCTGTATATGAAATACCAATATGATCTAATACTTTTCTTAAAGTGTTTTCAGCATGATTCCACATCTCATCATCTGGATAATATTTCACTTTATCTTGTGGATCTCTCAAAGATAATTCAAAACGATAATCTTTAATTCCTAATTCTTGATACACTTCTAAAATCAAATTTACTACTAAAGAAAATTCTGATTCTATTTGATCTGGTGTTACAAAAAGGTGAGCATCATTTTGGCAAAATGTTCTTACACGTTCAATTCCTTTTAAAGCTCCACTGGCTTCATACCTACAATCCCTTGCTATTTCACCAATTCTAATTGGCAAATCACGATAAGAGTGAATATCATTCGCATAGATCATCATATGATGAGGACAATTCATAGGTCGTAATACAAATTCCTCACCTTCAACCTCCATTTTAGGAAACATACTTTCTTGATAGTGATCCCAATGTCCACTTGTTTTATATAATTCGACATTTCCAAGAGGTGGCGTTAAAACATGCTTATAACCAAGTTTTTTTTCTTTACCCTTTATATAGTTTTCTAATTCTTCCCAAATAATATAACCATTTGGCAAATACATTGGAAGTCCTTTCCCTACTAAATCAGAAGCCATAAATAATTTTAAATCTTTCCCAAGTTTACGATGATCTCTTTCTTTAGCTTCTTCTAAAAGTTGAAGATGTTCTTCTAATGCTTCATTTGTATCAAAACATATTCCATATATTCTTTGTAATACTTTATTATTTTTATCCCCTTTAAAATAAACTCCACTAACTTTTAAAAGTTTAAAATTCTTACATTCTTTTACTGATTCAACATGAGGTCCCCGACATAGATCAGTAAAATCTCCTTGTGTATAACAAGAAATAATTGTCTTTTCCTCCATATGATTGATTAAGTCTATTTTGTATGGATCATCTTTAAACATTTCTAAAGCTTCTTCTTTACTTAATTCATGTTTAATAATTCTTTTTCCATCTTTAGCTATTTTCTTCATTTCTTTCTCAATCATAGGCAGATCTTCATTAGTAAGAGTAATATCTCCAAGATCAATATCATAATAAAATCCTTCTGCGATAACTGGTCCTACCCAAAATTTAGCCTCTGGATATAAATGTTTTACTGCTTGAGCTAATAGATGAGCACAACTGTGATTTAACACTCTTAATCTTTCATCATCTTTAATATTTATCATAATTTTCCTCCTTATTTTTTCAAAGCAATATTTCTGATAAGTAATATTGTCTAATTTTTTGTTTCCATCTTTAGTTTTACTATATTATTAACTTTAACCTAAAATACCTCCTTTAAAAAAAGATGCTACCTAAGGAGTCTAAATAGACGGTACCATCCTTTTTTTACTTAATTCATATAACGGGTTTACCCGGGGAGAATTAGTCCCACTAGAAAGGAGTAATTAATAAAGTTATTTACTGATTTACAGCATACATCAGCTCTCTAAAAAATAATCTTTATTAATCATATCTTTCATCATTGATTTAATCAAGTATAGCACATTCTTTTATACTTTACAAGCTTAGATTAAAACGTTTTCGCCATTTTCACAATGTTTATAAAAATCTTTTAAACCAATATGAAATTTAGGCTTTTTATATTTATTAATACATAAATAATCGCTATCCATATTTCTTAATTTATTATATTTTTGAAATTTCTCTTTTACATCTTTTAATAAATCATATAAACTTAAATATTCATGTATTCCTCGATATGGCTCCCAAGCATGTTCAAACCAATAAAATTTTTCTTGCTCTTCATAAACTAGAAATGTATGTGTATATAACTTTTTAGTATCATAGTAAATCATAAAATAAGTTTCAAACTTTAATCCTAAATTTTTAAATATGCTTCTTTCTAATTCTACTTGATCATAACAGTTGCCTACTTTACTCTCAAGCACTTCCTCAGGTTTTTGCAAAACATATTTCTTTTTAAACCCTTTTTCAGTATTAATATAAATATTTTTATCTATATCTACCCAGCCATATTCAATTGTGTCTAATAAATTCATAAAATCCATAACATTATTTATTTTCTCCATTTAACTCCACCTAGATGCTATTATAACAAATTATTGGGTATTTTGGCAAACAAATTAAAACATTTTATCAACATTTTTTGGAACATCATCATTTACAACTTTTTTTATAATCTTTTCTTTTAATTCTGGACATACTTTTTTTCCTGTCATTTTACTTAAAGTATCAATAATATCACTTATTGTTTTTTCATCCTTCATATTTCCTTTTTGTAATTTTTCTGCTAAAGATACAATGGTATTTTTATCGACTTTGGTTTTCTTCTCTATTTTCTTAAATAAAGAATCATCTAACATAAAAACGCCTCCTAACATAATATATGCTAGAAGGTAAATCTTTGATTATTTATAATAATCATAAAATAGTTCATCAGGTTTTACTTTAAAAACTTTCGCTATTTTAAGAGCCAAATCATAATAAACTCTTCGATTGCCATTTTCAATTTGCCAATAATAAGCTTTACATATCCCAACTTCTTTGGCAACTCTTTCATATGACATATGATAAGATTTACGTAAATTTTGTAATTTAAAATTTACTTTAGTACTACTTTTCGCCATAATTCCTCCACTAGTACTATAATATATCAAAATTTTTAGATTGTCAAATTTTGTGTAGTTATCACTGGGTGGACTTTAACACAAATTATCAATAATATTAAGTATGAGGAGTGTTTGGATGAATTTAAAAGAAATAGTAGGCATCAACTTAAGATATTATCGATATCAAACAGGATTATCTCAGGAAAAGTTTTATACGAAATTAGGTCTTAATTATAAATATATGGCTTGTATTGAACGAGGAAAGGAAAATCTAACTTTAGAACATATAGAAGAAATAGCTTCTTTTTTAGGGATTTCTACTTATGAACTAGTAACTTTTGATGAATCGCATATTATTCATAAAAGAAGAGTTGATGAAAAAGAAAAAATAAGGAATTGAGCCAAAATATAAGCTAATTCTTTTTATTTTACTCATTTTTATTCTTAAATTGTAAGATAATAGGTGTGCCTGTTAAATCAAAGTTCTCTCTTAACTTATTTTCTAAATATCTTTCATAACTAAAATGTAATAATCCCTTGTTATTCACTTGAAATGTAAATTTAGGAGGATTAATTCCTGTTTCACTTACAAAATAAATCTTTAAGCGCTTCCCTTTATATGATGGAGGACTTTTAAAACTTACAGCATCCCTAATAACCTGATTAAGTAAACTAGTTTTGATTTCTTTATGATTGTTTTCATAAGCACTAAGTATTTCTGGCATAAGAGTATGGATTCTTTTTTTAGTTAGAGCAGATAAAAATACGACCTTGATATATGGGGAGAACTGAAACTCACTAGCAATCTTTTTTTTCCAAATCTTTATGGCACTATCCGGATCGTTTACTTTATCCCATTTATTGACAGCTAGGACAATTCCTTTCCCAGCATCTAAAGCATATCCTAAAATATGCTTATCATGCTCTAAAATTCCTTCTAAAGCATCGATCACTACAACACATACATCGGATTCTTCTATTGCTCTAATACTTCTTATATAACTATATTTTTCAACATTATCATAAATACGACCTTTTTTACGAAGACCAGCAGTATCTACAATAATATATTCTTTTTTATCATAAGTAAATTTTGTATCAATCGCATCGCGAGTAGTACCAGCAATATCACTTACAATTGCTCTTTCTTCATTTAATAAGGCATTAACTAAACTTGATTTACCAACATTTGGTCTACCAATTAAGCAAAACTTAGGAGGATGATCTTCTTCTAAACCATTAATCTTAATATCTTTAGTAATTTCTTCTAGTAATTCTTTAAACCCAAGATAGTGTTCACCACTAATAGGCATAATCTTATCAAACCCTAATTCATAAAATTCATATAGATTTTCTTTTCTTTGATCATTGTCAATTTTATTTACTAAAACAATAACCTCTTTATTTGTTTTTTTAAGCAAGTCCCTAATATAAAAATCTGTAGCGTCTAATCCATATTTTCCATCTACAACAAATAAAATTAAATCAGATGCATCCATTGCAAGTTGAGCTTGAATTTCAATTTCTTTATTAAAATCTTCTTTAACATCTGTAAGTCCACCCGTATCAATTAAAGAAAACTTTTTTCCTGAATAATTTACTATCCCATAAATTCGATCTCTAGTAATACCCGGTTCATCCATAATAATTGCTTTTTTCTCTTTAATTAATTTGTTAAAAATTGTTGATTTTCCAACATTTGGTTTTCCAATTAAACAAACACATTTTTTCATTCAAAACCTCCTTTTTAAACTTTATTTTATCATAAAAATAAATTTTTAACAAACTTTATTATCATTTATATATGCATATAATTGATTATTTTTATAATATAATATAATTTGTAATTGATTTAATGATTCATTATTTAAAGGGCTTAAAACCATGTCATCTTTATCTGGTGCAAAATTCCCATTTACAATTAAATCTTGAACGGTAATTATCAGGCTTTTACTTCCTTCATAATAAGTAGTACTATTATTTATTTCAGCTTCATGACTTATGGCATATTCTTTAGCAGCAGATTCAATCATTTTTAACTTCGCACAATAAAGATTTTCTTTTGAAGAATTTGATAAATTAACTATACTAGCACTGGCAATGGTTGTAACAACAGCAAGAATAGCTATAACACATAACAATTCGATTAATGTAAACCCATTTTTATTTTTCATATCTAACACCATACTTATTTTATCAAATAAAGTATTAAAAAAGTAGTTATCTCTTAAAATGATAACTATAATTTACATTTAATTTACGCTTTATATTAGAACCTAATGTCCTAAAAGTATTTTAAGAAAAAAATAGATGAAGATTTGAGCTCTTCATCTTTTAATATTGTCATAATTTTAAATACTAGACTTAAAATATCAATATTATATCTTTAGGTTTCCCTTTGGCTAATCTTGTATCCTAATGCTTTTTAGTTTAACCTTAATCAAACCATAAGTTTAAAAGGATATTGGGCGCACACCATAGCTGTTATTCACGTTCGTGCCACCGAGGTTGCCATTCGAATTCACAATGAACACGTTAGCATTACCGTTGTTGAAGTTATACGGAGACATGCTGTCTTCATTTTTAGATTAACCATTTTTATTATACATAAAAATATATTATTTTTCTATATAAATTTATCTTTTTATATATTCTTCTAATTTAGAATTTATTATTTCATTCGTTACTCCTTCTCCCGTGTTAGGATTAGCTCCTGAAATATAAAAATCAAAAGTTATTATACAAATAAGAATAATACTTACAAACACTTTTACTTTTTTGTTTATCTTATCTAACAAATTACCTAAAATAGGAGCAATAATATAAGTTATAATAATCCCTCCCGTTGCAAACACAAGAAGTCCTTCTAAGCATACTCTTCCGTTAATATTTAAGAAATAGCCATGATAATCCCACCACGACATATGATGAACGATTTCCAAATAAATACTTGTGCTATATTCAATAATTCCACTTAATACCATAGCAAGAATAAAATAAAGAAATGGATTTTTTCTTGCTGGTTTTAGCAGTACTAACATTGCCACTGCTCCTGCACCATATATTGGTAACCAAGGTCCATGTAATGTTCCTCTTTTTACTATTTCTCCATATTGAAATAAATGCAGAAAAACTTCAAATACATAGCCAAATATAGCAATAATAAAGAAAATAAGAATAATGTCAGTAACAGAATACTTACGACGATAATTAAATCTTAACCATTTATGTTGCTTTGCTTGTTTAAGTACATATTCATAAATAGGATATTCATCAAAAAGTATTTCTCCTTCCAAATTATTATCTTTTAATAATTCTATATTTAATACACCCTTAGTTTTAGATATTTCTCTTAAAAACATGTAACATTCTATTTTAGTGCAATTAATATAAGGAGTAGTAAAAACAAGATTAGAAATATTAAAAGTAATCAGTCCTAATATACGATATCCAATAAAAGATAAATCTAATTTAAACATTTCCCATTTATATCCATACATCATATCTTTTGATAGTTTTAAAACGTCTTTAGCTTTCATATTAGGATTTTCTGCCAAAATATAAGGAACTAAATAATAAGAATAATATTTAATAAAACCACCAATAATTGTAAATGACCATAAAATTGTATATAAATTTTTTAAAAACATAGGATAAGCTATAGAAGTCACTTTCCCTAAGCGATAAGGAACTAATAATTTATTGGCTGAGGTTTTTGTATATCTCCTATTCTCTAAAAAGAAGCGAGCTTTTCCTACTTCTAAAACCTTACTTACAAAAATCCAATAAATTAAAGAGATTGAGGCACCAATTACAATAATTACACTCGCCCATAATTGATCTTTAAAAAGTATTTGATTAATAGCATTTAATCCTCCAAAAAGAAACGAACCTGATCTAGAAACATTATTAACAAGCGTTCCTAACACTCCTCTTGTTGCATCAGAAAATAACTTTTGATCTTCATCCTTAGTTTCATCTAATCCATTTAAAAATTCATTTACAATATCAGAATTTGTTTCTGCATGAATATTATTTATGTTTTTTATATTATCACGATAATCTAAATCAAATTCCTTATTAAACCTTATAATTGTTCCACCAACTAATACTGTATAAATAAAGCAAATAATAATACAAGACTTCCAATTTCGATAAAAAGCATTTCTACCATTTTTTTTAAAATTACTTCTATTAAACATATTACTACCCCAATCACAGCATTATTTTATCATAAATTTTTATACTCTTCAATTATTGAAAACCTTACATTTTTGTTATTTTACTACAATATTACCACCTATGTTATATTATCGCAAAAAAGCAGTTACCATTTAGCAATTAAATTTTAAAATTACATAATAAAGCATTTCTTAAACCATTTAAAAACCTCGTATTGACGAGGAATTAAACAATTTGGTGCAGGAAAAGAGATTTGAACTCTCACGAATATACTTCACTACCCCCTCAAAGTAGCGCGTCTACCGATTCCGCCATTCCTGCATAATTCAATTATAAATTTTTAAAAGAAAAAAGTCAAGCTACGCTCAACTTACAATTCCACTTGTAATAAATCTAAAGCTTTGCTTTATATAATCTAGAAAACTAGCTTTTTTAACATCCTCTTTCACAATCACTTCTATTTCATCAATAATATTTCCATTATTATCAATGATTTGTGCTGTTCCAACTACTTCTCCTTTATTAATCGGTGCTGTTATTTTATCTACTTTGATATTAAAAGTATAATCGCTAGGACGTTCACTAACATTTAATATTTCAGTTGCATCTTTTTTTAAATAAACCGCCACTTCTTTTAGTTTCCCTTTCTCAACTTTTACTTTTCCTAATAAATCATCTTTACTATAAATTATATTACTTTTAAAAGAATTAAATCCATAAGATAAAAGAGTTGAAGTATCGCTACTTCTTTCTTCAGCACTAGGCGATTTCATTACAACACTAATTAATCTTAAATCGTTTTTCTTAGCTGTAGCAGTTAAGCAATAACCAGCTTCTGGTGTATACCCTGTTTTAAGTCCATCTACTCCATCATAAAATCTTACGAGACGATTCGTATTTACTAACCATATTTGTGATCCATCTGGTTTCGTTAAATAATCTTCATAAAGTGATGTATATTTTAAAATATCTTCATGAATTAATAACTCTTTTGCTATTATTGCCATATCATATACTGTTGAATAATGATTTTCATTATCTAATCCATGAGGATTAGCAAAATGAGTATCTTTTAATCCTAATTCATCAGCTCTTTTATTCATTAAACTAACAAAAGCATCTTCACTTCCACTTATTTTTTCTGCCATAGCTACTACAGCATCATTCGCACTAGATATAGCAATACATTTTAGCAAATCATTTACTGTATATTCTTCCCCTGCTTGTAAAAACACTTGGGATCCACCCATTCCACTAGCATTTTTACTAATTAATACTTTATCTTCATATTTTAATGAACCATTTTCTATGTTTTCCATAATAAGAAGCATACTCATCATTTTAGTCATACTTGCCATTGGTAATTTTTCATGAATATTTTTTTCATATAATACTTTCCCACTTTTTCCATCCATCAATATTGCTGATTCACTACTTAAATGAAGAGAATCTTCCTCAGCATATGCTACAGACATAAAACTAGTACAAATTAAAATAATAATTAATATTTTTTTCAAACTAACACCTCTTCTAATAAAGATTACGTTAATTTTCTGTTTTTATGATTAAAAAGTCCTTTTTAAGTACATTTCATTAATTTCATAATATGCGCTCATTCGATATTCAAAAGCTTCTAAAAGAATTTGAATTAAACTTCTTTCTTCAAAAGTAGGAAGTCTTCTTTCTTTAGTAATTAATAAAATAATTTTATTTAAATGAAAATAGATATCAGGAGCAAAATCTTCAATTAAATGCAAATAACTATGAGCTATTCTAGTTAAAGCTATACCATTTTCTACTGTCTTTTTTACTGGAAATCCTAATAGTTTTAACTCTTCTACTTTAATAATGTGATGATATGTTACTTTATTTTCTCTTGAAGCTTCAAAATTAAAGATATCAATATGATTATATAAATAAGTATCATATAAATATTTCATTAATCTTGTTTTACTATCACAATATCTCTTCATAAATTTACCTATTTTTTTCTTTAGTAATAATAAATTTGCTAGCAAGTTTATATTTATCACGATTTTTAATATAAAAATAACCTAATATAGAATATGCTGTAGCGCCAATAAAATTAACAAATAAATCTTCCATTGTATCATTTAAACCAATGTCTAAATAACCGCCATTTATTGTTAATAATTCATGATTATGTTTATCATAAAGAATCGTTTTATTAATTTCATCTATTTTTATTGCTTGATTACTTTTATCGGGATCAAATTCTACCGAAGTAATACTAGTAACTATTTTATCCTTTTGCATATCTACTAAAGTTGTTTTATCACAAGCATATTCCACAAATTCCCAAATAACGCCAATTGTCATACTAAAGCAAAAAGATGCTAAAGCAACATATAAGGGGGATAAATTTATTTTTTTACTACTACTGTTTAATAAATCAATTAATGATAAGCCAATTGCAGCACATAAAAAGCCATTTATAGTATGTAACATTAAATCCCAATTAGGAATATTACCATAGAAATTATAAATTTCCCCAAGAATCTCAGTCGCAAATATAAAAACATAAATAACTACTTCTAAAATATTAGGTAATGTTATTTTAAATCTTCTTTGAATAATATTGGGTAAAATAAGTAAAAATAATGATAATACACATAACAAAGCACTGTCTAAATGTCCCAAGAATATTTGTCTAATTAAACATAATATAACTAAAAGACGCAAGATAAAATAAACAAGTAAGCTCGTTCTTTTTGTTTTTTTATATTCTTCTTTTAACTCATCAATTATCTTAGACATATTATTCTCCTACAACTTCAACTTTATTTTATCATATTTTGAGCAAAGAAAAAAGCTTTAAAAGCATTTAATTAAAAAAATTGAAAAAAGTGAAATTGCAAAAGTATTTCCACTCAAAAAATATAGAAGTTAATTTTAAAAAAACAGTAGATCTTATATTACTAATTATAAGCACTATCTTTTAGTATTTTAAAATTTTAAGATAATTTTAAGAAAAAAGGAAAATCATACAAATAAAAAAACCCGTAAATATGAGTAATTCTACAATATTGGTGCCCAAGGCCGGACTTGAACCGGCACGAGCTTTAACACCCGCAGGATTTTAAGTCCTGTGCGTCTACCTATTCCGCCACTTGGGCAGGCACTTGTCTTAATGAATAAGACTTCTTAAGTATAATATGTTTTTTCTTCTTTTGCAAGTCTTTTTTTCAAAAAAGTCAATTTTTAAGAAATAATTTTAGAAACATGCTTATATTAATATAGAAGCCAAAAAAAATTTGAAATATAGTTGACATGCTAAAATATCTTTGCTATAATGACTTTGTTACCCGGAAATGGAGGAATACCCAAGTCTGGTTGAAGGGACCGGTCTTGAAAACCGGGAGGTCGAGCAATCGGCGCAGGGGTTCGAATCCCTTTTCCTCCGCCACTTAATTTTACATCGCGGGATGGAGCAGTCTGGTAGCTCGTCGGGCTCATAACCCGAAGGTCGTTGGTTCAAATCCTTCTCCCGCAACCATGTGGTTCGTTAGTCTAGAGGCCTATGACGTCTGCCTGTCACGCAGAAGATCACGGGTTCGAATCCCGTACGAACCGCCATTTTTTTGGCATCATAGCTCAGTCGGTAGAGCAGAGGACTGAAAATCCTTGTGTCGCTGGTTCAATTCCCGCTGGTGCCACCATAAAATGTTACCTAAAAACCTAGGAATTACCTAGGTTTTTTCATATCTTTTAGCCGGGACAAAAATACCACTTACCCTCTTCCTGGGACAATAACAGCTAATTTTAAGTAAAATTATTATATATGATACCGTTTTTAATATGTTAAATTCATCTTTAGATAATTTATGCAAAAAAGCTACTCATTTTTCTTTATTTCATTTAACTTTTCATTAATCCATATTCCTAAATGTTCTTTTAAAGGCTGAAAACCATCTTTGTTGCTTTCTTCTATTTCTTTTCCATCTGTTTTATAATTAATATTCTTAATTGATAACTTTAAATGTTTAGCTTGTTCATCTACTTCAATAACTTTTGCATATATTTCTTCTCCTACTTCTGCATAATCTGCAACTTGATGGACAAAACTATTGGATACTTCTGATATATGAATTAATCCCATATATTCTTCATTTACTTTAGCAAAAATTCCATATTCTTTAAACCCTGTGACTGTACATTTAATTGTATCGCCTATTTTAAACATTAGCACCACCTATAACAGTATTATACCATGTTTTACTTTACATAGAAAATATTTTCTTTTATAATATGTTTGGTGAGAAAAAAATGGAAGAACAGGTGAAAGCTTTAATTGACGAATTACGCCCCTATTTAGGCCAAGATGGTGGTGATATCGAGTTTATTCGTTTAGAAGATAATTATGTCTATATTAAACTTACTGGAGCATGTAGAAATTGTATGTTTCAAGATAATACCATAGCTTATGGAATAGAAGCATTAATTAAAGATAAAATACCAGAAATAAAAGGAGTTATAAACGTTGATTTATAGCTCTATTTTTTATCTAATAACCAAGATATTCTCTCTATTGGTACGTACTGATTAATTTCTATATATGCATTATACAAAAAATCTTCATAATCACAAGCTTTTTCAATAATAGGCACAAGCTTTTCTTCTTGCTCCAGATCGTTCATAACATTTTCATAAACATCAAAATAATAAGAAGGATACAAAAGTCTTGCATATAGCAATTCTAAACTATAAATAGAATATTTTTTTATTTTTAATGCTTCTTTTAAATAACTCAAAGCATCTTCACCAGCAAAAAAAGCACTTTTTATATATTCAGCAATATCCCTAATTTCTAGATCAAAGATAAAACTTAATGGATTTAAAAAATTTAATTTCACATTTGGATATTTAACTCGACGATGAGACAAACAAATTCTATCCTCAGGAGATTGATGATATTTTCTTAATGTTTGCACAACATAACTAATAGCATTTTCACCAAGCCCTATATAATAGCTAAAACTATCAAGAATAATTTCGTGATTTTTTCCTAGTTCATGAATTTGATATTCAAAATAATCGATTTTGTCACTCCATAATTTAGCCCAAGAATTACGGTATAAATGACTTTTATTGGAGTTTAATACAAGTTGGTTATTTATGTTTTGTATATCTTTTAATTCATATTCTTGATAGATATTTCCAATAGGTTTAAGTAAAATATAATTTGTATCATAAATGTTCGTGACTAATTTTCCATATTTATTGACAATCATATCATGACATTCTAATCCTCTCATTTTTAATTCTTTACTTACTTCAATTAAATCAATTAATTCCTGTTCTGTTCTTTTTAACGGAACAAAATAAAATAATTGATTATCCCAAGTAAAAGTAAATACTGTATCCCACTCTTCAACACTTTCAATATTTAAACGATAATAGTAATTAATCATATCCTTCATGTTCATCACTCATTTAAGTGTATGAAAAAACTGATCGAATTATCCATCAGTTTACATTATTAGGATTCACCGGCATAAAATCATTTAAATCCATTACTTTTTTAGCATTATCATGAGCGATATTAGCAACTTGTTCTTTAGCTTCTGCATTTTTTAAATGTTCACTTGCAGATTCCATTTTAGCATTTATTTCTGCTTCTTTCCTTATTAATTCCTGCTCTTTTTGTTCTAATAAATTCAATTCTTTTTGATATTTAGAAATTAAAGCATCAAACATATTTTCACAAGCTTTTAAAAATGTTTCTTTGTCTTGGTCAAAATTCATTTTATTAGAAGATTGTGTAACTGTATTTATCATTTCACTAGGGTTAATTTTAGGCTCTATTACTGAATTATTTATTACCGGCTCTAAATTTGGAGTTACATTACTTGGTTGAGCGACCGGAGTATCTTTTAATCTATAAGTATCTTCAATTAAATCCGCAACTGATTCTTGTTGTGATGGAGATGTTGTAGTGGATATATTTACTGCAGTATTACTTACAGTATTCACATTTGGCATTACTGGTGAAATTTCAGGAGAAGCTGGTGTTATAGTTGTTTGTTCATTTTGATTAACTGCCTCTTTTACTACATAACGATTTTTAATTGCATCAAACGAACTTTGAGGCAAAGTAAGTGGTGTATAATAAACTTCATCTGCCATCATAGCTTCCTCTAATTTTACATATTCAAAATTTGTTCCACTAATAATTCCTTTTAAATAATTTTTTACACTTTGCCACTCATTAACATCATTAATTTTCTCAAGTTTAGTTGTATATTTACAAACATAGATAATAGGAAGTCCCATAGACCCCATTTTTTCACTATCTAAAACAACATATGTATTATTTTCTACTTTAAACGCACTAACAACAGTTAAATAATCCATATTTCCTGTTGGTTTAGTAATCTTTGTTTTTGCCATATAAATCCCTCTCTATTCTATTATTAATTATATCAAAAATATTTTTTATCTTCAATTCTTTATTTCACTAATCATAAACCATCGACATCCATAAGCACACTGATTCTTAATATAATCTTCAACTTTATCTACATCATTGAATTCTTTAAAATTTTTATTTGTTTTACTATTAAATCCTTTTAATCTTAACTTCCCATAAGCATAATCTCCAACAATATAATCAAAATCATTAAAATATTCTGTCATTTTTTCTGCTAATTCTTCAATACGAATCGCATCTTTAATGTTTTTGAGTATTTGATATTTACGATCATTTATTATAATAACTTCCATAAACCCTCCTAAAAAATATTAAAAATAATAATTGCTATAACACTAAATGAAGTCACAATAACACTCATTAAAAGCAAGATATCAACATATCCATTTCCACTTGTTAACTTTTTCCCATACATTTTATAATAATTTATTGCATCTTTCAAGTCTTCATCTCTTTTAGGGCTTTCTATATCAATATTAAAGTATTCATATGCTTTATTTTCAGCTTGATGAATTTCTTCATTGCTCATGTTTTTTAAATTTGATAAACTAAGCCCCAAAATATTTAATGCTTCTAAGTTAATATCTCCAGTAATTGTTTGATTTAAATCTAACTCTCTGGTTACATCCATTTCATTTAACCTAGAATAATAGTATTTTTCAATAAAGTGAATATTATCACTCATCAAATATCCATAAGATAAACGATACGGATTTTTTGTATGTGTAGAAGCAATTAAATCTAAAAAGATCTCTTCTTCTTCCAAAGAAGTCTCTTCACTTTTTTTCTTTGCAACAAACATATCTACTAAATGTTTTTGTATAGTTGTAAAATAAGGATTTTTTTGCTTGATATTGCGATTTTCGTTTGTCAGCTCAAACTCATAAAAATGGAGAAAATCATCTTTAAACAGCGCTATTTGTGATTTTTTAATTCCAAATTTACTTAAATTATTCATAAAAGCAATAGTATTCTTTAAATAATATGGGTTAATAATATCAAGCTTTCCATAAATTAAAGCAAGTAAGCGAATAACAACGACAGGATAAGAATTATAAATTAAACTATTAGGATTATTTATGTGTGCTAAATAAAGTTTGATTGCTTGATCAAAGGCAATATTTACAAAGTATTCTTCCCTCATATTATTCACCCTGTTTATTATAACAGTTAAATAGCAAAAAAACAATTATCAAATTATGTCAAGTGCTTTACAACTTATTTACTTTTACAAAAAAGCACCTGACCCCGAGGGCATATAAGCCAAAAGAGAGTTTGGAATTTGGTCAAGTGCTCAATGTACAGAAAATCTGTACATATATATTATATATTTACTCACAGTAATAATCAAGAAAAACCGTTCGACATATTTTGCCAATTTTTGTTATTTAACTTAATTTTATTTTGTTCATAAAATATGATAGGTGATCAATCATGTATCCGAGAAGACCTAATGGAAGCTTTTTAACAATATTAGCAGTGTTTTGTCTTTGCATTTTAATTTTTTATCAAATTATCATTACCCTAATCTTACCATTACGCTTTAATATTTTTATTTTATTAGTAGAAGTATTTGTTTTGTTTTGGCTTTTATTTCGCATCATTTATCCTCGATGCTAAAACATTTTTTTACTAAATTTTCTGTTTTAAATATATAATCTAACTTTTTTCTAATTTCTTTTGTAACATTTAATTGAGATCCCTCTAAATTAATTATAGGAGGAATACTTATTACAATAAAAAACAATTGTTTTTCGCTTTGATTTAATGGATAAGAGTGCATATAGCGCTCAATAATTGGTTCAAAATTTAAATTCATATACTCTTTTTGATAAAAACCAATTAAATCTAGAATTGGTGAATCTATTTTCGACTTATCCCAACTAATTAAGTATTCTTTTGAATTTTTAATAAAATGATCTATTTCTAAATTATTATGAATAAAAGCCACTCTTGTTTTTTCTTCTTTTTCCGTTTCTTTAAACCAATCTTCTAATTCCTTACTGCAAAAATCAAGAGCTTCCATAATTTTATAAAGATTTCTCAAGAATAAGTAATGGCTTGGGGAAGGATAAATTTCTTCTATTAATTTTTCATAATGAAAATTATAATAATTTTTAATATAAAGTATATTGTCTTTTAAATTTTCATAAATTTCTTTATATTTATCTGGAGTTACCTCTTTAAAATAAGTGGTTTTATTATGTAATAGAGCTACTAAATCAATCATATCTAAAGCCTTTTGTTCTTTTGGCATAGGAATATCTTCTATATATTCAAAAACATTAACTTCCTTACGATCTTCTAAAGTTAATTTAGGAAAATAATCAAAATTACGACTTTTCAAGTATTCATAGGCATTTTCTATTTTTTGATCTTTCTTTTCTTTGACTACAAATGATCCAACAGTTGAATCAATAATCATAACTTTTCTTTTCTTTGTTAAGCGATATGGTTTAAATTCCCTTTTTAAAGCTTCTAAAGCATTATTCATGATTTTCTGGTATAATCAGTTTGTCTTTAGCACTAATATGAGATAGATCATTATAATCTTGTAAAACATTTATATTTGTATTATACATCGTACAAATCGTCTCAACACTTTCTCCATCACTTACCATATGAATATGATAGGTAGCATATTCGTTATGATCTGTTATATTCTCTATAATTGTGTCTTCACTTTCTAACTCATGACGATCAAGATTTTTTTCTTCTTCCTTTTGTTCGCTTTCTATAAAAGCATTAGAAACATCTTGAAATAACGGCTCTTCTTCTTTTTCTTTTAAGCTAGCAATAACATTAAAATCAATATTAACTCGTAAAATAGATTGTTCTATTATTTCATAGGTAAAATCTTCAATCATAAACTCAATTGTATCTGGATCAACATCATCAACAAGATCAATTTCAAATGGTAAAATATAAGAAAACGCTTCTTTATTAACACTTACCTCATGACTTTTAAAATCTCCTGATACAATAAAATTTCCCTTTAACATTCCATCTTCTACTTTAGTTTCATGCTCTAAACTAATTGAAGTAATTTCACTAACTTTTTTTTCAAAATCAATATCTTTTGTAAATGGTATTTTACAATTCATCTAATCATCTCCTAAAAAAATATATGCTTAAAATATAAGCTTATACCATAAAAATCATTTTATTTTTTAACTTCAAATATTAGAATTGACTTTTTCTATATAATATGTTAAAGTTTTTAAGTAAGAAATTTATGGAGGTGGCAAAATGGCTAAGAAAGTTACAACAAAGAAACCTTTAACAGGTAATAAAAGAAGTCATGCACTTAATGCAACTAAAATGAAACAAAAACCTAATATTCAAAAAAAGACTATTGATGGAACTAAGGTAAGAATTAGTGCTAGAGAAGCTAGAACTATGGAAAAATAACACACCCGCAAAGGATGTGTTTTTATATTAAAAATTAAAATATGATTTATTTTTATCTAAAGTGATACCTTTTAATTCAATCATTTCATCAATCGTAACAAAAGCATATTCATCTTGTAATTCTTCCATAGCAAGTAAAGCACCATCTACTGATGTATTATAAATATCATGAAGTAAAATAATCGCTCCATCATGAGCATGAGAAATGATGTTATCTTTGATTTTCTCCGCATCTTTATATTTCCAATCTTCAGTATCAATATTCCATAAAATAGTGTACATATTACTTAATTCTTTAATATGCGTATTGGTATTTCCATAAGGTGCTCGCAAATACTTAGGACGAATGCCTAAAATGTTTTCTATTGCATCACTAGTATTATTAATTTCTTTCATGACATCATAATCTTCTAATTGAAATAGATTTAAATGATTATAAGTGTGACTTCCTATTGTATTGCCCATTTCATAAGCACGTTTTAGAGAACTACTATAAGAGTTTACTCTACTTCCTAAAACAAAGAATGTGACACGAGCATTATATTTGTCTAGACTATCTAATAGTTTATTCGTTGGTCCATCACTTGGCCCATCATCAAAAGTAAATGCTAATAATTTTTTATCTTTAAATGCGCTTAAATCTCTTTTTACAGGCTCTTTTACATCTGTTACTTGCTCTTCTAAGGTTAAGTATTCTTTTTTGATGATTCCTTTTAATTCTTTTTCAGGTATTAAAATACTAATTTCACCATCAGAATAGGGACCTACTTGATAGGGTGGAAATGTTAAATATAAACCATCAGCAGTTATTTTAAAATAAGATAAGTTTTCGTTATTAGCACTTGTTCCATTTTTAATCCATTCTTCATCATATGCTAAATTATTATCTTTATAATATTTGATTGTGTAATAATAAGCAAGATTGGATAAATCTGCTAGTTTATCACTTTCTAAAAAATATTCTAAAGTTATTTTCTCACCAGTTTTGGGATTATAATAATAAGCTTTGTCTTCTCTATTGTAGTGGGCTCCTCCGGTATAAGAATATACACTTACATGGAGGGCTTGATAATCAAATAATTCTTCTAAAGTATAAGTGATAGATAAATCACATTTAGTAGATGTTACTTCTTTTAACTCTTCGGTAGTTGCTAAAAATTCTTCTTTTTTCCCTTGTATATATTCTACTATTTCTTTTTCTATTTCTTTATTGGCTAATTCAGGATAATCTATTTTTAAAGTATAATTTACTTTTTCTTCAATTTCATGAACTTCAAATTCTAAAGATTTATCTTTGTGAAAAAATGTTAGAGAACATAAGACAATACCAATTATGATTAAGCTAAACATTACTTTAGCAGTATTTGTTAATTTTAATTTTTTACTTCTTCTACTTCTTTTCATAATAACCTCAAAGACATTATACTATAAAAAGAAAAGAAAAAAGCAAGTGTTAGAGTACACTTGACACTATTTAGACTAAATTTTACTTTTTATATTTTAGATGTATAATTTAACGCTTTTTGTACTATATAATAGCAGGTGATATGATGACTTTAAAAAAATGGAAGTTTATTAGTGTTTTACTCATTTTCCTTTTAAGTGCCCTATTTCATTTTATCTATGATTGGGTTCCTAACTTTTTTACTAGTTTATTTTTTCCTGTTAATGAAAGTATTTGGGAACATAATAAAATTATTGTTGCCTCTTTTTTAGTACTTGCTATAGCAGAAAAATTCTATTATAAAAAAGAGAAGAACGTCATTTTTGCAGAATGTATATCTTCTCTTGTTTGTATGATTTTAGTTATGCTTATTTTTACACCAATTTATTTATATATTTTAAAAACAAATGATAATATGATTGTAACTTTTGCTATTTTTCTATTTGCTATTAGTATTAGTCAAATTGTTTCTTATCATTTACTCCAAAAAGAATATCATCCTAGATTAGAAGAATTGGGGGTAATCCTTTTTGTTATTTTCTTCTTAATCAATATTATATTCACTTATTATCCCCCTAAACTTGCACTATTTTATGATTATATGAATCAAATTTATGGTTTAAAATGAATTTTTATTTAATGAATTTATAATAAATGCAATTACTTCATCATCTTTCTCTTGTTTTTTATTTTTTGTTCGATCTTCTTCGGTCATATCAACAAAATATTTATTTAATTTTCCATCAATAGAAATGGAATCTAAGGGATAGCCGGGATTTCTTTTTTCATTTACCCTACTCACTAAATAAAAATCATCATAACTCCATGAATATTCATAAGTCTTATTATAATTCATTAAAACCATCCCATAAATCCATCTTGCTTTTAATTTACCACCATATTTGCTGACTAAATTGGTATAATGTTCAATCATTTCATCATCATTTAATTCCCTACCATTTATTCTTCTTACAAATACACCTGGTTGTAATTCATCAGGAATTCCTTCAATAAATAGATTATTATCCATACCAATGGTTGGAATTCCTAATAAATCACAATAGGCTTTTGCTTTAATATAAGCATTTTCAATAGCATTTTTACCATTTTCTTCGATAGTAAGATGAATATCAATATCTTTTAAAGTTAAGAGTTCAATTCCCTCTTTTAATAATTTGTCTTTATAATTTCTAACTTTTGCTTCGTTAGATGTTGCAAATAATACTTTCATTTTTCTTCTTTTATCCTTTCCTATATTGCTTTTTTCTTGTTTTAAGCATATCAAATTGCCATTTTGACTGTCAATCTTTTTCTTCCTTATTTATCAAAAATCATTATTTTATATAAATACTTCAAATTATATTAACTTAATAAATGGTAATTTGTTAATGCTAAAATAAAAATGTAGGTTTTTCCACAAAAATATTTTAGTCAAAACCCACATTTATTTTCTTTACTTCTTCAATTAAATTATCCACTATACCATCCTTATTAACATCGTATAGAATAAATTTTTTTCTTTTTTACCTAGAAAAGTAATAGGAAACTATATTGATAATTTTTAAATATTTATTAATCGTTTTTCTCTAGTAACCAATCTAATACGTTTATCTTTTTTATTCCATCAAAATCAGCATCTAAATCATCATCTAATGTCAAAACATATTTAGGATAATTATCATTTATTTTCTTTAAAGGCGTTAGTTCTCTATCTAAAATTTTATCTTCTTCTGCTCTAGTTGTCAATACAACTTGATAATAAATTGTATTTTCAGGTTTTTTAGCAACAAAATCAACTTCTAATTCGTCATATTTTCCTATATATACTTCATATCCTCGTCTTAACAATTCAAGATACACAATATTTTCTAATATATGCCCCATGTCTTTACCGGAAGCTTGCCCTAACATATAATATCTTAGTCCTATATCTACTGCATAGTATTTTTCTTGCGTTTTTAAATATTCTTTCCCTTTTATGTCATACCTATGAGCTTTAAATACTAAATAGCTATCTATAAGAGCATCTACATAATTTGAAATTGTATTGTATGATGAATTCTTTTCTACACCCTCAATATTGTCGCTTATGCTTTTCATACTAGTTCTATTTCCTATATTATCATATAAATATTTTGTAACCCTTTCTAATACGTTCTTATCTGTTATTCCTTTTCTTTGCATTACATCTTTAAATAAAATTGTATTGTATATACCATCTAAAAACATATTGATATTTTCTGGGTCTATTTTATATAACTCTACTGCTTGTGGAAAAGAACTATATCTTAAATAATCTCTAAACTTTCTTGATATATCTGTTTTATCTTCAAAAGCTGACACATACTCTTTAAATGATAATGGTAACATTTTTATTTCAATATATCTTCCTGTAAGTAATGTAGCTAATTCTGATGATAATAAATAAGCATTTGAGCCTGTTATAT
Source organism: uncultured Bacilli bacterium (assembly GCA_944327365.1). GTDB lineage: Bacteria > Bacillota_I > Bacilli_A > RF39 > UBA660 > Caccenecus. The sequence goes on from CALVHI010000007.1 coordinate 21,796, forward strand.
ATAAATCTACATCTTTATTTATAAATAAACTGTCTACTGTCTTTTCAAATTCATTTACATTTTGTATTTCATCTAAAAATACATACGTCTTTTTTTCTTTTACCAATTTTGCTTTTATATGTTCATATAATTTTTTTCTATCTTGTAATTCTTCATAATCTGCATTTTCAAAGTTTATAGATATTATTTGATTATCTTCTACTCCATTATCTCTCAAATAGTCTTGGTATATTTCTAATAATGTTGATTTTCCACATCTTCTAATTCCTGTTATCACTTTTATTATTTGTTGATCTTTGAAATTTTTTAATATAGATAAATAATTATCTCTATTTATTCTTTCCATAGAATCTCCTCCTAACTATAATAATTATACTACTTTTAATATTATAGTCAAGTTTTTTCATAAATTTGAAAAAACTTTGCAATTTTATGAACTTTTTTCAATTCAATAGTATTTAATGCTAATTATTATATTTTCCTCCACTAAATATTTTTCATTTCATCTTGAACTCGAAGTTCTAAATCCCACCATGAATCATCTTTTATTCTAAAATATGAACCTCTATCCTAATATATTTTTTCTTCCTCAGCCAAATTTAACTTTGTTCTAACTTTAATAAATATTCTTTTTTATCTAATCCTCCCGCATATCCTGTTAATTTACCATTTGACCCAACTACTCTGTGGCAGGGAATTATAATGGATATCGGGTTATGACCTACAGCACCGCCAACTGCTTGAGCAGACAAACTTTTAAGTCCTTTTTCTTTCGCTAATTTTAATGCTATTTCTTTGTAAGTTATAGTGCTTCCGTAAGGTATTTCACAAAGAATTTGCCAAACTTTTTTTCTAAACTCAGTTCCATCCGGATTTAGAGGAAGTTCTTTTATACTTGGTTTTTCTCCCTTAAAATATCTGTCTAACCATTTTTTGGCTTTCATTAATGTTTCCTCATCATTTTTTTCTTCTACCTCTTCTTTTATCGAATTCATATAATATTTTTGATTTTTAAACCATAAACCAATTAATTTATTATTGTTGCTAGCAAGTAGGATATCGCCAATAGGTGATGAATATGTACTTATATAAATCATATTAGAAACGGCCTCCGCCACCTCCACCTCCGCCGAAGCCACCACCTGATGAGAATCCTCCTCCCCCACCAGAACCACTAGACCAATTAGAACTGCCAGAAGAACTATTATAGGTTCTAGCACTGTGGATAGATGTGGAAACTGCATGGGATATAATGCTTAAATTAGTGAGAGTTATTGCATCAAAACTAAAGGTGTAATCAACATTCATATCTTCTAGTTTTATCTTCATGGTTTTAGAAAGCTTATTAGCACATCCTAAAACTACTGCATAAACTAAATATTTTTCCCATAAAACTATTTCTGGTAATGTCTTTTCATCCATAGTGCCAAAATCTTTTAGAAACTGTTTAAAAGCTCGCCACTTTTTATATTCGAGCGCTCCCTTTTCAGTTCTTTTTCTAGCAATGACACTATATATTATGAGTATGATAGCTACTATTAAAACATATAAATAAAACAAACCTGCATCATAAATAAAATGCTTGGTAGCAAATAAATGGATTATGCCTACTACCGCATAAATCATTGCCAATGTTGCAATAAGACGACTATATTTTTTGATACGATAAGATAAACTGTTTTTTTCTTTTAACTTATAAGATATCGTATTCTTATTCCAGCATAGAATTATTATAAGAGCAAGAATAAAGGCAAGAAAACCTATACTGGCTGTAGCAAGAAGAATTATTACAGAAACAATCCCTTTCCAAGATGTTTTTTTCCGAGATTTACTTTCTACTTTGCTTTTATCTTCTTCATATAAGTGTTCATTTAAAGCCATATTCAACATGATTTTATTTACTTTTTGATAATCCTTATAAAAACTTGTTGATGTTTTAGCTGTTTTCTTTAAATCTTTTAACCAAATTTGGGATTTACTTCTAAAAATTAAATTTATTAAAGCTTTTTCTAAATCATTTTCATGGTCTAGTTCTAAACCATTTTTTTCTAAAAGTATATCCTTTTTTTCTTCGTCTTTAGTTGCTTTTATTTTTTTCATATAAATTAAATAAAGAATTTCAGCTGAAATGGCTTCTTCCGTTATTTTCTTTTTCATCAAATATTCTACTGTTGCTGAAGAAAAATTATTAGGAAAATCACGCATATATTTGTGATCAAATTCGACATTATATTCTTTATCACATTTAAAATATAGATATATTCCAATTCCAATTAAACATACAATTATCATGCAACTAATAATGGTTGCTGTTTCATTAAATTTTTCCTCTTTTTCAATCATTTCTTGTTTAACGGGAACTAACTTTGCTAATAATTCACTTTTTAATTCTTCATTTTCCAATAGCTTTACTGACTCCATTGCCACATCATACCAATAATAATCACGATATTCTAAAGCCAGCTTTACATCTTCTTTCGCCGTTTTTTCTTCTTTTTCTATCACAAGAATATGCAATTCTTCTAATTTGGTTTGTAAGTCTTTAAAAACAGTTTCATCTGTAACTAAAGAAATATAATATTTGGCATTATTATAGCAAGAACGACTTAAATATTTGTTACAATAAGCTAATTCTTCATATGCAGTTTGTTGATTTTTATATTCTTCCTGCTCTCGTTCATAATTTGCTTGATTAGCCGCATTCTCTTCATAGTTAAGTATTTTTGCTAGAGCATCAACATTTGTTTTTTTAGTAGAACTCGGAATTACTGACTTATCAAAGACTGCTCTAATATCAACAGCCTCATAACTATAAACATTCATTACTTCAGCAACTAATTCTTGATTTGAGACTTTGTTTATTTTGCCATTTAAAGGCCCATGAGCCCATACTCTAAATTCATTTTCATTTCTTGGAAAAGTTACAGTTATTCTTAAGGTACCAATTGATTCACTTAGTGAATCGCCGATCGCATTCCAGTAGATTTCCGCAATATCATTATGAACAATCGCCATATTTTTTAATCGGTATTTAATATAAAAAGCTTTATTTTTCTTATCCGGTAAATAAATTTGGTAGACTTCCCCATTACTTGACGTATCAACTGTATAAACACCATAGTCACCTTCATCGGCACTACTTACTTCTTTAAACTTAGTGCCAGAAATATTCTTAAAATCAAAATTTTCATCAATAGGTAAAGCTCTTATTTCTAATAGCTCTATCCCATTTCCATTATGAAGTTTACTTCCACCATAATAGTCTAGTTCAGAATGAAAATCATATAAATCATCATTTTGGTAAAGAATTTCTCTTTCCATTCCGTTAAATTCACCATTTAAATAGAAGTATTCTTCAACTGTTAAATCCCCATTTTCTTCTACAACAGCATTAATATAAAATTTTTCAATTCCTGATTCGGCATAAACTGTTATCGGAAAAATTGCCAATAAACTTAGAATTATACTTTTAATTATTTGTTTCATTTTTCTCACCTTTTACTTTTAAACCTATTTATCATTTATTAAATTTTAGAAGTAGTTTCTATTTTAAATTTAACCCAAATTTGAGCCATACATTCATAACACTCTTTCTCTCTATTTACACATTTATCACAATAATTTTGTTTTCTATAATAGTCTTTTCCTAAATCTTTTATCATTTTGTATCCACACTTTTCTAAAATAAATTTAGAATTTACATATTCTTTGTTATCTCCCCATGCTTCATATATAATATCTTCTTTATTATAATTACTACATAATTTCAGTAATTAAGTACCTATTCCTTTTCCTTGGTACTTTTTATCAACAACTAAATATAAAATTTCTCTGATATTTTTTAAACCTAAATTAAATCTATCTTGCTTTAAAATATCGCTTATCCCACACGCTCCAACTATTTTATCATTTATCGTGCATACATAGTAATGATTAATATCTTTAGTAATTTCTTCAATATTGCTTTCTAAAATTGAACTATCTGATTTAATATTACAAGTTCCTAATAAATCTGTTACTAGATTGGCAATATCATTAATATCGTTAAATGTTGCTTTTCTATATTTCATCTTTATTTCCTCTTCAAAACACAAAAACTTTCGACATGATAGGTGTAGCTAAACATATCTAATATTTTATAATCACTTATTTCATAAATACTTTCTAACTCTTTTAAGTCTCTCATTAATGTATTTGGATTACATGATACATATATGATTTTAGTTGGTAATTTTTTTAAGATAAACTCTCTTGTTTTTTTATCTAAGCCTTTTCTGGGTGGGTCAATGATCATTGTATCAAAAGCTAAATTTACTTTATCTACTAGTTTTGCAACATCACCAAGCATAAATTTGATGTTAGTTTTTTGGTTTAATTTAGCATTTGTAATACCGTTTAAAACAGCATTTTTAATGATTTCCATACTGTATACTTCTTTAGCGTTAGAAGAAGCAACAATACCTAATGTTCCTACTCCACTGTATAAATCTAGTACGATACTATCTTTATCTATGTTATTTTCTATTAAGGCAAATAATTTGCTAGTGATATTCTCATTTATTTGAAAGAAGGAATTGTAGGATACTTTAAATAATTTACCATTTATTCGCTCATAAAAGAAATTCTCACCATATATTGTAATATTATTATAAATAATACCTACTAATTTTATTTTTTCTTTTAATTTCGCAAGTTCAATATCGTATTCTTTGGTATCTGTTTCAATAATAATTAATATTTCATCATTATAATTAGAACGAATGGTTAGTTTCGCATTTTCTAAGTGTAATAGTTTGTAATTTTTAATTACTTCGTTTATCGAATGTTTAGCCATCATGCATTCTTTTATTTCCACTAGTTTATGAGTATTTTCTTCATAATAACCTAAATGCCCATTTTCTATTTTTAAACTTACTTTATTGCGATAATAGATTGGATTATCATTTTTAACTATTTCTAGCCCTTTATCATAATTTAACTTATGTTTTTTTAATAAATTTTTTATTTTGTTTTGTTTAAATATTAATGTATTTAAAAACTCTAAATGCAGTAGATTACATCCGCCACAAGTATCAAAATAAGGACAAATACTTTCTACTCTATTCTTACTAAATTTTAAATATTTTGTTACTTTAGCTTCACTAAAACTTTTTTTATCATTTATAATTTCTATTTCTACTACTTCTTCTGGTAAAGCATTTTCGACAAATATTACTTTGTTGTTGAGATGAGCTATTCCTCTTCCAAAATCATCTAATGATTCAATTGTTACTTTAGGCATATTAACCACTCCATTAATATTTTATCATGAATACCTATATTTTTAAATAAAGAAAAAGCTTGATTTAAAATCAAACTTCATTTTCTGTACTTACTACCTAGTCTCTTCTACCGTACCATGAATTCCATATTCAATATCATAATCTCCAACTTCGATTTTAACATCATAACTTATAGAACCCACTTCATCAAAAGTTAGAGTTATCGTTTTACTACTACCGTCATAGGATTCACTTGATATTACTTCATTGTTTTTTAATATTTCTAACTTGTAGTTTTGTGTACGTGACGTACTAAAGGTTATATTAACTGTTTCTCCTAATTCATATTTATTTGATGAATAGCTGATATATGTACCTTGACTAGACAAAGTATCTTCTTCTACTATAGCACCACTTGTTTTAAAATAGGCTTCAAACTCATGAGGTTGATTCGGATTTTCTTTAAAATATTTAAAATTACTAATATTAGAAGATAAATTATAGTGATAGATTGGTAGCTCTTTATCAGTTTTGCCAAAGTATGTATAACTGGTTCCTTTACTATCTTCAATTTGAGGATCAAAAATATAATAAGTGCCACCCGCTTTAATCATTGCCCAAGCATGTCCTGTAGTTCCTCCACCTACTTTGTTTACTGACCCCCCGACAACATAAGCATCAAACCCAATTCTTCTTGCTAAAATCATAAATAATGCAGCATAATTATCACATACACCTTTACCAGTTTCAAGGGAGTATATTGCTCTCATTACTTCCATCGCATCAAAATCATAATAACTATACTCTTCTTGCATATCCCATAATTCATTATAAATTAAGACCATCATTTCATAGCTTAATTTATTTTTGACATAATTATAAATAGCTTGTAGTTTTTCATAATTTGACATTCCACTATTTGTTACACTAGAAATAATACTGGCAACTTGATTATCTAGCTCAGTATGTCTAGTTTTAAGAGGAGAAAGAGAAACACTATTAATTGCCGTTTTAAAAGAAGTAGATTGAGTTGTATTCTTATCATTTGTTGGATTATTAGATGTTTCCTTATTAGGTTTTTTACTTGCTTCTTGTTTAGGACTTGTTTCTTGATCAGAACTTACCTCTTTATTTGCCTCTTTTTTATCATCATTATTTTCTTTGTCTTCATCTTCTATAACATGAGCCGTTAAAGTAGTAGTACCAACATTATTATGTGCATCAGTAAGAGTATAACTAATTAGGTAATCCCCTACTTTTTTTAAATTTATATTACTTTCAATTTCAACATCATCAATCGTTAATTCATCGTAATTATCACTAACTTCTAAAATATAACTTTTTTCATCGATTGCTGAATCACTATTTTTTAAAAAGCTAATTTCCTTTTCTTTTAAAGTAATAATTGGCGCTATTTCATCTACAACATCTATTTCATAGGTATGCTCATAAGTTTTGTCTCGATATTCTATTATTACAGTTATTTCTTGACTTCCTAAATCTTTAATATTCGTAATTTCGTATTCCAACTCTGTATTATCAAAAACACATTTTTCTTCGCAAGCTACTTCTTCAACAAAATCATCTAAATTAACATCGCCAAAATTTAGTTTTGTTATCTCTTTAAAAGTAAATCCTTTAAATTTTTCTATCTCTTTATTTAAGATAAAATGCGAACATAGTATAAAAATAATTGCTCCTAATAAGATTAAACCTATAATTGTGTAAATTATTGTTTTTTTCTTTTTGAACATAAAACTAAACTCCTTTTTTTATATTATATCACAATATTTTATTTACGTGATCATCTTTTTAAAACTCGTGATTTTATTTTAGATTCTTGTAAATATTCTTCAATGTGTATTTGATGATATTCATAATCAAGATTACATAACCCCTGATAAAGTCCCATAAAAATAATATTAAACGGATCATATCTTGACCCACTATTGCGAAATCTAACTGTAATTCTTCTTGGGTCCATAAGCATTAAATCAGCATCATTTTGATATTCAAGTGGTATCTTTGACTTTCCAAACTCTAATATATAAACATTTTCTTGTTTTTTTATTTTTACAAAAGGAGCTACTTCATCAAAGTACTCATCACTAAGCCAAATTATTAAACCATCTTGCACTAAATTTTTATACTGATGACTATTTTTTAAAAATTTTCTATATCTTTCACGTCTTTTTAATTCTTCTATTTCTCGGTGATAATCGTCTTGATTTATTTTGTTCATAAAAATAAGGTGATCTTTTTCTTCTTCAGTGATCTCTCCATAGATATCAGCATTTATAACACTACTATATAACTTATCAAATAGCATATATATTTCATAATAGTCTTTACCAATTATAAAAGTAGGATCATCATCAAAATTTTCTAAAGAAAAATATAAGTCTAAATTCCCACCGAAAAAGATAGATAATGTTTTATTACCATCTCTTTGAAAAACAAAATCATAATAATTCCCATCTTTTCGTTCTTTATATAATTCATATTTTTCTATTTTTAACCAGTCCATTTTACGCACTCCTAACTTCAATTATCATAACATATTTATCTTTTAGCATCAAGATGAAAACAACTTGTTATTCATTGTTTTTTAGTGTATAATTAATTTAGAATAAGGTGATGTATTTGAGAACTTTTGATTTTGAAAAAGTTAGTATTGTTGAAGTTGTAAATGACATTATTATTGATGCGATTAAGAAAAAAGCTTCGGACATACATTTTGATCCTCTTGAAGAATGCTTAATGGTTCGTATTCGTATTGATGGTGAACTTCAAGATTATGCAAAAATACCAAACGTATTAAAAAGAAATGTTGTAACCCGTATTAAAATACTTAGTGGTATGAATATTACTGAAACTAGAATGCCACAAGATGGGGCAATAAAAAATATTATGAAAGAAATATCTCTCGATCTTCGTGTTTCTTCACTTCCTTGTGTTAATGGGGAAAAAATGGTTATTCGAATACTTGATTATAGTATGAGTCTTACTGGCCTAGAAAATCTTGGATTTAGTGAAACGAATTTAAAAAGACTGGAGGAAATGATAAAAAAGCCAAATGGATTAATCTTAGTTACTGGTGCTACTGGTACAGGTAAATCAACTACGGTTTATGCTCTCCTTCAAAAGTTAAATACTAAGGAAAGAAATATTATTACTGTAGAAGACCCTGTTGAAATGAAAATAAAAAATATTAATCAAGTACAAGTATTAAGTGAGATTGGTCGAACTTTTTCAACCACATTAAGAAGTATTCTAAGACAGGACCCTGATATTATTATGGTTGGAGAAATTAGGGATAATGAAACAGCTCGCATTGCAGTAAGAGCAAGTATTACAGGGCACCTTGTTTTATCAACGATTCACACGAATAATTCTCTTACAACAATTGAAAGACTAATTGATATGGAAGTAGAGCGTTATCTATTGGGTAGTGCCTTAACAGGGATTATTTCTCAGAAATTAGTTAAAAAGCTTTGCCCAAAATGTCGTGGTACTAGGCCTACTACTCCATATGAAAAAAAATTAATTAAAAAGCATTTAGGAATTACTGTAAATGAAGTATATACTCCAGTTGGTTGTAAATATTGTAATCATGGATATCTTGGTAGAATTGCTATTCATGAGGTTCTATCCATTAATGAAGATATTAGAGAAGCAATAACTTCAAATATAAATAGAAAAACTTTAAAAGAGTTAGTTTATCATGCTAAAGAAGATATAACAACAATGTTTGAAGATGGATTATCAAAAGTAGTAGAAGGACTTACAAGTATGGAAGAAATTATGAAAACGGTAGATATTGAAAGTGATGAAGAATTAGAAGCATAGAAAAATGACTCTTTAATGTGAGTCATTTTTTGGTAATAGCTTTTTAAGTAAGCGAGCAATCGTATTTATTAACAAAACAATAAAATAAGACAAGAACAAATAAATAAGCATTAGTTTATATGTAAAATCTAAATTATTAGTTTGAGCATAATAGATAAAAGGACTACTAACTATAATGATTAATAAAAGGATATTGATTATGTTTTCTTTAAAAAAACCTTTCTTTAAAAGTGCTCTTTTTTCATAAAAAAAGTTTACAAATAAATACAAACACATAATAGCAAATAAGTATTTATTAACAAATTCCCGACCAAAAGAAGAAAAATACCAAAAACAGACGATCAATAAAAGTGTATCTAAGCGAAATATTTTAAAGATATTTTGACTTAAATATTTAATACTAAACTTTTGGTAATCTTCTTTATTTAGATTAAAAATCATACTAACCATAATAATCAATAGCCAAGGAATAAAAGTGACCAAAGTTATATATTTATCTATATTCATAAATTACTCCTTCCCATATAAACATCCACAATAATCTTGACGATACAGATGATATTTTTTACTTAATAAAATACTCTTCTTATATCCATCATGTTTCTTAAAATCACCATAAATGTATGAAATACCTAAATTTTCGCTTAAAGTTTTCCCTATTTCATTAATTATTTGACTGTTTTTATGAGGACTTACTGTAAGAGTTGTCCCAAAATAATCATATCCCAATTCCTTTGCCTTTAAAGCTGTATGATATAAACGAAGATAAAAACACTTATTACATCTAGAACCCCCTTCAGGAACAGATTCTAGGCCTTTAGATATTTTCTTAAAATCTTCATTATGATAATCGCAATCAAGAAAATGGATTATCGCCTCTTGATATTCGCTAATAAAACGTTTTTGTTCATTTTTACGACGAATATATTCTTCCACAGGTTCAATATTAGGATTATAATAATATACAGTAATATCAAAATAATCTTTTAAATAATCAATAACTTGTGTTGAACATGGCCCACAACAACTATGTAATAAAAGAGTTGGTTTACTTTTTAAAGTGCTAATTAACTCTTCTAGTTTTAATTGATAATTAATCTTCGGCCTCATCATTTGTTCCCCCCTCATCAACTTCACTTTCCTCTAAAAACGCTTCAAATATAATATTATCAGCATTATAACTATCTAAATAAACCGTTCCCTTTAAATCTCCTACAGTAGCAAAAATACTTTCATAATCATTTAATCTTTGCATATTAATAATATTTACATATACATGATTTGCATCATTCATTCTAAGTAAAAAGCGATATTCATCGATCATAATATCTTCACTCATATCAGGACAATATTCTATTTCATTAATCATCTTAATTATATCTAAATCAACTTCTTTTAAAGAATCAATAAAATCATTTAATATATCTTTAGGTACATAATTAACTAAAGTAGGTATGCCTAAATACTTAGCATTACTTTCCACTTCCTTTTTATTACTTAAAACGACCTTATTTGTATTTCTGTTATAAAATAAAGGTGTTGCTTCTTTAATTTGAATATAAAGTTTTCCTGTTAAAGTTTTTTTTATATTTACCTCTTCTACTAATTCTAAATTACTTATTTTTTCTTTTAATTTATTTGTACTAATTTGTAAAATAGCAGGATAATCTTTAATATCAGCGATACTGATTACTTCATTATCTGTCAAAAGATGAGTACCTGTAATATAAATGTTTTTGATTTTCATAGTAAAAATGGTATATAAAAACATTCCTATTAAATATAAAATTAATAGTAAAATAATAATGGCTTTAATATTTAGTTTTTTTCTTTTAACCCTTTTTACTTTTTCCATTTTCTACTTCCAATCAATGATCATTTGCTCTAACACTAAATCAACATTAAATTTTTCTTTGACTTGTGTATGAACTAATTTTATCAAATTTTTTACATCTTCGCTAGTAGCATTCCCTGTATTTACAATAAAATTGGCATGTTTAAAAGAAACCATAGCGCCACCTATCTTCATTCCTTTTAATCCAGCATCTTCAATTAGACGACCAGCATGATCATTATCAGGATTGCGAAATACACTTCCAGCGGATGGCATATCAAGCGGTTGCGTCTTTATTCTTCTTTCTTGCCTTGAACGCACTAATTCTAAAGATTCCTTTGCATTACCATCTTTTAATAAAAATGTAGCTTCTATTACAATCCATGGTTTAGTTTTTAATTCAGTATCTCGGTATGAATGTTTAATATCTTCTTTTTTTAATTCTTTTATTTTTAAATCTTCATCCACTACTTTTAAGCTAACTAAATAATCAAATATTTCTTCTTTATATGCTCCTGCATTTCCAACAATACTTCCTCCTACAGTCCCTGGAATATTCATTGCCCATTCTAATCCACTTAGATTATGTTGAATTGCTTTACTAGATAACTTGCCTAGCATTACTCCAGCTCCACAAGTAATTTTATTTTTATCTATAACAATATCATTTAGACCATCTAATTTAATTACAACTCCATCAAAATATTTATCAATAATAATATTTGACCCAGCCCCTAAAATAAAATACTTAATTTCATGCTCTTTTAAATATTTTAATAGATGAATTAATCCTTCAAGTATATCTACTTTCACTAAATATTTAGCATGACTTTCCAATTTATAAGTATTTAAATTTTTAAGGTCAGCATCTTGTGTAATTCTTATTCCTTCTATATCATTCATTTTATTAACTCCTTAATTTCTTTTATGATAATATCACTACTATCACTCTTACCTAAATTTCGCAAATTCATCTTCATAATTTCATACTCTTTTTTATCACTTAAAAGATTCGTTACCATAAGATAAAGTTCCTCACCAGTAAGATTATTTTCTTCAATCATTAATCCAGCACTATTTTTAACAACTTCTAAAGCATTATAAAATTGATGATTTCCTGCTACATAAGGGCTAGGTATAAATATAGCAGGGAGATTTAAAGCTAAAATTTCACTCATAGTTGAAGCCCCAGCTCGTGTTACCATTAAATCACAATTACGCATTAAACCTGCTAAATTATCTAAATAAGGTAATACTTTTATGTTATTAGCAAATCTAGTTCCTTTAATAAATTCTTCATAATGATTTTTCCCAGTAATATAAACAACTTGATAGTCACTTTTTTTACTTAAACGCAAGAACTCTTTTAACTTTTCATTTAATGAACTACTTCCTAAAGAACCTGCAACAACAATTACAAGCTTCTTTTTAACATCTAATCCTATATCGCTTTTTTTAATTTCTTTTGTAGTTAGGGCATTTTCTCCACATGGATTTCCGGTATAAATTACTCTTTTAGCTCGAGGAAATTTATTTAAAGTGCTTAAAAAAGAAACTGCTACCAAATCTACTTGATTAGATAAATATTTATTGGTTTTTCCTACAATACTGTTTTGCTCATGTAAAAATGTTTTAATTCCTAACTTTTTAGCAGCCTTTAAAACTGGATAAGTAACATATCCACCAAAACCTAAAACAATATCTGGTTCATATTCCTTTAATATTTTTAAACATTTGCGGTAACTTTTATTAATTAAAAATATATTTTTTACATCTCTTAAAATATTTTTGCTAAATCCATATATTTCTATCCCAACATATTTAATATTACGTTTAGGAATGATTTCACTTTCCATACGATTTTTAGTCCCAATATAAAGAACATCTAAGTCCTTAATTTCTTTTTTAAGCTTTTCTAGTACTGCTATAGCTGGATAGATATGCCCTCCGGTTCCACCCGCACTAACAACAACTTTCATAAACTCACCTCTTATTTAATTATACTATAAATTTCAGAAAAAACTATCTTTTTTTCATATTCTCTTAACTTTTAACTAGAAAGTAAACCATAAAACTCGAATTATTATCATAAGCAATTTAATAAAATAGGTGATTGCTCTCTTCTATTAATTGATATGCACCTACAATTTAGCACATTTACTCTTTAGGTATAGCGATTATGTCAAAATATGTCGAACGGTTTTTCTTGCATTCTTGATTAACTTGTTTCATAATACTTGTAGAGGCTTGCAGGAGATTAAATGAAATTAGATGTACTGGGTTACGAATTAGATCAAGAACAACTTAAAGCTGCAACAAGAATAAAAGAAAATAATATTATTATCGCTGGAGCAGGTACCGGCAAAAGTACTACCATGGTAGGAAAAATAAAATATTTAGTATTATATGAACATATTGCTTTAGAAGATATTTTATGTATTACATTTACAAATAATGCTGCTAATAGTTTAGAAGATAAAATAAAAAAAGAATTAAATAAAGAAGCTAAAGTTTATACATTTCATAAACTTGCTTTAGAAATATTAAAAAGCTACCAAATTGATTATAAAATAGCTCATGAAGATTTATTAGAATATATGATTAATGAAGTTTTTGAAAGTACAGATAGTATTTATTTTAAGAAACTATTTATGAATAAGTATTATAAAAACACTTTAGAGTTCTTACAATTTAAAGAAATGATTGCAAGATTTATTAGACTTTATATTGCTAATTATTATGATAAAAAATACTTTTCAGAAATTATTAGTCGTGCTAAAGAAAAAGATCAAGCAATTTTAAAAATTATTAATAAAATATATGAAATGTATATATTAGAGAAAAGGGCAAGTGGTAAAATTGATTTTGATGATATGATTTATATGGCAACTAGATTAGTGGAAAAAAAAGGGATTAATAAGACTTATCAATATATTATTGTTGATGAATATCAAGATACTTCTATGGTTAGAGAAAAATTAGTACAAGTAATTAGAAAAAAAACAGGAGCTTATGTAACCGTTGTTGGTGATGATTTTCAATCTATTTATCGCTTTTCAGGATGTGATTTAAATAACTTTTTAGATTTTAAGCAAAACTTTGATCCTGCTTACGAACTATATATTACTAACACTTACCGTAACAGCAAAGAACTTATTAGAGTAGCTGGCGATTTTATAATGAAGAATCCAAGACAAATGAAAAAAACGCTAAAGTCCAATAAAAGTATTTCTAAGCCTATTATAATTTGCTATTATAAAAATATCAAAAAAGATTTTGAAAAGCTTTTAAGAAAGATTTCTTCTACTAATTTAATGATTTTAGGAAGAAATAATCATGATATCTATACTGTATTAAATGAAAATTTAAAATTAGAAAACAATCAAATTCTTAACTTTGATAAACATATTTACTATAAAACCATTCATAAAGCAAAGGGATTAGAAGAAGATAATGTTTTAATTATTAATTTAACTGCAGACATTAATTCTCTTCCTTCTAAAATAAAAAGTGAAAAAATTCTTAAATATGTAATAAAACACTATGATATTTATCCTAACGAAGAAGAGCGAAGATTATTTTATGTAGCACTTACTCGTACTAAAAATTACTGCTATTTATTTGTCTTTAAAAATAACCCTTCTATCTTTATAAAAGAACTAAAAAAAAATTATAGAGAATATATCTCTATAATAAATCTTTAAACGCTTTATCTTCTTCATGAGCTTGTATTTTAATTACTTCATGAGTTTTAACTGCTTCATAAATTAAATCTTTAAATGGTATTAACTCTTCATATTCATGACACTTTCCAATATTCGGATTAATTACTGGATGTTTAGGCACAAAAATAGTACAGCAATCTTCAAAAGGCAAAATGCTTGTTTCGTAAGTATCAATTTTTTTAGCTATATCAATAATATCAAGTTTATCAAAACAAGCAAGAGGTCTTATTACCGGAATATTTACTACTTCATTAATAGCACTCATACTTGTTAGAGTTTGACTGGCTACTTGACCAATCGATTCTCCGTTAATTAAAATTTTAGCATTTCTCTTGCTAGCTAGTATTGCACTAATTCGGTACATCATTCGTCTCATGATAGTAATTAAATATTCATGAGGAATATTTTTATAAATTGCTTCTTGAATTAGGGTAAAATTAACGACGTGCAAAACAATATCATTGTTGTATACTGCTAATTTTTGGGCTAATCTTTTAACTTTATTTTTTGCTTCAATACTTGTATGAGGTGGACTCTCAAAATAAATAGCTTCTATTTTAACTCCCCTTTTCATAGCAAGATAGCCCGCTACAGGGGAATCTATACCACCACTAAGCATCAATAACCCCTTTCCTAAAGTCCCAACAGGATAGCCACCAGATCCCTTAATTTTATCAAAATAAACTAAAGTATTATGGAGGCGATATTCAACATTTACAACTATCTCGGGATTTTTAACATCTACTTTTAAGTTTCTGATGTTTTTTAATATATAAGCTCCTAAATTTTTACTCAACTCTATACTTGTGGTATCGAGCTTTTTATTACTTCTTTTACTTTCAACTTTAAATGTTATGAACTCTTTTTCTTTTAATAACTTTAATATTTCCTCTTTAATACAATTAAAATCTGTCGAATCAATAGTATAGCCAATACTAATTTCGTGAATCCCAAAAATATTTTTTATTCGACTAATCACTTCATCAAAATGATTCATCGCATGAATAAACATGCGTCCTAAATCATAAGTTACCTCTACATCTAGATCTTTAAGGCTAAATAAAATATTTTCTTTTAATTTTTTCAAAAAGAAATTAATGTTATCTTTTTTAGTAGATAATTCCCCATATTTAATAATAATTATTTTCTCCATAAACATCACATGAGTATTATACTGAAAATCAAAATTTTTGTAAATAAAAAAGTGTTACATTTCAGGATAAAAGTATGAAAAAAGACATTGACAATAAATAAGAATAGATAACTACTAACTAAAAGAAATAAATTAAAAAAAA